>CACEHM010000003.1 GCA_902559355.1 uncultured Gammaproteobacteria bacterium
TTCTCACTTATCCATAAACATGAATAAACGAGACTCTGTAATTATAGGGAAGGTTATATCTACACATGGTATTCATGGGTGGCTATCTATTTATTGTTATGCACATCCTCCAGAGAATTTAAAAAACTATAATACTTTCATATTTTTAAATAACCTGATAAGACAAATTAACATCACTGATATTAAAGTAATGCCTAAGAAAGTTATTATAAAGATCAAGGATTATAATGATATTACTACATCGGAAAATATCTTAGGAAAAGACATACTAATTGATAAATCTGACATGCCTATACTTGTTGATGGTGAATATTATTGGAGGGAGTTAGAAGGTTTAGAGGTGGTGACATCAGAAGAAAAGTTTCTTGGAGTGGTAGACTTCATTTTTAATAATGGGTCAAATGATGTTCTAGCGATAAAGCATAATAATAAATATATTTACATAGCTCTCATAAAAGATAATATAACTTTAGTTTCAAATAAAAAAATTATCATAAAACATGAATCAGTTTAATATATTAACTATTTATCCAGATTTTTTTAAATCATTTAATAAACATGGTTTGATTAAAAAAGGCCTTGATAAAGAAATAATTCATATAAATATAATTGATCTTAGATTACATACTCAAGATAAACATAATAGAGTCGACTTTAAAACATATGGTGGTGGTCCTGGCATGGTCATACAGTACCAGCCAGTTAAAGACTCTCTAGAAACGATAAAATCTGGTAAATGTTATTTCTTGTCACCACAAGGAAAGACGCTTAATCAAAAAAAACTTATAAAGCTATCAAAAGAAAAAAATATTACTCTTTTATGTGGAAGGTATGAGGGCGTTGATCAACGAGTTATAGATAACTTGGTAGATGAAGAAATATCTATCGGAGACTATGTTTTATCAGGAGGAGAGTTGCCTGCAGCTATAATAATAGAGTCTGTGACAAGATTATTACAAGGAGTAGCAGAGGACATCGACTCTATCCACAATGATTCTTTTTATAATGGAATTCTCGATCATCCCCATTATACTAAACCAGAAATTATTGATGACATGTCTGTACCCGATACTCTTCTTTCCGGCAACCATAGAGAAATTGTATTATGGAGACGAAAGCAGGCACTGGGAGCAACATTTGTAAAAAGGCCAGACTTGTTAAAAAACGTGAAACTTACAAAAGAAGATGATAAACTACTGCAAGAATTTATTACTGAGTTGAAAGCTAGAGAAAATGAGTAAAATAATTGAAAATATCACTTCAAGACAGATTAAATCTGTCCCGAATTTCTCATCTGGAGATACTATCGTTGTGTCTGTAAAAGTTAAAGAGGGCAAAAGAGAGCGTATTCAAGCATTTGAAGGCGTGGTAGTGGCGGTAAAAAATAGAGGCATCAGCTCATCGTTTACTGTTAGAAAAATCTCATACGGAGAGGGCGTTGAGAGAGTTTTCCAAACTCACAGCCCTATCATCGATAAAATCCAAGTCAAACGCAAGGGAGCTGTAAGAAGGGCTAAGTTGTATTATTTGCGTGAAAGATCTGGAAAATCTGCAAGGATTAAAGAAAAGCTTAACTAAGCACTAAAAATTGAATCAAGTTTTCATAGGCATAGGAAGTAATAAAAATCATCCTTACTTCAGAATATATTCTGTTTTAAAACAAATAAACCGAATTAAATCTACTAGAATTGTAAAAAAATCAAGCTTATACGAAACGAAACCTCTAGGACCTCAAAGTCAGCCTAATTTTATTAATGCTGTAATAGAAATCAAAACAAATTTGAATCCACATGAATTATTGGATGAACTCCAAGTACTTGAGAAACAGCATAATAGGAAAAGGACAAAAAAGTGGGGACCCAGAAGCATAGATTTAGATATACTCATTTATAATAGAATTACTATGGAGTCAAGAGACCTAATAATCCCTCATCCAGGGCTAGAATATAGAGAGTTTGTCTTAATACCGTTATATGAAATAACGAACTATGGATATGAAATACCAAAATATGGCAAGGTCTCAAATTTAATTAAAAACTTATAATGATAAATAACAAATATATTGCTATAGAAGGTGCGATTGGTGTTGGTAAAACTACATTGGCTAAAACTATATCTAATACCATGAAATGCCAAACCCTATTTGAAGATTATATTGATAATCCATTCTTAAAAAAATTTTATGATGAAAACCAGACTAATTCTTTTTCTACGCAGCTATATTTTCTTTTAAAAAGAATCGATCAATCTGAAAAAATCAATAGAACAAATGATATGCTAATTTCTGACTTCTATTTTGGCAAAGATGAGTTATTTGCTAAATTGAATTTATCAGAGCTAGAATTTGAAATGTACAATAGTGTCCGTAAAAAGCTCAATTTTATCCCACCTTTACCAGATTTGATTATTTATCTTCAAGCCTCAACAGATATATTAATTGAAAGAATAAAGAAACGAGGCTTAGATGCAGAAAAAAATATGAAAAAAAAATATATAGAATCTGTTAATGATCTATATATGAAACATTTCCACGAATACACATCGTCACCTGTTCTGATAATTAACACCTCCAATGTAAATATAAATGATCAGAATGATTATCAGTTATTGATAGAAGAAATATCATCTGATATTAATGGTAAAAAATATTTCAATCCCTCTTCAATAAAATAATGACTGCTTTAGATAATTTATTAAAGTCTTATAGAAATGGGACTGCGCTTTCATGTGTCACTGCTTATGATGCAAGCATAGCTAAATATCTTGAAACTCAAGGTGTTAATATTGTACTTGTAGGTGATTCTTTGGGACAGGTCATCAAAGGTGATAAATCTACGCACAATGTCTCATTTGAAGAAATAACTTATCACGCAAAATGTGTCACATCAGGAACTAAGAGGACAACTGTTATGGTTGATCTTCCAAAAAATACTTACAATACTAAATTGACTGCATTAAAAAATTCAAAAAAATTAATAAATAATAACCTAGCTGACCTTATAAAAATTGAAGTTAATTCTGATAACTTAGATATTGTTAAATATCTTATTCAAAAAAATATACCAATATGTGCTCATCTAGGCCTTTTGCCACAATCGGTAAAAAATAAATCAGGATTTAGAAAACATGGTAAAACTAAAAAAGAAGCTAACCTGATATATAATAATGCAATATTGTGTGATGAAATCGGAGCTAAAATTATTCTTTTAGAATGCGTAGAAGGCGCATTAGCTAGAAAAATAGCAAACACATGCAGTTGTCCAGTTATAGGTATTGGCTCAGGCTTAGGTCTAGATGGACAGGTTGCTGTCATCTATGATCTCTTAGGGATTAGTTTTAATAAAATTACATCACTTACTAAAAAAAATGAAAAAGTCATAAATAAAGTAATACAAGCGTTCATAAAAAAAACCTAAGTTATGAAAGTAATTAGTTCTCTAGATGATGCAAAATCTTTCATAAACGATCATAAATCTGATGAGACAATATCATTAATTCCTACAATGGGAAATATTCATTCTGGTCATTTAAAGCTTATTAACAGCGCATCAAGTTCTTCACTAAAAATTGTTTCAATATATGTCAATGAACTTCAATTCGATGATAGAAATGACTATATAAGCTATCCAAGAACACTAGCTGATGATTTATCTATTTGCGAAGATAATAATGTAGATCTAGTATTTGCTCCCGATAACTCAGTCATATGCAAACAGCTTGATAGTGATAAAAATGACCTTCCTAAATTTACATCATATATGTGCGGGGCTAATAGACCGGGACATTTCTCAGGGGTATTTAGGATAGTTAAATTTCTTTTTAAAATAATTGAGCCAAATTATGCATACTTTGGTAAGAAAGATTTTCAACAACTTTTATTGGTAAAATATATAGCTAGTACCTATTTTCCAAAATTGAAAATCATTGATGTTGATACTGTAAGAGACTCAAACAATATTGCTCTCAGTTCAAGATTAAGTAAGGTGTCTCGAGAATCACTTCACCAAGTTAAATTGATTTTTCAAACATTGATGATAATGAAAAAAAAATTACTTAGCGGATTGGAATATAATGATGTCAAAGAAAGCAGTTTATTAGACTTAGAAGATAATAATATATCAGTCGAATACTTAGACTTAAGATCTCTTGAAACATTAAAAGAGCAAGTAAATATTAATCACCCATGTGGAATTTTTATTGCTTGTTATATAGATAACATTAGACTAATAGATAATATTGAAATTTAGTTATAATCTTATAAAAAAGATAGTAATATACATTCATGGAAAGGCAGTATTTAAACTCAAAAATACATAAGGCAACGGTAACAAATTCTAATATTGACTATGAAGGATCTTGTGAAATTGATGTGGCTCTTTTAAAAGCAGCGAATATAGATCCTTATGAAAAGATAGATATCTATGATATTACCAATGGAGAAAGACTATCTACATATGCTATTCCTGGCAAGCCCGATACAGGAATTATTGGAATTAATGGTGCATGTTGTCATAAGATCAAAATAAATGATGAAATAATAATCTGTAGTTACACAATGTTGAATGAAAATGAACGCATAAATCATGTACCAACAATAATATATGTAAATCAATCAAATCAAATTATTGATAAACCTGTAAACCAAAAACTTAATGCCATATAGCTGTGGACATCAAAGAACGGCTAAGAAATATTTCATCCAAATCAAAAAAAGGAAGAAGTACACTTTTAAAGAATAAAATATTCAGCGGAATCACTCTTGATTTGTCTAGGAACTTCATTAGCAGTGATGTTTTTATGAAAATGAAATCTTTGCTGACGGTGAATAAATTTTTAGAAAAAAGAAAAAAACTTTTTACAAATAAGCTAATAAGTAAAACTGAATCACAAAAAGTTTCATTTATACATTATCGTAATAGCCAAATATATGACAAAGCTATAGAGAAAATGTCTAAATTTTACTTACAGATTAAAGAAAATAAAATTAAAAGCTTCAATGGAAATAAAATTGATACTATCATTCATATTGGCATCGGAGGTTCTATTTTAGGACCGAAATTCTTATCAGAAGCATTAGAAAATTTTAAAAGAAATGATTTTGTAACATATTTCATCTCAAGTGGAGATACTGATGAAATAGCTGATCTAATTAAAAAAATAGATGTAGAACGTACACTATTTATTTTTGCTTCTAAAAGCTTTAAGACTGATGAAACGATGAGAATAAAATTATTTATTGATAATTATTTAGAGAAAAATCTCTCTGACCAAGCAGATTATATTCATAAAAATCAATTTATAGCAATCTCATCAAACAAGCAATTATGTAAATCTCTAAATTTTTTACCTAAAAATATCTTTACCTTTCCAAAAACAATCCCTGGAAGATTTTCAATTGCTACGCCAGTTACTTTGATTAATATGTTTGAAATAGGCATCGAAAATTACATAAAATTTGTCAAAGGAATAAGATCTATGGATGCACATTTTTTAAAAGCTAAAATTGAATCTAATTTACCTATTAACTTAGCTCTAATTAATATTTGGAATATTAATTGTCTTTCTAAGCATGGAAACATAATTGTCCCTTACTCATACAGGCTCAGAAATATCTCAAATTATATCCAACAAATTGAGATGGAAAGTAATGGGAAATCAATGACAAATAATTTTGAACATACCTTGAATATGACATCACCTATAGTTTTTGGTACCTCTGGTACGGAATGTCAACATTCTTTTTTTCAAGCTGCACACCAAGGAACCTTAAATGTATATTTCGATTTCATATATGTTAAGAAACCCAATACTAATTCAAATAGATTTCTGGCAGCCAATGTTCATGCTCAAGCAGATTTACTATTTAAAGGTAAGAAAAAAAAATATTTATACAAATCATTAAATGGTAATTCGCCATCTAATTTAGTTTCTCTAGATAGAATTTCTCCAGATAGGATAGGCAAACTTATAAGTTTGTATGAACATAAAGTCTTCATTGAGGGTGTGATATGGAATATAAATAGCTACGATCAGTGGGGCGTTGAAGAGGGTAAAATCTTAGCTAAGAAAAATCTTTCGAAAAATTAATTATCTAACACTTTTAAACACTCAGGTAGAATTGATTCTAGTTGCTCAGCACTATTTTTAGTTATAGTTATGTGTCCAAGTTTTCTCAAATTCCTTTCTTCCTTATCATAACTGTGAAAATAATGTGACTCTAGGTCATTCAATACATTATCATCCGGATATTTTGATAATATATTAAACATCAGTGAAGATTTGAAGTTAATTGGTTTGTTGTCTAGACCCCCAGTAATTGCTCTCACATGAAGTTCAAATTGACTTGTAGAGGAGCCCTCTATTGACCAATGGCCTGAATTATGAACACGGGGAGCCATTTCATTAGCGACTAATTTACCGTCCTTTGATACAAAAAACTCAAGTACCAGTACACCTACATATTTAAAATAATTTAGCAGCTCTTTTCCATACTTCTCTGCAGTATCTTGTAATTCTTTATTTATATAAGGGAATTTACTATATTTTAAGATTCCATCTTCATGGAAATTTTCAATAAGAGGATAGAAAATTATATTATTATCTTCCTGTCTTACACAAACTAATGATACTTCAGTTGAGAAATCTACAATCTTTTCAATTATACACGAGCATTCTGATAGAAGCTCTTCTAGTAAATCTATTTTCGAGTTACATTTTAGTTGATTTTTTCCATCATATCCAAATCTTCTAGATTTAAGTAAATACCTTGATTCATTTCCCTGACAATAATTTTTTAAATCTGACATGTTTTTTATTTCTTTATATTCAGTTACATTGATATTCAATTTTCTAAAAAGATTTTTCTCCAGAAGTCTATCTTGACATACCTCAAGCGCTTCAGTGGGGGGAAAGACTTTTATCTTCCTCTCTAAAAACCTCATTGCTGATATATCTACGTTTTCAAAGTCTATAGTTGCAACATCATAGTTAGCAATAATATAATCTAATGTCTTTTGGTCAGTATAATCAGTTTGTAGATGTTTAGCATGTTTACCTGCAGGTGGATTTTGAGAAGGATCTACAACTATGAAATCATGATTTAATTTGGATGACTCTTCTATCATCATCATAGCCAGCTGCCCAGCACCAAATATAGCTATTTTCATTAGAGTAATTTACTTGCTTTTAGTACACGTCTTGTTTGTTTTTTCCTAAATTCTAAAACTTTCTTATATATATTAGGATATTTTATACTTAATATTGAGGCTGCGAGTAAACCTGCGTTTATGGATCCTGCTTTACCTATTGCAACTGTAGCTACTGGAATTCCAGCTGGCATCTGCAGGATAGATAATAACGAATCTTTACCCTCTAGGCTCTTAGTTTTTATTGGCACACCAATAACAGGTATATGTGTCTTTGCTGCTGTCATGCCAGGAAGATGTGCAGCGCCGCCAGCTCCAGCGATAATAACCTCTATCCCTCTCTCACTTGCATTTTCAGCATATTCGAATAATAAATCAGGTGTTCTATGCGCTGAAACTACTTTTTTTTCGTGATTGATGGCTAGATTTTCTAGAGTGTCTGACGCATGCTTCATGATTGGCCAGTCAGATTGTGATCCCATTATGATACCAACAAGTATTTGTGATCTTTTCATTTTTTTAAAAAAAGTAATTGTAACAGCAATATCAAGATCATAACAATACTTTTATTAAGTATTATTATAATTGACACTAAAATAAGGTATTATTCACCATATGATTATTGTAACTGGCGGCGCGGGTTTCATAGGTACAAATCTTGTGCGATCTTTAATAGAATCAGATAAAGAAATTTTGATTATTGAAGAATTAGATAGATATACAAAAAAATTTGAAAATATAAAGAATTTAGAAATTTTAGATTGCCTCGATCATAATATCTTTTTAAAAGATTTACATAATGGTAAATATGTAAATAAAATAGATCAAATATTCCATTTGGGTGCATGTTCAAAAACTACAGAACCTGACAGAGATTATATCATGGATGTGAATCTCAATTACTCAAAAAAACTTTTGGAATATTCTGCTAATAATAATATCGATATGATTTATGCTTCTTCAGCATCAGTTTATGGTGACGGGACTATTTTTAAAGAAGATTCAGATAATGAATCTTCTTTGAATCATTATTCAGAGTCTAAACTATTATTTGATAATCATGTAAGAGAGAACATTACTAAGATTAGGTCTCAGATTGTTGGGATGCGTTATTTCAATGTCTATGGACCTTATGAGCAACATAAAGAAGTTATGAGCAGTGTTGCATATCATTTCTATAATCAACATAAACAGCATGGAGTGTTAAAACTTTTTAAAGGTAGCCATGGTTATGATGATGGGGAACAAAGAAGAGACTTTGTATATGTTAAAGATACTATAGATATAAAATTATGGTTTATGCAAAATAAATGCTCAGGAATATTTAATGTTGCTACAGGTAAAAGTCGTTCATTTAATGATGTTGCAAATGCAGTAATAAATCATTTTAATTCAGGTCATATTGAATATATAAATTTTCCTGAGGGTTTAGAAGAGCAATACCAAGCTTTCACTGAGGCTGATATGATTAATCTCAAAAACATAGGTTATCAGAAGAAAGCCACTGAACTAGAGAATGGGGTATCGTCATATTTGAAATTCTTAGATCAAAATTAAAAAATGCCAAACAAAAAAATATTAATAGTTGCTCCTGCATGGATCGGAGATTTTATTATAAGTGCATCATTCATAAAGGCATTAAAAAAAAATCGAAATAATTCTATTGATATTCTTGTTAATTCAAATCTTTTGAATCTAGCTAGCCTAATACCTGGCATAAGAAGAGTTATAGAATCTGAGACAGAACATGGGAAATTATCATTAATATATAGAATTAAAAAAGGTCTAAGTCTTAGATCAGAGAAATATGACGAATGTTATATTTTACCTAATAGCTATAAATCAGGAATTATTCCCTTAATTGCAAGAATAAAAAAAAGAATTAGTTATTTAGGAGAATTTCGTTATGGATTAATAAATATTATAAAACAACCTATTAAAAGAAACTTAGGTATGGTTAATAGGTATTTAAATTTAATAGACCAAAAGTATACTGATAAAGTTAATCCTACTCTTAATATCAAGACGAATAAACAATCAATTTTTGATAAATTTAAATTCGATGGTAAATATATAGTTTTTTGTCCTGATGCTGAATATGGTCCAGCAAAGCGATGGCCAACTAATAAATGGCTAAACCTCGCTAATGATTTATCACAATATTATAATGTCATTATTGTAGGCTTAGATATTAGTATAAGTCATGCATTCAGATCTTTAGAGTCAGATAAAATAATTAATCTTATTGGCAAAACTAATTTAGTTGAAGTTATGGAAATAATTGCATCATCCGAGGGAGTCATTTCAAATGATTCTGGTTTAATGCATGTTTCTGCATCGTTAGATAAAAAAATAATAGCTTTATATGGGTCATCATCACCGACTTATACCCCGCCTCTAATTTCAAAAGAAAAAAGAGATATTATTTATAAAGATTTACATTGTAGCCCGTGCTTCAAAAGAGTTTGCCCATTAGGGCACACAAAGTGCTTAAATGATATAAAAGTCGATGAAGTAAAGGAATCAGTAACTAAATTATTTCAATAATTTATTATAAATTTCGTTTGCAATTCTAAATATATCAATTTTAATGTATTTATCATCCGTACCAGAATCTTCATAAGCTAGTCTGTTAAATTCATCATTAATGGTTGTCCACCTAAGAGATGTTGATGATTTCTTTGATGGATAAAAAGCTACTGTTTTTTTATTTAAAGACCCGGCAACGTGTAACGGGCCTGTTGATCCCGCTATAAACAAATCACATTGATTAATATTTGAAAACATTTGTGTAAGTTGTTTAGTTGGTTTAATCACATCAATATCTAATTTGGATAATCTATTTTTCATTATTTGACATTTATCATAATCATGCATATCACAATGTAATATAAATTTATATGAGCATATTTTATTCAACTCTATGCATAATTTTATAAAATCATCTTCAGATAAAGTTTTGGATGATCCTCCGGTAAATGGATGAATAAAAATTATTTTTTTTTTGCTCTTATTTATTTCTTTTTGATTCTCTAATTTTATGAAAGGACCATTAGTTTTAATAATTTGATAACCATTGTCATTTAAAAAATAGCATGCAAGATCATTGTTATATTCATATTCAGGCTTAAGTGATGTTGACCTATTCTGCTTGATTGTTTTGTTATATAGAACTTGGGCTAGTTTTGTTGCTGGCGCGTATCTATTTTTAATGTTTGCTTTCCATAGTTTATATCCAATATTAAATGTAGAAAAAAAGCTTATGGAGTAATTATATTCATGATTTAAAAGATTATTAGCTGAAATAGTATCTGCTAATACATTATCAATATCATTTGATAATAATGATATATCTTTATAACTTTCATTAACAAGACAATCTATTTGTATATCTGGTATGGATGATTTTATGATTTTTAGAGCAGGAAGAATCAACATTAAGTCTCCTAAACGATCATTTCTTATAACTAGAATCTTATTCATTTGTGTATTACAACAATAAAAATTGTCACTTACAAATTATTCTTTGTTTCTTCACTAATAATAAGACTATAATATCGAAAATATATGAAAATTAATAAAGTACTTGCTCTATGTTTATCTCCTGACCAAGGTGGCCTGGAGTTATATTTTACAAAACTTGTCCATCATTATAGAAATATGGGCTATAAAATGCATGCCGCTTGTGGAAAAAGATCATATATTTCAAAAAGCATCATTAATAATAAAGTTGAATGTATTCAGAAAGGTTTTTTCAAAGATATAATAAACTTATTCGTATTAAGAAAATACATTATCAAAAATAAATTAAATATTCTTCATGTAAGTTGGTCTAAAGATATATTCATGGCAGTGATGCTGAAGTTATTAACACCTGGAAATATCAAGATAATTTTTTATAGGCAAATGAAAATACCACATTCAAAAACAATCTTCTATCATAAATTCTTTTATAGAAACATAGATTTAATTTTAGTTATAACAGATAAACTATATGAAGAAGCTTATAAGAATCTACCAATAGATAAAGATAAAATTAAAAAACTTACTTATGGCATCAGTAAACCAAAATCAAATATAAAACTAAATAGATCTGATTTCATGAATATTAATAATATCGATCCAGAAATTTTTTCTATAGGTATATTTTCACGTGTTGAAGAACAAAAAGGTCAGCACCTTGTTTTGGACGCTATGAATATGAGCTCTAATCAGATACAACTGTGTATTATTGGACATGTCATGTCTAGGCAGTATAAAGAAGATTTGCTTATCAATGCTAAAATATATCACTTAACTAACTATTTAAAATTTGTTAATTTTGTAGATTCACCCATGTCATATATGCCATTTTTTGATTTAGTGATACTGCCTACTTATGAGGAGACATTTGGCTTAGTTGCTGCAGAAGCAATGATTATGGGGGTACCAGTTATTGGAAGCGATGCCGGTGGTGTACCAGAAATTATCTCACATGGGACTAATGGTCTTTTATTTGAAACAAAAAATGCTAGTGACCTTTCAAAAAAAATTGACATGTTGTATGAAAATAAAACCTTAAGAGAACAACTGAGTTCTAATGCATCTGAATATGCATATAAGCGGTATAATTATGATAAACATTTTGGTAGATTAGAGGAGATATTTGACTCTCTATAGAAATGAATAAAATCACAGGCACAATAATAACTCTTAATGCTGAAAAATACATCGAAAGAGCAATAAAAAGTTTACAAAGTATTTGCGATGAAGTAGTGGTGCTTGATTCTGAAAGTACAGATCTAACAAGAGATATAGCTGTCAAATCTGGAGCAAAGGTATTCATTCAACCTTTCTTAGGAGATGGTGCTCAAAAAAAAGAAGCTTCTAAATTTTCTAAAAATAACTGGATATTTAGCATGGATGCAGATGAATATTTAGCAAATGATCTAGTAGAATTTATGAAAAAAATAAAACTTAATGATGACTATGATAGCTATTCATTTCGTAGGAAAAACTTTTGTGGAGATGAGTGGATAAAAGCAGCCGGTTTCTATCCCGATGAAGTCACAAGATTATATGATAAAACTAAAGTGAATTATGACACTAGGGCAGATCATGCTGCTGTAGCAAGCATTAAAAAATATAAAACCAAAATGCATATAATACATAATACATATGAGTCTATGGAAGAATGGATAGATAAAATGAATTTTAGGAGTAGCATGAGCGCTCAACAACTTCATAAAGATGGAGTTAGAGCATCTTCCATCCGACCAATTACAAGATGTATTTTTGCATTTTTCAAGAAGTTAATAATTAAAGGTGGAATATTTCAAGGGAAAAATGGATTTAAAGTTGCCCTCACCACAATGTTTAATACTTATCTAAAATATATAAAGCTCAATGATCTACATAAAAAAAAAGACAGTTCAAATGAATAATAAATCTTTTTCACAGTCAATATCTTTTAGCTCTCTTATAAGCTTGTAACTAATTTTATTTTTCTTACAGATGGCTATTAAGTGATGAATTAAAATAGTATCCATATTGAGATTTTCAAATATGAAATGTGCATTAGCTTTAGTACCTACAAGATAAAAGCCTCCATCATTTGAAGGGCCTAAAACACAATCGTATTCATTTAATAAATTAATGCATTCAGAAATTTCATCAATACTTATAGATGGTATATCTGCACCTATTACTAATTTCTTTTCAAATGTTTGATTATCTTGATTTAATATGGAATGTATCTTATCACTTAGCTGACCTGGGCTTTGAATCTGAGGTGTTATATTATACTTATTTGAAAGACTTTTTATAAACATGCCATCTTTATTTGGAAACAGATGGAGTATATTTGTAGTATTAAACTCTGACACAACGCTACAAGTTATATCAAGCATATGCTTTGTTACATATACTCTTTCTTCTCTTGATAAAAGACTCTTTAATCTAGTTTTGCATTCAGCAAAGTCAGGATTTTTTGACATAATATTAATTACTGTGCTCATTTATAAATACTAGCTAGAAATCTATCATTAACGCCAAGGAAATATAGTATTCTTAAAAATCTCATCAAGAGAATCGTTTTAAAAAAACCATATTTTTCCCATCTCCTTGGAGAGGTTATAGCTAAGCCTTTAATTAAACTTGGATTGCTTAATTTTTTTATTCTATTAGAAAGCTCTACATCTTCCATTAGATATATCTCTTTGAAACCTTTCACTCTGTGAAAAAAACTATTCTCCACTATGATAACTTGATCGCCTGTCGCGTAATTAAACAACCTGCTTCTTATGTTTATAAGCGAAGATAGTATCTTGTACTTAAAATTATTTGATTTTATTTTGATACTAAAAAACCCCCATTGAGTATTTTTTTTAATCTTTTTAAGATGGTCTATTGCGTCATTATCCAGTATGGTATCAGCATGAAGAAATACTAAGTGATTCCCGCTGGCATGTTTTGCTCCCAAATTAAATTGTTTCGACCTAGAAGGTTCAGATATGTATACATTACAAGATAATGTTTTTGCAATATTTACTGTAGAATCATGGCTTCCCCCGTCAACTATTATCAATTCAGCATTAAGATATTTTCTTATTTTTTTTAAAAAAATTAGATTTGATAAAAGCGTACGTTCCTCGTTAAGTGTCGGAATAATGAAAGAAAGATTCATGCCTATATTGTTGTTCCGCCACAACTACTTCCAGATCCTGCTGTGCAACCATAACAATGGTCTCCGGTTGATATCTCTCTATTATGTAGATATTTTTTTGTCATCTTGGTGATATGAGTTTCTTTACCTGATAAGTTCATTTTGAGCATTTGATTGAAATCACAATCAAAGACGTTTCCGTTATAGTCAATGCTAATTAACTCTTTACACATTACATTCTCTTTTGCTTTCTCTGAAAATGATGATTTTAGAAGTGTCATATAACTCTTAAATTTATCTTGGCTTACTAATGTGCTACCAAATCTATTAATTGGCATGTTCGTAATTGTAAACAAGTTATTGAACTCTATATCAAAACTCTTTCTAAGATAAGACTTATACTCTTTTTCTAATTCAATTTGTGAAGGAGGCAGAACAGGACCTTGTGGGTTGTAGACTAGATTTAAAATTAGATCTTTCTCTACCCCATATCCTATATTATTAAGTAGTCTTAATATATTAATACTCTCATCGAACACACCTTTACCTCTTTGACGATCCACATTTTTTTTTATATAACAAGGTAAGGAAGCAATAATTTCTATTTTATGTTTTACAAAAAAACTTGGTAAATCTTCCATGCCATCTTCATTGAGTATAGTCAAATTACATCGATCAATTATATGAATATCATGTTTTCTTAATTCATTGACCATATATTTAAAATACTTGTTTATTTCAGGAGCACCTCCTGTAAGATCAACAGATTCGATTTTATTATTAATAGCAAAATCGATTACATTATCTATGGTTTTTTTATCCATCATTTCTCTTCTTTTTGGACCGGCATTAACATGACAATGAAGACAACTTTGATTACACTTATAACCTAAATTAACCTGGATGGTCTTAAGACAAGACCTTCTAATGCTTGGGAAATTCGTATTTTTAATAAGAGGATAAATCTTATGCATAATTATAGTTAAATGATACAATGTATCCGCCACTAAATCATGAAAAATGAATTTATAAATCAAATAAACAGCTATCTTCCAAACGTTGACTACTGCTCTTTCCGTTTTGTCAGCAAATATACGAATGTTTTATCGGTTACAAGAAATGTCTTAGAGCCAATTGAGATTATAGAAGATGAAGGCCTGATGGTAACGGTAATTCATAACGGTGGATATGGTTATTCTGCAACGAGCGATTTGACAAGGGAAGGAATATTGAAAGCGACAGAAGAGGCAAAGAAATGGTCTGCATTTACAAAAGGCAACTTAATCCATCAGCCCACTCCTCCAGCTGATATCATCGATAATGGCAAATATTTTACTCATGAACAAGATACTTGGGCCAAAGAATCAAACAAAGATAAAGTTGATTATCTATATGAAATTAATAAAGCCTTAAAGTCTAAACCAACAATTTCAAACTGGGGAGCAAGCTTTAGATATAATAAAATTGAGACATTATTTACTGATACAAATGGAAGTAAATTTAGACAAAACATCTCGTACATACTTCCCCAACTAATTGCATGCGCAGAATATAAAAAAGAAATCCAAACCAGGACATATGGGGGCCATGCTCATGCTAGACAAATTGGATATAATTTTATTAAAGATTCAAATTTAATTGATACTGCAACATCAATCGCAAATGATGCAATAGAACTGTCTATGGCACCAAACTGTCCAAGTAAAAAATGTGATGCGCTAATAGCGCCTGATCAGATGATTTTACAAATTCACGAATCTATCGGACATCCACTAGAATTAGATAGAATATTAGGTGATGAGAGAAATTATGCTGGCTCAAGTTTTGTTAATCTTGATATGTTTGGTAAATATAAATATGGATCTGAAAAGCTGAACATATCTTTTAATCCTGAACAAGAATCAGAATTAGCATCATATAACTTCGATGATGATGGAACTCCAGCTCAAAAAAAATATCTAATACAAAATGGATTACTAAAGAAACCAATAGGTAGCTTTTACTCCGCTCAAAGAGCTGAACAAGATTATGTTGCCTGTTCAAGAGCTACGAGTTGGAATAGACCACCTATTGATAGAATGGGTAATATTAACATGGAGCCAGGCGATACTCCTCTATCTGAAATGATAGCAGCTATCGAAGATGGAATTTTTTTAGAAACGAATAATTCATGGTCTATTGACGATTATAGGAATAAATTTCAATTTGGTTGTGAAAAAGGAACCATCATCAAAGATGGAGAGATGAAAGGAGTAGTTAAGAACCCAAACTATCGGGGTATCACTAAAGATTTCTGGCATAACTTAGCCATGGTCGGTGATGAATCATCTTATTCCATCCTTGGAACAGCAAATTGCGGAAAGGGAGAGCCTAATCAAACTATTTTTGTAGGCCATGCAACACCGTCTTGCTTGTTTAAAGACATTGATGTTTTTGGTGGAGAGTAATGAGAGAGTATTTTGAAAATATCACTAGAGAATTATTTAAAAATATAAAAAGTAATGAACTCTTAATTATTAATTTCGATGCTGAAGAATCAAAATTTGTGAGACTTAATAAAGGTAAAATAAGACAAGCTGGAAGTGTAAAACAAATTTCAATGACACTAAGTTTGTCTACTAAAGATAAAAGAAATTTAAAATCATATGTAAGACTAAATGGAAGTTTTGAAAGAGATATATCCACGCTAATAAAAACTCTTAATTACTTGAGAAGGGAGTTGCCGGATTTGCCTAAGGATCCATATATGATGTTTTCCACATCTGTTCATTCAACTGAGATATCTTCTGAAAAGCAAAGCACTAGTGATGAAGTAATTCTAGAACACATATTGAATAGCGCAACTAAGCTAGATTTAGTTGGAATATTTTCATCAGGATCCATTTATACTGGACTAGCAAATTCGTTAGGCCAAAAAAACTGGCATGAAGATTATTCCTTTAGCTTTGACTATTCTATTTATAACAAAAATAATAATGCTATAAAGCTTAACTACTCATCAAAAAAATGGAATAAAGATGATTATGATTTTATTCTCAATAAAGGTATAGAAAAGTTGGCAATACTATCGAATACAGAGAAGAAAATTACTACTGGAGAATACAGAGTATATCTTGAACCATCTGCACTTAATGAAATCATAGATATGATGGCATGGGGAGGATTTAGTTATAAATCCAATAAAATTGGAACTAGCCCTCTGCATTTATTAAATAAAAAAGAAAGAAAACTAAATGAACTAATATCTATAGATGAAAATATTAAAGAGGGACTTTCTGCTAATTTTAATTCCGATGGTTTTATAAAGCCTGAGGAGATCAGTATGATTAAAAAAGGAGAATTTATAGAATCTTTAACCTCACCTCGTTCATCACTAGAATATTCAGTAGTTCACAATGCAGCAAGTCCCTCAGAATATCCCTGTTCTATAGATATGAAAGCAGGCTCCATAAGCGATGATAAAATCTTAGAAACAATTGATAATGGAATTTATATAAGTAATCTCTGGTATTTAAACTTTTCAGACAGAAACAATGGAAGAATGACAGGACTTACAAGGTTTGGATGTTTTCTAGTAGAAAACGGTAAGCTTACTGCTCCAATTAATACAATGAGATTCGATGATAGCGTATACAGTATGTTGGGTGATAACTTGATCGGCCTCACTTCAAGTAGGGAGCTTCTAATTGACTCTGGAACATATGAGGAGAGGTCAACCTCAAGTGCAAGATTACCCGGCGCCATAGTAAATAACTTTAAGATGACACTATGATGATTAAAACGAGATTTGCACCTAGCCCTACAGGATGGCTTCATATTGGCGGTGTCAGAACCGCACTTTATTCCTGGCTTTATGCAAGAAAGAATAATGGAAAGTTTTATTTAAGGATAGATGATACAGATACCACTAGAAGTACAGAAGAATATAAAAATTCCATTATATTTGCTCTTAATGAACTTGGCCTTAACTATGATGATGAAATAACTTATCAGTCAAATAGATTCAATCATTATGTAGATAAAATAGAACAACTTTTAAACAATGGTATGGCTTATTACGATAAAGTTGAAGTAAATGAAAAAACTAAAGAGACAGATCTTTCAGTGCAATTTGAAAATAGACTAAATAAAAAAGGACATGTAATCCGATTTAGAAATCAAAAAGAAAATAGCATAACTATTAATGATTCTGTACATGGTGAAATAATATTTGACCCTAAAGTCTTTTTTGATGTCGTAATATTAAGATCAAGTGGTGTCCCAACATACAACCTCACATCAGTGGTAGATGATATAGACCTGGGTATAACA
Source organism: uncultured Gammaproteobacteria bacterium (assembly GCA_902559355.1). GTDB lineage: Bacteria > Pseudomonadota > Gammaproteobacteria > CACLCV01. The sequence goes on from CACEHM010000003.1 coordinate 18,100, forward strand.
CATCTCATAAGAGGAGATGACCATCTTAGCAATCTTCCTGTTCAGGTGAATTTATTTGAATCTTTTAAAGCTAGAGTTCCCTCTTTTTCACACCTTCCAATGATTCATGGTGTAGACGGCAAAAGACTATCAAAAAGACATGGCGCAGTTGATATTAACCATTTTTTAAATGAAGGGTACAGAGTGGATGCAATATTAAATTATCTTGCTAAAACTGGATGGTCTCATGGAGATCAAGAAATATTTAGTATAGATCAATTAATTGAGCTATTTGATTTAGATAGAATAACAAAGTCAGCAGCTGCATTTGATATTGAAAAAATGAATTGGTTAAATCAGCATTATATCAAAAATGATTCTATTGAGAATATTGCTCAGCAAATTCTTCCTTTTTTAATCGCTAAAGAGTTACCAAACACACCAAAAAATGATAAATATTTACATGAAATTCTACTTTTGGGTATCGAAAGAGAATATTCTTTGAAAAATATTGCAAATAGCATTACCTATTTTTATGAAAATGAGATTGAATATGACCTAGATATCATCACTAAATTTGAAAAAGAACAAACAATAAAAATTCTCAAAGATATAATATCTAAATTATTTATTGTTGATTTTAATGACAAGTCATCAATAAGCGCATGTGTAAAAGCAACATGCAAAGATTTGTCTCTAAAATTTAAAGATGTAGGCCCACTAATCCGATTCTCAGCTACAGGAAGACTTAATGCGCCATCAATTGATGATCTATGTTTTGTGTTAGGAAAAAAAAGAATAATTGAGAGAATTTCAAGATTTCTTGAGATATATAAATGATTGTTTTACACCTACCAAGATCACTATAATTGTTCACAAAAAATTTATGGGTTATATAATACTATGATGTATAAATTACTTAATGAAAGATAAAAGGGTCAAAGACTCAGATATTCAAAAAATACTCGAGTATTTTAATAAGGATGAATATCATGAAGCTGAAAAATTAGCAAAATATTTTCTATTAAAAGAATCTGAAAATTTATTCTGTTTGAAGATTCTTGGCATTATTTATAGTAAGTTAGGAAGATTAAATAAAGCCCTCCATATTCATGAAAAACTGATATTAATAAATAAAAATGATTCAGAATCATATAATAACTTAGGAATATGTTATAAAAATCTTAATAGAACAGAAGAATCTTTATCTGCATTTGAACGTGCAATAAATTTAAATCCGAATTTTTCAGATGCCTATTACAATTTATCAAATATTTTAGAGAAAAAAGGACTAAAAAATGAATCCTTACAGGCTAATCAAAAAGCTGTTGAACTCGGATCTAATAATCCTAGAGTACATAGTAAATTTGGAATCAGGCTTTACAACTCAGGTTTGTTGAGTGAGGCGGTGTTATCATTTCAAAAGTGTATTGAATTAGAGTCCAATAATGCTGAGTATTTTTTTTATTTAGCAAATACATTTCTTAAGCTTGAACTGTTAGAGGATGCTATTGCTAATTACATTAAAGTTACTGAAATAGATAAATATCATTATAGTGCTTATAGTAATTTAGGGTATATATATTCACAGAAAGGTAAAACAAAACTTGCACAGCAATATGTTGAAAAAGCTATATCTTTAAATCCAGATGTTGGAAAAACTCACTTTTTATTATCCTCAATTAAAAAATATCTAAATGTTTATGACACTCAAATATCTCAAATGGAAAAAGGATATTCTAATAATAAAAATAATGATACGGATCGTTGTTATTTTGCTTTCGGTCTCGGTAAAGCTTACGAAGATTTAGGTAATTTTAAGAATTCTTATGATTGCTATGTTAATGGTAATTACTTAAGAAAAAAACAACTTAATTATAATATTGGTAATGATATTGAGTTTTTCGATAAAATCATATCTTTTCAAAAAAAAATAAATAAGTATACATTACTCCCCAAGAACTTAATCATGAAACACACTCCAATATTTATTATTGGGATGCCACGTTCAGGTACTACCATAGTAGAGCAAATTATTTCATCACATACAAAAGTGACAGCTGGAGGGGAGTTGAAATTTATTTCTAAACTCAGTAAACATATTTTTGATGAAAAAGATAATATTAATAATAATTCTTTGACTCAATTTAGAGAAAGCTACCTTGATAACCTGAAAAAAATATCTAATAAAAATATTATCATTACTGACAAAATGCCACAAAACTTTCGTTTTATTGGACTAATTACAGCTGCATTTCCTGAAGCAAAAATAGTTCATGTTCATAGAGACCCATCTGCTACCTGTTGGGGGATATTTAAACAATGCTTCACTTTAGAATCGGATGCTCTAGGATTTGCATATTGTCTTGACGACATTATTGGATATTATAAGCTCTATCTCAATTTAATGAGGTTCTTCAACGATTCTTTGAATCATAATATTTATAATCTTGATTATGAGTCACTTGTTGTGAACAATGAGAAAGAAACAAGGGACCTGCTCCAGTATTTAAATATTGACTGGGATGAAGCTTGCCTATCACCACACAAAAATCCTAGACCTGCTTTGACAGCATCGAATATTCAAGTAAGGGAGAAGATTTATCAAGGTAGTTCTAATAGGTGGAAAAACTTTCAACCGTTTTTAAATGGCGCCTTAGATAATATAGGTAAATAAACTTAAACTAACGATCTAAAAAAATATTATTATACAGGAGATCAACACATTCAGTTATAGACAAGTTCTTAGTATCAATCATCAAAAATGGATTTTCAGGAACTTCATAACTACTACTAATTCCTGTAAATTCTTTTATTTCATTATTTCTAGCTTTTTCATACATGCCTTTGGTGTCTCTTTTTTGACACTCTATTATATCTGTTGATATATATACCTCAAAAAATCTACCATCATCTTTAAAAAGTTCTTTTGCAAAAAATCTATGCTGTGCCAAAGGAGATATTACAGATACAATTGTTGTAATACCTTGTGTACATAGTAACTGTGATAAATATGCAACTCTTCTCATTGCTTCATTTCTTGATTTTATATCAAATCCTAAATCTGAATTTATAGATGATCTGAGTACATCTCCGTCTAAAACCAATGATGGGATTCCCTTAGCAATTAATTTAGTTTGCAAATTATTTGCAATGGTAGTTTTACCTGAGCACGGTAATCCTGTCAACCATATACAATTAGATTTAATCATCAACATTTAACTTATATAATAAATAAAACATAAACAAAAGTTTTAAAAAGCTTAATAATAATATTTATATATATTATATCGATGATTTTGTTAGTAATGAGGCGGCTTATCTACCTCATAGTCTAGAGTATCGATTTTTTTCTCCCCATACTCATCATAATTTTGTTTATCAGTATCTATTGGCACGTTTATCTTCTTCTTAGTCTTTTCATTTTTTTTTTTATTATTCTGCATGATATATCATTCCTTGGCATGAATAATGCACAACTATTAGTATGAATGATATCAAGTTTTTTATGTGGTACCCAGCTTTATTATTTCCAGCAATACCAATTATGTTATTGGTTTTTACTAATAAGTATACTGCACTTGCAATGCTGATAAGAAAGTTACACATTCTTTCATATGATAATTCAGGTAATTATCTATCAGCAGAGAGAATACAAATATTATCATCTAGATTACTCCTTTTAAGATGGATGCAAACATTTTCAGGATTATCTTTTCTAATAAATCTCCTAACAATATTTTTTGGTTATATAGATTTTATGAACATTGCTTTAAATTTATTTGTAACTGCAGTTTTTCTTTTATCGATAGCAATCATATTATTCATTATAGAGTCACAGCAATCACACTATGCCTTAAATCTTCATTTAAGAGATCTTGAGATATATAATAAAAAAGATTTAGGTAACTAAATTTTATAGATAATAGGTTTAACAGTTTTAAGTATATTATTTAATTTTTCATTTTTTACAACTGATACAGGCCTAAATTCTTTATTTGTTTCAAACAAGTCATCTCTTTGAGCTTGATTAATTACTATTGAACCCTTTTCACCAGATACAGAACGGTGATATGTATTCAATGGAATTTTTAATGCTCCACTATCACGGTTGAGTTTTACTATCTGATAAGGGCGATCCCAACTAAAATTAATCAATTCAAAAGTTCTAGAACCACTGATAACGCGATTATTATCAATCTGATGAGAGTGTATATAAAACTGCTTGTTACCCAAATCATCATTGGGTGGTGATATTGCTGCTGATTCATGAATAACTAAGTCTGATGCATTTGATTCTTTAATTGAGATATCATAAAAAAGTACATTATCTGTTTTTTTGAATATTTTATGTTTATTAAGTTTAATGGCACTCATGACTTTTAAAATGCACAAATCATGCCAAAATATACATACGGCATGTTAATTGCATAATTTACTATAAATAATTACAAAAAGATGAATTTTTTGATCAAAAATATGACCTTATTAATATTTACCGATATAGATGGAACATTCATTGACAATGATACATTTGACGAAGGATTAAACACTAAAATTATTTCTGAACTAGCCCAAGCCCAGCACTCAGTTGTATTTAATACAAGTAAGACATTTGAAGAGGTTGACTACTTTCAAAAAAAAATTAAAACATCACTCTCATTCATATGTGAGACTGGCGGGGGCATATATATAGCAAATGATAATCTTAAAACAACTGAGTCATCTAGAGGAGCATATCAAGTTTTATATGAATCTAGAAAGATAACCGAATATAAGGATCAAATTCAATCTGAAATAAATAAAAAATTTAGAGATGACTTAACCTTTTTTGATGACCTTAGTATTGGGGAACAATCTTCATTATCTGGACTATCTGGTCATGATTTAGAGCTTGCTTCAAGAAGAGATTTTTCAATATTAATTAAATGGAAGTCAACAAAACATAAATATGATGAATTTAAATTATTTCTTAAAAAATTTAAGTTGAACCTTATTACCGGAGGAAGATTTTCTCATATTTGTTCTGAACATGATAAAGGCAAGGCTGCCAAATTATTTATAGATCAAACCAAAAATCTTTTCAAAACATCTAACATTGTTACTGTAGCGATAGGAGATAGTAAAAATGATTTTGAGATGTTAAATGTAGTAGATTTTCCATGTATTGTGAAATCTCCAAATAATCATTTATTACAGGATAGTCTAGATAGTAAAAATATCACATTCAGTGATCATCAAGCGCCAACTGGATGGATTGAATGTATTGAAAAAGTAGTATCAAAAGTTAAATTTTCGGAGATTGCAGATGTCTGATTTTCATCAAAACGGAGTCATTAGTACTCTACACAATTTATCTACACGTCCATTAGATGACATTGAGAATGAACTTAGAGATTATTCTAAAACTGCACCAATTGAATTAATTCTACCTTCACTTTATTCAGAACTAGAAGGGCCAGCCTTAAAAAATATAGTTGAATGTTTGAGTAAAGTAAAATATCTAAATCATATTACTATAGGCCTTGATAGAGCATCGAAAAAAGAATACATAAAAGCAAAAGAGTTTTTTTCTAATTTAAACCAATCTCATTCGGTATTGTGGAATGACAGCCCAAAAATGAAAAAGCTAGATAAAGATTTTATGGCACTAGGTATTGCGCCTGACCAAGCTGGGAAAGGTAAAAATGTTTGGTACTGCATGGGATATACGTATTCTCGTAATGAGGCAAAATCAGTTGCCCTTCATGATTGTGATATCATGACTTATTCGCGTGAACTATTAGCAAAATTGGTATATCCGGTAGCCAACCCTCATTTTAATTATGAGTTTTGCAAAGGATATTATCCGAGAGTGAGAGATGGTTCATTAGGAGGAAGGGTCACAAGGCTGTTAGTTACGCCATTACTTAAGACTTTTAAAAAAGTTCTTGGACATAGAGATTATATTGAGTTTATTGATGTTTTTAGATATCCGTTAGCTGGAGAGTTTTCATTTAGAAGCAGGCTACTCAAAGAGATAAGAATTCCATGTGATTGGGGTTTAGAAATTGGATTATTATCAGAAATGCAACGTAATCAGGCATACAATAGGATATGTCAAGTAGATATAGCTGATACTTATGATCACAAACATCAGCCTCTCTCTGAAGAAAACAGAGATGCTGGTCTATCTAAAATGTCTATTGATATAACAAAAACTCTTATAAGAAAACTTGCGGCACAAGGTGATACATTTACGCACAATACACTAAGAACTCTTAAAGCTACATACTATCGAACAGCTCTTGATTTATTAGAAACATATTATAACGATGCAAAAATAAATGGATTAAATTTAAATATTAATGAAGAAGAGATTGCTATTGAATTATTTGCAAATAATATAATTATTGCAGGACAAGAATTTTTAGATAATCCTAACCAAAATCCTTTAATTACTAATTGGAATCGTGTCGAAACCGCCATGCCAGATATTAAAAAAAGATTCTTAGAAATAGTTGAGTCAGACTCTAAGATATAAAATCTATAAACATGGCAGAAAATAAAAAAGAAAATTTAGAGAAAAGAGTTAATCAACATATTGATCGCATTTATGAAGGTATATTGAATTCAGATGAATTAACACAACTAACAGGTAGTATTTTATCGAAGATTATCGACTCTCAACATGAATTACCAAAGCATATCACTCAAGAGGGCGAGCCTTGGTCAGAAAGGACCATAGTGTTAATTACCTATGCAGATACAATTAACGATAAGAATAATCTTCCGATTAACACAATCAATAATTTTTTACATGGCCACGCGAAAGATTTCTTTGAGATAGTTCACATACTCCCATTTTTTCCATCAAGTTCTGATACTGGTTTTTCTGTAATGGACTACTACACTATTTACCATAAATTCGGTCAATGGAATGACATTTTAAAAATTTCTAAAGATTTTGGAGTGATGGCTGATGTTGTGATCAACCATGGTTCATCTCAAGGAAAGTGGTTTAACAATTTTATAAAAGGGAAGGGTAAAGGTCATGACTATTTTTTAAACTTTGACGAAAAATTTGATGTATCCAAAGTTATAAGACCAAGGACCAGTGATTTACTGAATTCCTTTGATACGAGTGCTGGTGAGAAATTTGTATGGTGTACTTTTAGTAAAGATCAAGTTGATTTTAACTTCAGCAAACCAGTAGTTCTCTATGAATTTATTGAAATAATAATATTTTATCTAACTAAAGGAATTACTGTATTTAGATTCGATGCAGTAGCATTTATTTGGAAGAAAATTGGGACTCGTTGTATTAATCTTGATAAAACGCATGAAATTGTAAGATTATTTAGAACCTTATTAACCTATTTATCACCAAAAGCTATTTTAGTTACTGAGACAAATACACCAGCTAGAGAAAATGTTTCTTATTTTGGTAATGCTAATGAAGCACATTGGATCTATAATTTTTCCCTTCCTCCGATTTTAATATACTCTATTCTTTGTGGCGATTCATCATATCTAGAAAAGTTAACAATGAGTATGCCCCCATCTCAACTTGGAACATCTTATTTAAATTTTATTGCATCACATGATGGAATTGGACTTCGTCCAGCTGAATCTTTTCTATCACAAGATGAAATTTATAGATTTATAGAACAGATGGAAAATAATGGAGGTAAAGTATCTTATCGTTCAAACAACACAGATACACCTGAGCCATACGAAATTAATATTTCACTTTATGATGCTATGACTGTCTCCTTCAATAAAGAGTCAAATCTTGGTCTTGAAAGATTTATATGTATCCATGCCATAATGCTGTCACTTGAAGGTGTTCCTGCATTATACATTCATAGCTTGTTCGGTACAAAAAATGACTATGAATTGTTTGATAAAACTGGACAAAATAGATCATTGAATAGAGGAAAAATAAAATATAAAGATATTGAATTATTAGATAAATCTAAAAATCAAACCAAAATATTTAATAAACTCAAAACACTTTCTAATATCAGAAAAAGGCAGCGTGCATTCCATCCTAATGCTGTCCAATTTACACTTCACTTGGGCAAAAACTTATATGGGATATGGAGACAAAGTTTAGATAAAAAGCAAAGTATTTTCTGTATTTCTAATCTTACAGATAAAGATGTAGGTCTTAGTTTATTGGATCTCAACCTGATAGGTTTTGATGAATGGGAAGATTTAATTTCACAAAAGAAATTCCATGATGTCTCTATGAAACTAACTTTAACGCCTTACCAAACAGTATGGCTGACAAATTTATGACCTAATAATTTAATATCCATACTTTTATTGTTAGTATATTTTTTGTATTAACATCTGTATAGTGAGTATATGTCTAAGTTGAAAATATATTGTTCGAAAAAATGTAAAAAGAAAAATTGTACAAAAAAATGTAAATCTAGAGAGAAAAAGTTCCTTAAGACATTGAAGACTACCTAGAGATATACCATATAAAAAATATGATAGGCATGATAATAAATAAAGATATTAGGTACACTCGAACCATTGTTCTGAACCTAATCTTTGTCTGTAACTCTTTGTTCAAAATTCTTCCTCACTCAACTATCTAATCGAAACATATTATTCAAATTATATCTATGGTTTGTTATGCATTTTTTAACATGAAAATGATTTCCAATATCTACAATTCTACCATAGAGTCATAAACTAATTCTTTATTGCCTTGGTAACAATTATCATACCCATACATCTAAGGTCATCATCAGATAAGTCTCTAAAGTCTTTGGATAATTTATTTCTATGTAAAGGCGCCTGGTTTACAAAATCTTGATGAAATATGGATACTTCAAATCCATTTTTTGATAACAAACTAATTACTTGAGATGGTCTCAGACGATTCGTATAAAACCCGGAATTTTTGAATAAATAAGATTCCCAAATAGACTTATTAAATCTTAGGCTATTGATACTACCAGATAGATGGTCTCTAAAATCTATAGAATGAACAGCCACCGAATTATGCTTTAGTATTCTATGAAACTCTTTAAATACATTCTCAATTTGATCAGCATGGATATGTTCTATTACTGATTTTGACCATATTAAATCAACAGATGAATCTGATATTTCATTATATGATTTCATTCCTTCAGTTTTATATTCAATATTATTATATTTTAAAAAATCTTCTATAGAATTTAACTTGTTATAATTATTGTGTTCAATTTTCATTTCTAATGAAATATTAATTAAATGATTAAGATTAGTATAAGCATTTTTTTTTGTATCTACTAACAAGTATTGTCCTGCCCCATGCTTTTTAGCAGCTAAGCTTGTAATAATTGAATCACCAGGGCCTACTTCAAGACATGTATAATCTTTTTCTATATGAACATATTTCCGTGCTATAAATAAATATCTTTCGATGGTTCTCAGAGCAGTGGCAGATTCATTAGCATTGGGAGCAGAATGGCGAAATAGAGAAATTGAACGCCATGTTGAATAATCAATGGGTAATCTAGATAAGATAATTTTAACAAAGATTTTGAGCCACCATGGCAGCAGCGTTTTAAGTATCATGATTTGTTTTGATTGAGAAAATAATATTTCTTATGCATATCGTAGTTAGTTTAACATATTTAGTAAATCCTATAGAAATAAATAAAACACTGAGAATATATAGTTAAATTATTATTACAGACGGTATGATAATATGATTTATGTATTGAAATAATTAATCTTTAAAAGAATAAGTTAGTTTTAGTATAATGAAAAGATGAATATAGAAGATAACTTTAGAAATATAACACTTAATGATATTCATTTAGTAAATTGTATCATTAGCTCTATAAGAGAGAAACGTAACTTATCAGGGCATATGAGGATACTTGAAGTTGGATGTGGTAGTGGAACATTTCTTCTGTACATGATTGATATGTTGTCAAAGACATTTCCTAAAATTACTTTTGATTTTCATGCTTTTGATCTTCAAGAGAGCGAATTAATTTTCAATGATGAAGAACTTAAAGAACCTCATCTTTCCAGATTACATATAGTATTAAAAAGAAAATATAAAAATGGCAATTGGGAAAGAAAAATAAAAATAATAAAGCCATCAGATGATTGGCATGAACAACTTGAGTTTTTCGATTTAATTGTATCAAATCAAGTATTAGAACATGTAATGGATAAACCTACTTTTTTTAATAAACTAAGTAAAAATCTAAAATTATCAGGCAACTCATTTCATATATTTCCAGCATTAGATGTTTTTTGGGAATGGCATATACATGTTCCATTCGCCCACTGGTTTAAATCTGAAAAAATGTTGAGGAAGTATATTACTCTTTATAGATACTTTACGTCACCTGTAAAGTTTTTTAAAAATCATAAACTCATGATGAACTCCATCAATCATGACGCAAAATATATTTTTGATAAAACACACTACTGCTCAACTAAACAATTTATAAAATATTGTAATGATTTGAATCTAAGTGTGAATCTAAAATATACTTATCCTTATTATTTTCTCAAAGCATGTCAATGGCTTAAAATAGATATCAATAAATTTAATTTTTATAGCTGTAATAGATTCTTACATTATTTAACATTTTTTATAACTAAGCATATTTCATCTATTACTGTTCATATATCAAAATAATAATTCCTATCTTTTTCAAAATTTCTTTAAATAAATTTATAGTAAATTTTGATTTTCTCGTTGTTTTAGGGTTTCAGTTGGGGGTTCAGAATATCTGAATTATTTTGTAAGTCTTACAAGTCAATGTCACTGGAGTTTGTAGAATAGTATTGTTTGACATTGTCGTCCCCAAGGGACTCGATATAATTTACATTATACACTCGATTTGAACAAAGCAACGAAATATTACTTTGATTAATGTTGAATTCATTGGGAAAATTGTATGTAGAAATATTTTAGTCTCTCGATTGAGCGCTCATAAAATGGGGGGTCAAGTGGGGGGTCAGGAGTGAATAGGAAATGACAGTCAAACTAACTGACTTAAAAATCAAAAACCTCATACCTGAGGACAAGAAGTACAAGGTATGGGATGCAGTAGTCTCAGGGATGTATGTCCTTGTTAGACCCTCAGGCAGCAGAATGTTTGTCCTAAGGGTTAGGGAATTCAATAAACAAAAAGAAATTACTATAGGCGCGTATGGTGTTTGGAATCTTGCAGATGCTAGAGCAAAAGCGCTTGAGATAAAGTTAGCACATTCCCAGGGTGAGCAAGTATCACGTACTTACGCAGCATCAACGAAAGCAGAAAAGTATAAATCTCTCGAGGACGTTTGCATCAATTGGTTAGCAAACTACAAGCTTGAGTATCCTAGAAAGCACAGAGAAACTGAGAATCGAATGAAGAAACATTTGTTTCCATTCTTCAAAGGCAGAACAATCCAGGAGCTAAAACGACAAGACATTAAAGATTTTATTACTCACATGAAACGCAAAGGCATTGAGCATACTGCGATAAGAATAAAACAAAACCTTGTGCACGTATGGGAGGATGCAAGAGATAGAGAACTCATATCTGAAAATATCATTGTTGGTATTAAACTCAAAAAACCAAAGCATCAGCACCAACAAGCAGAACTGAATACTGAAAAATTTGCACAGATTCTAAATCGCATTGATACCTACAAATATTCCAACATTCATCAGGAAGTAGGGATTAAATTAATGGCTCACTTATTTGCGAGACACTCAGAACTTACTGCAATGAAATGGAGTGATATTGATTTCACGAAACGCAAATGGGAATACATGCAGACTAAGACTAACGATATCAGATTAGTCCCATTATCTAAGCAAGTTATTGCGTTATTGAATACATTGAAGATTGTCGGCTCTGCCGATCAATCGGATTATGTATTTCCTAGTGATGTATCTAAGACAGGACATATCTCATCATTCAGAAATGAATTTGTGAAGATAGTAAAACCTGAGGAACATTCGATACATGGTTTCAGAGCAGTAGCACGTACATTCATGCAAGAAGATTTGAAATATAGTCCTGATGTCATTGAACATCAATTAGGTCATGTTGTTCCAGATAGATTGGGCGCAGCATACAACAGAACAAAGCATCTTGAAGATAGAACTAAGATGATGACTGATTGGAGCAATTACCTAGATAGAATCAAACGTGGTGTTAAAGAAATCAAATTGGTAAACAAGGATGACTGAAGATAAATATTTTGTAAGCCTTGAAGATAGAGAAGTATGGGACGACTTTGAGCAAGGACTGTTAGATACTTACAAGAAATATCCTACAGTAGAAAATGCAGAGAATATTTTGCTGCATTATAAATCCTATATCGGAACACATTGTAGACCATGTCAGGCATTACAAGATTGGATAGATTCAGGACTAAAAGCTTATCTTGAAAATGATGACCCTAAGATTAGAAACCCAATTGAAAAAGCATTAGGGTTATCAGGCATCAAAGGACAAAAGAATTCTAAAGACCAGGAACACGCAACTGTTCACATGTATGTTTGGCAGAGATTATTCATGGGTGAGACTAAACAACATGCATTTCTCTCAATAGCTGATGAATTAAAAATGGGCGCAGATAAAGTCAGAATCACATTTGATGATTGCTCATTCACAGTCAAAGACAAAGAAACAGGTGAAGAATTAAGATTCATGGATATTGAAAAATATGATAGAGGAATTAATGCATGGATGCTGCGCGTAGGTAGAGGATTAAATCCTAGTGAAAGCAGAATCGTTTGTGAAGTCTTAAACGAAAGAAGAAAAGCAATTGAAAAAAATAATCCTAAATCACAATCACAAGTACTACCAATGCATTACAGCGCAGAACTCTATAAAAACCAAATAAAGAAATCTAAAGATAAAAAATAACGAGCTGTAAGCACCCTTAACCCCCTATACGAATATGTTTGTATAGTATATGTCCACTCCACTCACTATCGGGGGAAATAACTTCCGAGATTCTTGCGCAACTGTCTTCATTAATTAACCTGTATATCAATACATATCGCATGAGATATTAAATGCAATTAAACACCTTTAAGGAGGATTAATGCACGAAGAAAAAAAAGAAAAAAAGATAGTCTACAAACGAGACTTGAATGTAACCAAAGTATATCGAATGAAAGAATTGCCTGATGTTGTCAGCGCAAAAGCATCAACGATTTACACATGGATACGTGAGGGCAAATTCCCAGCACCTAAGAAGATGAATCGTATTTCAATTTGGAGTAAAGATGTTGTCGATAATTGGGTGGAGGAGAAATTGTCAGCTTAATTAATCTTCTGTGAGGTTGCCGATTTGATCGGCAGCCTCGTAGAAATATTGTCAGGAATTGACAGGAGAATTATAGCATGGCTATAACGAAACAAAAGAATACATTAGGGTGGCATCATCCTGATGAAGAATGTCAGGTAATGGAAGATATGACATCTCATGTAGAAGATAAAATCTTTGATGAAATCATACCTACCTTTGCTGAAGAACTCGCTGCTGCAACATCTATTGATGTTAATGATTTAAAAAATTGGAATGAATCATATTTCAATAAATGCATTGATACACGCATTGCAGTCAAGTACGCATTGATGAAAATGTATTTCAACGAAATGCTAGTAGATAACATTGGAGGTGCGTATGACAGAGTCAGCTAATAATCATAAACAAAGGGGGATGCCTTGGTGGAGGCAATCTCATAGTGAAATACTAGCTGATATGAATCTTCGTAGCTGTTTCCCTGAGGGGAAATGGCTCGAGGGTTTAGGCTTATACATGATTCTAAAAGCTTTAACGTCAGCGCAATATGAAAAGGATGAGCCTAGCTCATGCACGTTTGCAATTGGAGTTAATTATTTACTAGGTCAATGCGAGGGTAACATCAGCAAAGAAACTTTGTTGGATTATTGTAATCGCATGAAGATGCGTAATGTCATTGATAATTTTGTGGTGGAAGATTTTATATTAACTATCACGATATATCGCATCTATGATGAAGTAGACAAGTATCGAATGGATAATCGTTATGCAGAATCACCAAAGCAAAAAAGCGAAAGAAAAGAAAAAGAAAAGGTATTAAAGCCTGGTACAGATGAACACTTCAAAGAGCAGCAAAAAATACACAACATCCCTAGGATTCATTGATGTAAGTAACATGCAAGTAACAGGGCACTACATTACATAACAAGTTTTATACTATTAGGGGAATGAATATATATAGGGATTTAATATTAAATAAATATATCCTCACTAAGCAATTGGTGGGGGTATGTTAAAATATAAATATTAACTAGGAGATACACTATGGATAAAATAACAACACCAATGGCAGTACTTATTTCTGGAGTATTAATATTTATTGGTTTATTGATTTTAAGTAGTAGCTTGAAAGATGAATATTATTATCATGTAGATACTACGTCTACAAGTGCAGCATGGTTGGTTAAAACACATAAAGTTACAGGATTATCATGTTATACAAGTGCTAATACAGTAGACGTTTTTAAAGATATTCCAGAGGGTAGAGATAGTAAATGGGTTTGTATTGATACTAAATAAAGATTATGCCTAGATTGATTGATAAAGAAAAAGAAAGAATATTTATAAAAACATTCACGCAAACAGGTAATGCTACCTACAGCGCACGTGTATGTGGTTATGATTCTAACCCAAGACAAATGGGTAGTTACTTAAAACACAAGAACATGGATGAAATTGAAACTAACATCAAGATGAAATTAGATTCCATGACAGGCGCAGCAATTAGCACAGTACAAAACTTACTTAATTCCAAAAGCGATATGTGTAAATTGAAAGCAGCAGAATATATTCTTAAATGTGGTGGGTATGATAAACCTAGTGCGAGTATCGGCTCTGCCGATCACGAGCACATGAACAAGTTAAGTGACGAAGAACTAGCAAATAAGATAATTGAACTAGCATCACAAAACGAATTCATCATGAAAAAACTACAACAAAAACTAAGTTAATTTATCTTTGACAGTAAAAATTACAGAAAAGACTCGTATATCTACATTAACAGACAGCAAGTAACGTTGAAGACATTTGGTAATTAGATTTAGAGGTGGGTAGCCACACACTCACTCTGCTGAGTTTTTTTGAATTGGAGGACAATTGATATCTCCATAAGAGCAAAACACACAACAATCACCAGCTTTAGCTTTTATAACTGTTTTGCAATTTGTACACTCTAAAAAATATTGACAAAAAGTCGAGGGCATCGTGATAGTTTTTTCATGACTGCAGTGTGGACAAACGAGTTTAGATTTATGATTAATCATATCTATAATTCTATATAAATTTAAAAATAACATTAACAAATTCGCACACTTTTCTTTACAAATATTTTTTGTTTTTAAATTAAGTAGGGGGTCAAATGGGGGGTCAAAATATTGTTAAGGGCTACAAGCTTTGTTTATTAAGGGCTATTTAAAGCTTGACTCGTCCCCAAGGGGATTCGAACCCCTGTTGCCGCCGTGAAAGGGCAGTGTCCTAGGCCTCTAGACGATGGGGACTTAACAGTTTGAAATATTATACAGAGATATTTAATAAAAAGACAATATTAATAAAACATATTAAAATTAATGTAAATAATAATATTTCTATTTTTTTTTGTAGGTTTTTGACTATAACGATACTCTAGTTATGCTACGATGCCTTTAATATGTCTTTAGCTAACAAACCAATTCAAAAGTTCTGTATCGTTTGCGGTTCTCCTACAGAATTTAAAATCCCAGAGGGGGATAATAAAGAGAGAGCTGTTTGTACAGTGTGTGGACACATTCACTACCAAAATCCGAAAGTTGTATCAGGCTGTATACTAGAGTGGGAAGATAAAATAGTTTTGTGTAAAAGAGCTACTGAACCTAGATCGGGTTATTGGACACTCCCTGCTGGTTTCTTAGAAAACAATGAAACAGTTGCCGAAGGTGCGCAAAGAGAGACACTCGAAGAGGCGAATGCAAAATCTGATAGTATTAAGCTATTTTATATGTGCGACTTACGACATATTAGTCAAATTTACATGATGTATCTAGGTAAGCTTCTAGATGGTAAATATTCGCCTGGACCAGAGAGTGAAGAGGTAGAATTATTTTCAGAGTCAGAAATTCCATGGAATGATATAGCTTTTACTGTTATTGAGAATACATTAAGACTTTATTATGAAGATAAGAAAAAAGGGAATTTCTCTATTCATTTTGATACTATAGACCCTAGATGAAAAAAATTATCCTCCACTATTCTTTTTTAATGATACTAGTCACTTCAGCATATGCTCATGAGGATAATGAAGAGAGAATAAAGTTTTGGAAAGAATATTATAATCCTAAAGTCGAAGTAAAAAATCAGAACATACCATCTGTTAAAATCACACTTATTAAAAATAAACCTTTTTATCAAGTAAGAACTCAAGTCAAAAATTTTACTTTCACACCCGAAAAGAATATGGAAAATAATAAGCCAACGGAAGGATATGGCAAGTTATATATTAATGGAGATTATGTAAGTAGAATTTATAGTGAGTATCATTTTGTTAAAATATTACCGGTAGGAAATAACGAGATTAAAGTGATTCTTAGCACAAATCTTGATCATGATATCGCTAATAATGGAAAAGTAATTTCTGATGATATTACTTATCAATTTCCTGAGTACACATTTTCTGAAGCGAGAAACCAATCATATAATCAAATGATACAATGTGAATTTTCCGAAACTGGAAAAATATTACTTAACGAACTTGCAAAAAAAGGTATGGCCATCACTGAGTCTTCTGACCATCTTCAGTGCAGATATGATGCGAGACATGATATTTTAGGACCTTTCACACAAAAAATGACACGCTTGCAAAGGTACTACCATGAAGTGAGCTTGGATATATTAAATAAGAGAATTCAAGTTTGGAAAGATTTTGAAAGCAATTCGATAAATCTAAAAAAGGCTAGAGACATGAATCGTTCCTTGGAAAGTAGTGTTGATAAATTGATGCAAAAGAAGGTTGAACAATTAGAGGCGGCAAAAAAGGATGTATGATTTATTTATAAATGCTTACACCATCACATCACTCGTAATGTTTCCAATACTTGTCTTTATAGTTATATTACTGATAAGAGATTTAGGTAAATATTCAAAACTTTCAGAAAAAATAAATAACATCATTAAAGATCTTTCTGAAGATATAACCGATAAAGGTTTTAAGAAAAATGATACAGAATCAACCCTATCTCATATAAGTAGATTCATAAATAAAAAATGATAATCATTTAAGTATGTATTCCAGAATTCTGTCTGGAGATAAATCAATCATACACTTGTTTTCAGGACATGATGTGATTCTACTCGTATTGTAGCAAGGAGAACAATGCATCTTTAAATTGGCTTCTATAATTTCATTCATGGAATTACCATAGGGCCCGGTTTCTTCAAAAGGAGTTGGACCGTGAAGTGCGATAACCCTCTTACAACTAACTCCTGCAACATGCACCGAGCCACTGTCATTAGCAATGACACACTCACTATTTTTCATAACTTCATAAAGATTTGGAAGACTAGTTACCCCACATAAGTTATGAACCCTATCATTTTGAATATTTAGCACATCTATAAATTCTTTTTCATTTTTTCCACCTGTTATAACAATATCCAATGTTGTTTGACTTATAATCTTTTTAATTAGATCCTTCCAATTTTTCAACGGCCAAGCCCTATATCCTCTATGATTTTTTTTATTGTTCTTACTAGTTGCAGGACAAATGACAATATACTTGTTAATTATACCGTATTCATGAGCAACATCTATATTTGAACCAACCAAGTATGGATAACATTCATCTGCATTTATGTTTTTGAAATATGATTGTAGTATTCTTAACTGATGTTTAACTCGGTGCTCATTTTTTCTATTTTCTGCGACATATTTATAAGGTTGACCTACTTTGATCTTGGATTTTATTAATCGTGCAAAATTTTTAAATTTTGAACCAACTTCTAAATTAATCACAGCATCATATGGATTCATATAGGATTTGAGTATTATTTTTAATTTACCCATATTAATTAGAAGTGGCAGCTTAGTAAACTTTAATACTATAGGTGATATTCGTGAATCATATTTAAATAGATCAATTAAATTAGGTTTGGTAATCCAATCAATAGTTAATTCATCACCAAAATATTCTGTTAGTGGTTTTACAACTGCAGTTGAGTCAATAGTGTCTCCTAGTAACCCACATCTAATTATTAAAATTCTTGGCTTTTTTTTATTCATTAATTCGTTTAGAATACACCCACTAATAAATTATATACCAAAATGTCACACTGGATAAGATTTACAGAAAACAATAAAGAATCATTTGGAACTCTGGACGGAAATGATATTACTGTCTATGAGGGTAGTTTATTTAATGATCCTATTAAATCAAACCTTAAGCTTAAACTCGAAGATGTGACTATAAAAAATCCATGCAAACCTTCTAAGATGATAGCGCTTTGGAATAACTATAAATCACTAGCAACAGAAAAGGGTTTGTCAAAACCAAATAATCCACTTTACCTAAATAAAGCAATCTCTTGTATTATTGATCAAGGCGAGAATATTATTCGCCCAAAAACCTATAATGAGAATATTTTTTTTGAAGGTGAACTTGGCATAGTCATAGGAAGAAGCTGTAAGGACATAGATATATCAGATGCTGAAAATTATATTTTTGGTTATACCTGCATTAATGATGTCACTGCAATGGATCTTGTAAAAAAGGATCCAACATTTGATCAATGGACAAGATCCAAAAGCTACGACACGTTTGGTATATTTGGACCTTGTATTACCGATGACATTGACCCAATGTCTCTTACGATCACAACCACTGTCGATGGAGATATAAAACAAGATTATAAAACAAGCGATATGTTTTTTAATGTTTATGAGATTGTAAGTTATCTCTCACATGATATGACTCTAAATCCAGGTGACATAATCGCATGTGGTACCAATTCAGGATTAGGCCCAATGGTTTCAGGCGAGACTGTAACTGTTTCTGTAAGTTCAATTGGCAAAGTTGTTAACCAACTTATCTAAAAAGATATCATCTTCTTTTCCACACATCAGTTGCTCCCTCAGGTCTAGGTTCTGGTATTGAATCAAATTTTATATTTTCTTTACCATTATAAATCAAGAAATGTTTGCCCTTTGCTCTGCCGAGTAAGATTACATTTGTCTCTTTAGCAACATTTAAACCCATCTCTGTGATACCTGATCGTGATAATAGAACACCGATATTCATTTGAGCAACTTTAATTACCATCTCTGATGTTAATCTACCTGTAGTATAAAATATTTTCCCTTCACCTTGTATATCATTCAGCCACATATTGCCCGCAATTGCATCTACAGCATTATGTCTTCCAACGTCTTCTACAAAATCTAATATTTTATCTTGACTACACAGAGCACACCCATGAACTGCGCCAGATTTTCTGTAAATTTCATTTTTATCATGAAGAAGTTTTAAGAGTTTATATATTGTTGATTGTTTGATGTTAAATGAGCTTACTTTTTTTTCTTTGAGCTCATCCATTATTCCTCCAAATGTTGTTCCTTGCCCACAACCGGAGGTGACAACTTTATGTTTAAGTTTATTCTTAACCTTCGCAAGATCTAAACCTTTAGTCGTAACAGCTGCAGAGTTAACAGACCAATCTACATGAACAGACTCTAATTGAGTAATATCATGTATAATACCTTGATTTCTAAGATAACCAATCACTAGTGCTTCAGGATAATGCCCTAGAGTCATCAATGTAACTATCTCTTTTTTATCTAAGTAGATTGTAAGAGGTAATTCACCCGTAATTGGAAAAAATCTGTCAGAGTTATACTCATCTGTAACTTTAATCTCAGAAGTATCTGGCCTTTTTGATTCTGTAAGGTCAATTTTGTTTTTATTATCCATACGTGATTAATTATATTACAATACTATGATGAGAATATTTCTTTTTTTATCCCTAATTATGTTATCAAGTAATATCTATGCAGATATAATAAAGGTAACCATCTTGGGAAGCGGAACACCAAGAGTCAATATTGATAGATTTTCACAATCAATTCTTATAGAACATAAAAATGATAAATTCCTTTTTGATGCGGGTAGAGGAGCGCTTCTTAGGCTAAATCAATCGCGCATATTACCAAATGAAATCGAAAATATCTTTTTTACTCACCTGCATTCAGATCATATACTTGGGTTTTCCGATATTCTAATGACTGGCTGGGTCTATCACAGGCAAAAACCACTCAATATTTTTGGACCTCCAGGTACAATTAATTTTGTAGATAGTACAATCAAATCATTTGAAGAAGACATCAAAGTAAGAAGCCTTCCTCCAGAAAGTTTGAATGTAGAAAATCTTAAATCAAATATAGAAATTATCTATGATGATTTTACTTATAATAAAAATGGATTAACAATTGAAACATTTGCAGTTAAACATGAACCATTTACATACGCCTTTGGATTCAAAATTTTTAATAGTAAATATTGTATGGTGATATCTGGTGATACGACATATTCTGAGCAAGTAATAGAAAAAACAAAAAATTGTGATTTATTAATTCATGAAATAGCTCATGCATCAGAGCACACATTAGAGAAATATCCTAAAGCAAAAGGAGTTATTTCTTATCATACCAATGCATCTCAAGTTTCTAAGATTATAAATACTGTAAAGCCCAGACTTACAATCCTGAATCATGTATTATCCTTAGATGGCTCATCAGATGAACAAATATTAAATGAGATTAAAAAAAATACTAAACATAAGGTACTAATTGCTAAAGACTTAATGACAATTGATTTAAAAGATGAAATTTATATTTATAAACAAAAAAACTTATGACAAAAATAATTGGAATTCTTAATCTTACTCTTGATAGCTTTTCTGATGGGGGAATGTACTATGATCTTGAATCTGCTAAAAAACATATTTCAGAAATGATTACACAAGGTGCTGATATAATTGACATCGGGGCAGAGTCCACAAGATCAGGCTTCTCGGATGTAAGTGCAGATACTCAGATTAATACACTTGCACCTATTATTGAATTTATTAATAAAAATCATGATATTAAAATAAGTATTGATACTAGATCTAGTGAAGTTATTAATGCTTTCTCTAGTCAGAATATTTTATTTGTAAACGATGTATCATCAGGGTTTCATGACATGAATATGCTCAAAACTGTATCGCATCTAAAATGTAATTATATTATGACTCACATGCCTGCCGAGCATCAAAAAGGTTTGAATAAAAAATATAATAATGTGCTTGATGAATTAAATATTTTTTTTAATGAACGAATTAAATCATGTATTGATCAGGGTATAGACAAAGAAAAGATAATTATTGATCCTGGTATAGGTTTTGGAAAATCAGGTGATGATAATATTAAAATTCTAGAAAATATAAATGTACTAAAATCTATCCATACCAATATTTGTATAGGAAGTAGCAATAAGAGATTTTCAAGCAAATTATTTGATGGCATTGAAACTAAAGACGATTTAAAGGTAGCTAATCTTGCAACATTTGCAGTAAGTTCACTACGAGGAGTTACATATCTTAGAGTCCATGATGTCGATATCACTAAAGATACGATCATGATAATTGATAAAGTAAAAAATGTTAGCTAAAGCATTTTAAAAGCGTCTGCTCAAAATCTCTTGTAAAACTTCTAACACTAAATATGTCGGGATTATTGATTTTTTGTTTAATTAATTCTTTTGCAGAGGCACACTCATCTTGATTGATCAATGATACTATCTTACTTTCATACTCCTCATAACTTTCTGTAATAAAATCATTTAATTCAAGACTTTTTAAGATACTAGAACTTACTCTCGAAGCAAAGTGGGATCCTTTAAGCGTAACTAAAGGAACGCCAGCTTGGATCATATCTATAGTTGTTGTATGTCCATTATAAATCCTTGTATCAAGAGCAATATCAATATGTTGAATCCTTTTGAGATGTCTTTCGTAGCTTATCCTATCGGCATATATTATTCTTTTTGAATCAATTCTTTTGTCTATGAACTTTTTAATATTTTCTCTCATCTCATAACCACAATCTAATAGCCAAAGATATGTACTTTCATGATTTTTCATTATAGTAAGCCATATATCAAAAAATATAGGATCAAGTTTAAAAGATTGATTCAAGCATCCCAAAATAATCCCTTCTTTGGGTAAACTAAAATCTGATCGTTCGCTTTTAATATCTGTATTTATATCACCATTATTTATTTGGTAGCTTTTAGGAAGATACAGAAATTGTTCAGTAAAATATTTCTGATTATCTAAAGGTGTAACAACATTGTCTGTAAGAATATAATCATAAATTTGGCTACCCGTAGTTCCTGGAAAAGCAAGATAAGCAATAGTAATTTTTGCAATATCTTGATGAATTATATTGGAACGGTTGTGCGAAATGATTGTTGTGAGATCTATTAATATATCTAAGTCATAACTTTGAATTTTATTAGTTGATTCAGTAGTGCTAAGTGCAGTGATATCTACAAATTCATTAAAATCTTGTTCTATATGTAGCTTTTTATCTGTTTCATGATTGTATGAAAACATATAGATAGAAAAACTATCTTTGTCGAGATTTTTGAAAAAATTTTTCATTAAATAGAATGTTGGATGGTTTCTTATTTCTCCACACAAGAAACCTAATCTAATTTTATCATCGGTCTTTGTAATTTCTTTTTTTATAAGAGAGCTCATATTATTTTCCCCCCATTTACAGGCATTTTCATAATTACTAATTTCATTTGAAACACTGGAGACATGAAGGAATGGATGAACAGTAACCTGATTAGATTTGAGTAGCTGTTGTGTTTGAACATAATTATCCCAATTACAAGTAATTTGTTCAATTCTAACTTTTAATTCAAAGGCTCTATTTTTATAATCGCTGGCGCTAGCAAGTTCTAAACAAATATCTAATGATTTTAAATATTCATTATTCTCAAATAAACCAACTGCTAAATTGTATTTAGCATCATTATATTCTTTGTTTCTTTTTAATGCTTCATGAGCGTACTCAATACATTTTTGATTGTTACCTAATTCCAGCATTATAAGAGACAAATTATTATATGCTATTGATGAGAGAGGTGACTCTAAGAGGGAAGTATAAACATCTATAGCTTCCTCATTACGCTCAAGCATCTTATAAATATTACCTAGATTTAGTTTTAATTTTTCCTCATGAGGAAAATGTTTTATTGCTTGCAATAATAAATCAATGCAGGAGAGATAATCATTGGAATTAATAAAACTTTTGAATTCAGATATATATTCATTTAGAGTTTTATTTTGCAAACTAATGTTTAGTATTACTCATTATGTTTACAGCACAAAATTTGAACTCTGGTATTTTAGCAAAAGGATCTAATGCTGCATTTGTGAGTAAGTTAGCTGCGGATTCAACATAACAAAATGGTATAAATATTTGTCCAGGTTGCAGCATATCATCTCTTCTTGCATAGACATCAATTTTACCTCGTCTAGACTCGACTGTTATGAGATCACCATCAACAATGCCGAATTTTTCCATATCCTCGTGACACAAATTTGCATTTGGGTCAGGTTCTATTTCATGCAACATAGATGCTCTTCGAGTCATTGATCCCGTATGCCAATGTTCTAATTGTCTTCCCGTAATTAAAACAAACGGATATGACTCATCGGGGAGTTCTGCTGCATTAATAAGAGGTGATTTTACAAATTTAGCTTTGCCTGTTTCCGTAGGAAAATCATCAATAAATATTACAGGTTGTCCAGGATCTTTTGAATCATCACAAGGGTAAGTAATGGAGTGATTCTTCTCAAGTCTCTCCCATGTAATCCCTTGAATACTTGGCATACACTCAGTCATCTCCTTAAAAATTTCTTTAGGATGTTTATAGTTCCATGTCAGACCCATACCTCTCGCAATTTGTTGGATAATCCATAAGTCTTGTTTTGCTTGACCTGGTGGATTAACTGCTTGGTTGCCTAGCTGAACTCTTCGATCAGTATTTGTGAAAGTCCCTGTTTTTTCTGGAAAAGCAGATGCTGGAAGAATAATATCAGCATACATTGCAGTTTCTGTTAAGAAAATATCCTGTACTACAAGATGCTCTAGCTTTGAAAGTGCATTCCTCGCATGATTTAAATCAGGATCAGACATTGCAGGATTTTCTCCCATAACATATAGTCCTTTAATTCTTCCTTTGGTGATTTCATACATGATTTCAACAACTGTTAGTCCAGGATTTGGATCAAGTTCAGCATCCCAAAATTTTTCAAAAAAATTATTTACTTCAGGATTATCTACTCTTTGATAGTCAGGGTAGACCATAGGTATTAATCCTGAGTCTGACGCCCCTTGAACATTGTTTTGTCCTCTTAGAGGATGTAATCCTGTTCCTGGTCTTCCAACTTGTCCTGTCATAAGAGCAAGTGAAATTAATGCTCTTGCATTATCTGTACCATGAATATGTTGAGATACACCCATCCCCCAAAAGATGATAGATGCTGGCGATGATGCATAAATTCTTGCTACTTCATGAATTGTTTGAGCATCAATACCACAAATTGACGTCATCTTTTCAGGAGTGAAATCAATTAAATGTTTTTTTAGATCTTCAAAATCTGTTGTTCTTTCATTAATGAATTTCTTATCAATTAAATTTTGATCTATTATTGATTTCATTATGGCATTTAGAAGCGCTACGTCTGTATCAGGTTTAAATTGTAAATAATGAGTTGCGTGTCTAGCAAGATCATTTTTTCTAGGATCTAAAACTATTAAATTTTTTCCTGCTTTAGCTGCGTTTTTAATGAACGTTGCTGCAACAGGATGGTTTACTGTAGGATTTGCTCCGATAACGATGATTGTATCCGCTTCCGCAACATCTGCAACTTGGTTTGAAACGGCACCTGAACCAATCATTTCTAAAAGAGCAACAACAGAAGATGCATGGCATAGTCTTGTGCAATGGTCTACATTATTATTTTTAAAACCTGTCCTTATCAGTTTCTGAAACAAATAGGCCTCTTCATTTGAACCTTTTGCACAACCAAAACCTGCAGTTGATTTTACATCTTGATCAGTCAGTGATTTGAATTTTTCAGCAGTTCTTTCTATAGCATCTTCCCAAGAGATTGGTTCAAAATAATCCTCTATTCTGTCTAAATTAAAATCCTCAGGTTGAATATTTTTAGTAACACCTTCTTTTCTTGCAAGAGGCACGGTTAATCTTTGCTCACTATTTACATAGTTAAAACCATATCTGCCTTTTACGCATAGTCTGCTCATATTAGCAGGTCCATCTCTTCCTTCTGCGAAAAGTATTTTGTCATCTTTTATATTATAAGTAAGCAAACAGCCTACGCCGCAATATGGACATACACTATCTACTTTTTTATCAGGTATAACTTTACCGATTTCTTTTGATGGCATCAACGCGCCAGTTGGGCAAGCTTGAACACACTCTCCGCAACCAACGCATGTACTTGTTCCCATAGGATCATCCAAATCAAATATAATTTCTGATGCAAGTCCTCTTTGAGCGTATCCAATGACATCATTCACCTGTTCTTCTCTACAGGCCCTTACGCATCTTGTGCATTGTATGCATGCATCTAAATTTACAGCAATTGCAGGATGAGATAAGTCATGTTTATTTTGTACTTTAGAGGGAAATCGCGTTTCTTGGACTTGAAGTTTATCTGACCAATGCTTAAGTTCAGAGTTTGGATCATACAGTTCTTTTGATACATCTGATTGAAGTAATTCTATTACAACTTTTTGTGAGTGAATAACTCTGTCGTTATGTGTGTTAATAACCATGCCATCATGTACTTTTCTAACACATGAAGGTTGAAGAGCTCTCTCCCCCTCTATCTCAACCACACATACTCTACAGTTCCCATCGGGCCTCATGCCTTCTTTATAACAAAGGTGCGGAATTTCAACACCAATTCTTTTTGACACTTCAAGAATTGTCTCATCTGTATTTGCAGAGTATTCCTCTCCATTCAATGTGATGGAACAATTGATATCAAGATTAATATCTTCAGGTTTTGCCGACATCTTTTACCTCATTCGAGAAGTATTTTAACACAGATTTTACAGGATTAGATGCTGCTTGACCTAAGCCACATATAGAAGCATCTGACATTGTTTGGCTTAAGTCTTCAAGAAGACTTATATTCCATTTTTTTTCTTGCATAAGTTCAGAAGCTTTAGATGTACCAGCTCTACATGGAGTACACTTACCACACGATTCATGTTTGAAAAAATCAATAGTTGTTTTTGCAGCATCCCTTGCTTTATCTTTATCAGATAGTATAACGACCGCGGCTGATCCTATAAAACATCCATATTCCTCAAGTGTACCGAAATCTAAAGGGATATCATTCATGCTTGCTGGCAGGATACCGCCCGATGCTCCACCAGGAAAATAACCATAGAACTCATGCCCATCTAACATGCCACCTGCATAATCATCTATTAATTTTTGAACTGTAATTCCAGCAGGAGCTAAATGTACGCCAGGTTTTTTTATTCTTCCACTAACAGAGAAAGATCTTAGTCCTTTTCTACCATTGACGCCTTGATTTGCGAACCAATCCGATCCTTTATCTAATATATCTCTTATCCAAAAAAGAGTTTCCATATTATGCTCTAACGTAGGTCTTCCAAATAAACCAACTTGTGCAACAAAAGGAGGACGGAGTCGAGGCATACCCCTTTTACCCTCTATAGACTCGATCATTGCTGATTCTTCACCACATATATATGCACCAGCTCCTCGTCTCATCTCAATTTCTGGAATATCTGTGAAATGGTTTTTGATTTTATCTATCTCCGCTTCCATAATGTTTTTAACAGCAGGGTATTCATCTCTTAAGTAAATATATATTTTATCTATACCTACTACTCTGGATGCTATTAACATGCCTTCAAAAAATCTATGAGGATCAGATTCAAGATAGAATCTATCTTTAAAAGTACCAGGTTCACCTTCATCAATATTAATAGCAAGAAGTCTTGGAGATTCTTGTTCTCTTAGTATTCTCCATTTTCTACCAGCCGGAAAACCTGCGCCACCTAGACCTTTAAGTTCTGATGCTTCAAGAATTTCCACAGCACTTTCATGAGAAATTTTCTCATCAATAATTGATTCATAAATTTCGTACCCACCATCAGAAATATATTTATGTAGATCTATATAATCAGGAATCTCAGGATGAAATGCTTTGGCATCAACATTTTTTTTGATTTCTTTAAAAGTTGCATTATCAATGGGATTAAACTTCACGACAGCTGCCGGCGCAGACTGACATCTGCCTATGCATGGAACTTTTTGGATTCTAACAGTGCCTTTGTAATAATCATCGAGAGTTTTTGCAAGCTCATTAGCTCCATTCATTTCGCATGTAACTGAGTCACAAATTCGGACAGTAAGTGATGGCGGCTTATCTGAATCAGATTCTACAACATCAAAGTGATGATAAAAAGTTGCAACTTCATAAACTTCGGTTTGAGAAATACCCATGAGACTGGCCAGAGCTGCCATGTAATTTTTAGTTATTGCACCTTGAGAATCCTGTATCTTATGAAGGTATTCAATAAGATGATCTCTTCTGTATGAGGAGGTATCAAGGATAGTCTCAAGTTTACCCAAGACATCAAAATCAACTTTACGACCTCTCGGCCTCAGAGTAATTTTATTCTTAAGTGTTTTTTTCATGGTATTTATTTCCTTCCCTGGTAACTATACACAATTATATGTTCTTTATATAATGATTCAAGCTGACATAAATTAATATAATAAGGAGAGAGTAATATGAGCCAGGAAAAAGTATATTCAGAAGATGAGATTAATTCCTACTTATCAGATAAATTACCCCATTGGTTTTATGAAAATGGGTGGATAAGAAGGAAATATAAAACTAGTGGGTGGAAAGGAACACTTATGGTAGTTAACACTGTAGGTCATTTAGCAGAAGCTGCATGGCATCATCCTGACATTGCTGCGTCTTATGGTTTTGCAATAGTAAAACTTCAAAACCACGCTGCAAAGGGCATCACCGATAAAGACTTCTTACTTGCTGAGAAAATCGAATCAGTTGTTCAATGGCAGCCGTCGAAAGAAGATAATACTCTTGAAGGTACACCAGAGGATCCCAGATTTAAGTATGTCAAATATGATGAGTAAGTATTAGAGAAATTTTTTTACAATTCTTGTTATTTCTGTACTTGGTATTCCATTAGGTATAATTTTTTTTACCTGAAGTTTTTTATCAAGTACATAAATATTAGAACTGTGTTCAACTATATAACCTTTATTTTTTGGATCTACAAATTCATATTTAGTTTTAAAAAATTTTGTTAAGGCGTCAATATTTTCTTTATTAGAAGTTAATGCAGCAATCCTATTATCAAAAAAATCTACATATTCACGGACTTTTTTATAATCATCTCGATCATAATCGACACTTATAAACATCGGTAATACTTGGCTAGATTTATCGCCCAAACCTCTCATCACCCGTGCCATGTCTAATACTGTTGTAGGGCAAACATCTGGACAATGTGTATAACCAAAAAAAACTAAAAGAACTTTATTTTGATGACCATTAAATTTTGTAATTTTATTATTCTTATCGTAGAAACTTACTCTCTCAAAAACATTTGACATATCAGGGAATGCTTTTGAGATATCTGAATATGAATTAGTAGGACTAAGTATTACCAAGGTTAAAAGTATCAGTAAAGTGATTTTCAATGTGTGAATTATTCGCATGACCTAATATACAATAACAAAAAATAATTTGTAATTAATTACCATTTTTTATAGGGTAATTTCAAGACTTAAATATTAGAATAATCTTATATTCTTATCTACTCATTGTATGCATTATTGTTTTGACACTCAAGCAAACTGATATTAATATTTACGCAATGGGAAAATTTTTCCTAGGGAACTCAGCTGAAGTGGCATGATGCCAAGGGAAGTTGAGAAAACAAATTCGATTAATCTGGAGGTAAAGATGATCGGACAAATACTTTTAAACACACGTTACCTACTTGCACCAATACTAATTATAGTAGCGGGTGCTGGTGTCTTACTAGGCGGTATTATGGCTTGGTTAGGCGTTGTATTACTTTTTGTAGGTCTACTAGTAGACATCGCTACAAAATTTGAAACAACAGGCGTTGGGTATGATGAAAACGGTGAAAGTCTTGGATGGCCTACATTCCAAAACTTAACAATGTATTTCATGTTACCTATATTCGTACTATTCCAATTAGTAATGGCATGGAGACTTTATACATTCATGGCACTAGGTGGAGCAGAAGGCGCGGTAGTAATGGAATTAATTCCAGGCATTTTAGTAATGCACGAAGGAATTACAGCTGTTAACTTAATCGGTGCTACATTATCATCAGGTATCTTTATAGGTATCGGTATTATTTACGGACATGAACTATCACATACTAAAGGTTTTGGTTTTGTAATTTCACGTTTGATGATGGCATTATCAGGTTCAGCACATTTCTGCTATGCACACGTTTACAACCATCACTTAGAACTTGCTAGTGAAGATGATCCTGCAACTGCACCTCGCGGTCGTACAATTTATGGTCATTACCCACTATCATATCTAGGACAATCTAAATTCTTATACAACATGGAAAAAGAAAGACTTTCAAGAATGGGAGTTTCATTCATTTCATGGCAAAACCGTTGGATTCGTGGTTATCTAATGGCGGTACCTACAGTAGCACTATTCTTTATGGCTGGTGGCTGGATAGGTATGGCTGTATTAGCTACAGTCTGGGGAATTTCAAACTTCGAATTAGAAGCATTGAACTACCTAGAGCACTACGGTTTAATACGTGTAAAAGATCAACCTATTGATTATCGCCATAACTGGGATAACTCAACATGTTTCACAGCATGGTTCTTCATCGAAATCGGTCGTCAAGCTGACCACCATGATCGTGGAGAAACACATTTCTGGGAACTTGAAAACGTAGGTTGCCCTAATACAGGTTGGGGATACTTTGTAGTATTCTTCATCGCACTTGTACCGCCAATATGGCACTGGTATATGCGTAAAAGATTAGCTGCATGGGATACTCATTTTGCTACAGACGAAGAAAAAGCGATTGCTGCAAGAATCAACAAAGAAGTTGGTTACGAAGGCACACCTTTCTCAGGCGATGTATTACAAGATGCTGGTAACGTTGACCTTGGCTTAAGATCAGCTAAGAAGTAACTTACACCTAAGCAGTAAGTAAATTTGAAGGTGCCTGGATTTCGATCTAGACACCTTCATCTTATTAAAGGGAAAGGGTATTTTAAGACATATGTCTTATCAATCAACAAAATATTAACTCGGAGAATAATATGAAAGTAACTTATAATGCAGACGTTTGCACACACGCCGGAGAATGCGTAAAAGGTGCACCAAATGTATTTAAAGTAGTAGATGGTCAATTTGTAATTGACACAGCTGCCGATAGTGAAGAAAATATAAGAGCTACTGTTGGTAATTGTCCGTCAGGCGCACTTGTAATCGAAGAGTAAAAATTTAACTAACAATTCATAATTAGGGGGTAATTATGCCAATTGGAGATCATTTGAGAGACGTGATGGACTTATATGGTAGTCCTAAATGTCCTCACACAAATGCAGTGCTTATAGCTGCAGGTGAAAAAGGAGTTGATATCAACTCTCACGTAGAAGATGACTGGGGTCCTAGTTCATCAATCAGAAGCATGAGTCCACTAGGTATTGGACCGGTCCTTAAAGATCGTTCTGCAGTAAATATTGGTGTTGTATCATGTATGTCTTATCTTGATGATAAAGGCTTTGGACCATCACTAGTACATAGAAATGGTGTAACCAGAGCAAGAATGTTCCAGGAAATCACTATTGCTCAACAAACTGATTGCTCCGATGATGCTGCATTAGCTGCTGCATTAGATCAATTAGAAGCTACACTAAATTCACCACTTGGAAACATGAAAGGTGACTATTGTGTAGGTCAGTACACATTAGCTGATTGTGCTTGGGCAGGCGTATGTCAAGTTGCAACAAACATGGGCAAAGGCACTGCTGTAAGCTCACGTTCTGCTGTCAATACTTGGTTCGCTGCTGTTCAGTCACATCCATCAACAAGTAAAGAAGCTATCAACCCATTTAGCTGTCTATCTACAAAAGCTGATCATGATGCAAATAGTATGCGTGACGTAAGAATTAATACTGCTTAATTACAAAAGTATTAATCTAAGAATGGAAACCCCAGTTATTAATTGGGGTTTCTTTTTTTTGTCAAAGTGATAATGTATTACCGAATATAACGAAACGCTTATACAACACTTTTTATATAGTTTTATGAATATTTATAAATACCTATGGTTTTTTGGAACTAAACCACAAGATAGCGAAGCAAGACTATTACCATCTGGTAAAAACTTAGAAGTCTCTCGCGATGAAACACTTTTAAATGCAGCTCTAGAGCAGGGTCTAGATTGGCCTCACAATTGTAAATTTGGATCTTGCGGTGAATGCAAGTGTCGATTAGTCAAAGGTAAAATTAAACCCATGGTTGATTTTAGTGAAGCACTTACAAAACAGGAATTAGCAGACGATTACATTCTTGCATGCCAATCACGGCTAACAATGGATTGTGATATTGAAGTAGAGTTGGGCGATCTCATTAGAGTCCCTGCTAGAACGTGTAATGCAAAAGTAAAAGCTACTGAAATGCTAACATCAGATATTATGTCTTTAACAATCGGAACTGATAGTGATATCCCTGAAGGTAAAGACAGACCAGGATTAGCAGGCATGTGGGCTGAACTATCTATACCAGGACTTGAACGTCCCAGATCATACTCATTTGCTAGCGCACCTCAAAATGAAAATAAAAATGAATTTACTTTTTTCATTAGGAAAGTACCTGGCGGTAAGTTTACCGAATGGCTCTTCAGTGACGACAGAGATCCTGATGAATGTGTCACTATAAATGGCCCATTCGGCACATTTTATTTAAGAGAAAAAGAAACTCCAATCGTGTGCATTGCAGGCGGTAGTGGATTAGCACCAATAAAAGCAATTTTAGAAGGTGGTGTTAATGATCAAATCAAAAGAGATGTTATTTTTCTATTTGGAGCGCGCACGCAAGCAGACTTATATTCATTAAAAGAGATAGAAGATATTAAAAATAATTGGAATAAGGACTCATCTTTTCAATTTATACCTGTTCTTAACATGGAACCAGAAGATAGTGATTGGAAAGGCGCAAGAGGAATGGTTACGGATTACTTTGAGCAAGAAGTTATTCCAAAACAAAATTTAGATATAAACGGGTGGCAGGCATATTTATGTGGACCTCCTCCGATGGTAGATGCTGCTGGTGTATGTCTCACTAAAAATGGTATTTCTGAAGATGAAATCTTCTATGATAAGTTTACAGATTCTAGTAATTTATAAAAATTTGAAACACCCCTTATTTATCAATAAATTCTTTACAAATCATAATATTTAGATTATTTTATTTCTACGGTATGTGCATAATTTATATCACAATATCGTTAAATGCTAATATAAGAGGAGAGTAAATATGGGATTTCTATTCGGTAAGACAGCTCAAGGCACTTATGTCGTTGTAGCTTTCTGGATAGCGTGTTACTACTTCTTCAGCAGCATGTTCCCAATGTGGCACTTTGCACCAGGTTCAAACCCTGGACTTGCTGGGTGGCCTGTAGCATTACTTATTGGTACACTGTTAATCGTAGCTAATATGATAAGTGTTTATCTTTTCATAAAAGTTGCAGGTAACAGACCATGGGAATGGTTTGAAGATGGAGTCTACGGACCAGGAGACGAAGGGTAAAAGAGTTGCAACGGAAGTTGTAATACTTTAGGAGTCTTTAATACACGGATTTTACGGGGGAAAACTTAATTGATTTCAGTACTGGACGTATGTCCCCAGCCATAAGACGTTATATATATATATAAATGAGGAAAAGTTATATGAAAACTTTCAAAAAAGATTGGAAGCTAGGAGCTGCCGTCGGGACAGCGCTGTCTCTAGGCTCTGCTGGCGCAATCGCAGGACCACACGGGTTCGATCTTCATAACGTGTTACACGGTGCATCAGCGTCTTTTGCTGGTACATCTATTGCACATACTGAAGATCCAGTATCCGCAGTGTTTGGTAACCCTGCAACGCTTGCACAATATTTCGGTGGTACTAACTTTATGTTCGGTGCTACTTTCTATATGCCACGTGCAACTATGGTTCATGATGGTTCAGCGGGTTTCGCTGTATCTGGCCATACATCACTTGATACATTAGTGGAAGTCGGAGGTTCTTCAAGTACTGAAGCGGTCTCTGCTTTTGCTTTTGATTCTACATCTAAAGCTGATGTTTATGCTGTACCTACTGTAGCTGTAACACAAGATCTAAGTGGTCTTGGTATACCAGTTGTATTGGGTGTCGGTGTATCAGCAACATCTGGTATTGGTGTTGATTATAGACATACATCAAATTCTCTAGGTGCCGGTGCAGAACTTATTAACTTAGGTGTAAACGCTGGAATAGGTATGAAAATGTCTGACACTTTAGACGTTGGTGTAGCTATGACAATTACTTACGCTATGCTTGAAGCTGGTCTAACAGGATCTGGTAACCAAGTCCATGATATTGGTTTCAGGGCTGCTGTTGGTGCCCGTAAGAGTATGGGTCCTATGACTATAGGTGCCTACTTTCAAAGTGAACAAGAGCATAAGTACAACAATCTACACGTAACAAGTAATGATGGTACTGGTCTAGATAACCTAACAGGCGCTAGTGGCTATACTGTCAAATGTAACAAAGATCGTGGCAATGTATGTCGTCAAGACGTAACTGTTCAACAACCTTATAACATAGGCTTGGGTATATCCATGGATATGGGTAATAACCTAATGGTTATGGCTGACGTGACTCATAAAAAATGGTCAGAAGCTCATTTCTTTAAAGAGTTCTATGATGATCAAAACGTAGTTTCTTTTGGTGTCCAAAAAACAATGGGTAACCTGAAGTTACGTGCTGGTTATGGTTATGCTGATGATCCACTACTATCACAAGTAGAACAAGGTCAAGAAATACAGACCATTGGTGGTGTCAACGTAATGGGTGAGTCATATACATCACCTATGTATGGACTATTTATGTCTTATTTCCAAGCAATGGAAACACCAGTTATCTATAAGCACAGAGTTGCTGTAGGTCTTGGTGTTGAAAGCTTCTTGGGAGTTCCATTCTTAAGTCTTGATTCTCATGTTGCTTTGCAACTAGAAGAAGATAAATGCTTTGGGTCTGGACAAACAGGACTAGCAACGTCGAAATCATTCGGAGCAGCTGTTGGTACATCACTAACTGGTACTGCGGATGTTTCAGGTTGTACAGCCTCGGATCATACAAAAGCAACAGTTTCATCATTCCACTTAGGTGGCGCATTAACTTGGAGCTTCTAAGTTAAATGATGGATATGTATTGCAATGAATGTGATACACAAAAGAATTGGAGGGGAGATTTATTTCTTCCCTCCGATGTTTAATATTAAATAAAAAAAGGAGCGCGCAAATAATGAAAAAACTTATATCAACTTTATATGGTATGTTGATGTCAGCTTTTCTTGCAGTAGCACTTGTACCAACTCAAGCATTCTCAGATGAGACATGCATGTCACCATACATGGCTAAAATCGTAGGCCAAGAGGACTATGTATATGTATGGACATTAGGTCAAGTGGGCGTAGGAGATGAACAGGATAAATTGGTAACTATAGCAGTTAATCCAAATTCTCCACACTACGGCAATGTAATAGGACACGTTTCTGTCGGTGGACGTAATGAAGCTCATCACTCTGGATTTACAGATGATAGACATTACCTCTGGGCAGCAACTCTAGATACCAGTAAAATTTTCATTTTTGATGTTCACACAAATCCTAATAAACCAAAACTTCATAAAGTTATAACAAACTTTGTTAAAGCTTCTGGTGGGATTGTGGGACCTCACACAACATATGCTTTACCAGGAAGAATGATGATTTCTGGTCTTTCTAACAACCAAGATTTTGGTGGTAGAACAGCACTTGTTGAATATACAAATGATGGTACATATGTAGCTACATATCACATGCCTCATGATGAAAATCTTTATGGTGCTACTAAAACAGGACAAATAGCTGATGGATATGGATATGATGTTCGTGCATTACCACGTCGTAATGTTATGATCACATCTTCATTCACAGGTTGGAATAACTACATGATGAACTTAGGTAAACTCATGGGTGACTCTGATGCTATGAAACGTTTTGGTAACACAGTAGTAGTATGGGATTTACATTCACGTAAACCTAAAAAAGTATTTGATGTACCAGGTGCACCACTTGAAATTAGATGTGCATGGGGTTCTCAAAATAACTATTGCTTCACTACAACCGCATTAACTTCACAAATCTGGTTGATTTATGAAAAAGATGGTGAGTGGCAAACTGAGTCTGTAGGAACTATTGGTGATCCTGCAAAAATTCCTTTACCTGTTGACATCTCAATTACAGCTGATGATAAACATTTATGGGTAAATACATGGAATGACGGCATGACAAGAGTATTTGATATTTCAGATCCTCATAATGCTAAAGAAGTGTATACAAAAGTAATTGGTGACCAAGTAAACATGCTATCTCAAAGCTGGGATGGAAAACGTGTTTATTTCACATCATCACTTCTAGCTAACTGGGACAAAGCAGACGGACCAGAAAAAATGCCTCAGTTCTTCAAAGCTTATGATTATAAAGATGGTGAATTACAATTTAAATTTGCTATCGACTTTGCAACTGAAAAGTTAGGTATGCCTCATCAAATGAGATTTGGTGCATATTCTTTATATGCTAAATCTCCAAAAGATGGAGCTAAAGTCGCAGAACTTTCTAAGTAAAGTTTTGTCTAAGTTATTAGACACCCTCATTGGTGGTTAATAACGTAAAATGGCTGAAACGTTGAGGCCGCTTGATCTAGGTTAAGCGGCCTTTCACGTATTAAAATAAAGGTTGTTTGCGACTAAAAATAAACTAAAATATAACCCAGGGATGTTTAAGAAAATATTATTTATCTGTTTATTGCCGCTTGTAGCTTCTGCACAAGAAACTATATATGACTCTTTTGTATTAGCCCCTGGGTGGACTAAGTTGTCTTTCATACCGCCAGAATCGGGAACATATACTCTCCCAACATATCCTAAAGCAACAAATGGCAATGTTATTAATCATAAAAGTGAAGTTAAAAGCTTATATCAATTATATGACAACAAAATAACACTTCTAAATTTTATGTATACTACGTGTACAGATATAAATGGTTGTCCACTTGCTACAGCTGTATTTCATAAAATACAACAAAAAGTATCTAAAGACCCTGTGTTATCTAAAAAAATACGATTACTGAGTCTAAGTTTTGATCCTAAAAATGATACGCCAGACGTCTTGAAACTCTATGCTACCGGAACTGATAAGCAATTAGTAGATTGGCAATTTCTAACATCATCTAGTCCAGAATTACTGGATCCAATACTAAGAGGATACCAACAGAGAATTGTAAAAGAGTATGATGAAAATGGAAATTATATTGGTTCGATATCACACATACTAAGAGTTTTTCTAATAGATCAAGAAAAAAATGTAAGAAACATTTATAGTGTGTCATTTCTACATCCTGACTTATTAATTAATGACATAAAAACCTTACTTGATCCAAAAACTAAGAATGGTACGGTCATTGCGAGGAGTGCGAACTAACATGAGGCTATTGTTCATAATTTTATTTTTTCTGCATTCAAACCATCTCTTTGCAGAAACAAACTTATCGAGCGAAGATAAGCTTAATCAACCTAAATCAAATGTATCAAAGCTATCTAAACCTGGTGATGATAAAGACGGTTATCATTCAAAGGATTATGAAAGTGCTAGTAAAAGCCTTGAACGATCTGGTAAACCAGCTGACTTATATAGTATTGCTACAACAAGACAGCTTGGTATGCCAGAATTATCTTTCGCAGAGGGAACAAACTTAACGCCTGAAAAAATAGCACTAGGGAGAAAACTTTTTTTTGACAGGAGATTATCTCATACAGATACAATATCATGCGCAATATGTCATGTCCCTGAAATGGGTTTTGCTCATAATGAACTTAAAACAGCTGTTGGCACAGAGGGAAGATCTGTTCCAAGAAATGCACCTACTGTGATTAATGTTGCCTTTCTCACAAAATTATTTCATGATGCACGTGAAAATTCTCTTGAAGATCAAGTATGGGGACCACTTCTTGCTCACAATGAAATGGCTAATCCATCACCCGGATACATAATAAATAAACTCAAATCTATTCCAGATTATGAAGGATTATTTGAGAATGCTTACGGTAGGCCTGCTAACATGGATAATATAAGCAGAGCACTTGCAGCATATCAATATTCACTGGTTAGTGGTAACTCACCATTTGATAAATGGTATTATGGCGGCCAATCAAATGCAGTTGATGATTCAGTAAAAAGAGGTTTTGAAATATTTTCAGGTAAAGGTAATTGTACAGCTTGTCATCTTATGAATGACAAATATGCATTATTTACTGATGAAAAACTTCACAATACAGGTATGGGATTTGCTACTTCCATGTATGTTGAACCTCCAAGAAAAAAAGTTGTTTTAGCTCCAGGCATTGAAGTTGATGTGGATACTTCTGTTTATGCTAACGATTCAAGATTCAAAAATGAAATAGCGCCAAACGATTTGGGGTTATATGTTATCACACAAGATCCAAATGATAGATGGAAATTCAGGACTCCTACACTAAGAAACGTCGAGCTTTCGGCTCCATACATGCATAATGGCCAATTATCAACATTAAAGGAAGTTGTAGAATTTTACAATAAAGGTGGTACAAGAAGTGTTGGTAAACATAAAAATGAGACTATCAGTCCGCTGATGTTTGAATTAAATTTAACTGATAATGAAGTCAATGATGTCGTTGAGTTTTTAAAGGCATTGACAGGAGAGAACATGGATGTGCTTATTATGGATGCTTTTGCTGTTCCTGTCGGTGATGTATCTCTAGATGATCCAAATTGGTTCCATGAAAATAAACTAAAATACTAACAATGAAAAAATATTTTATTATCTTTCTTGTCATTTTCCTGATAACACCTTTCCATCAAGCCCAGTCAGAAAAATATCCTCTCCCTACAAAAATGCTTATGGACCCAATGCCAGCTGCAGACATGGCACCAGAGATAAATGTTATTGACATGAATGGTCAAAAAAGAACTTTAGAGGATTTAAAAGGTAAATTTGTTTTAGTCAATTTCTGGGCAACTTGGTGTAACCCATGTAAAGTTGAGATGCCATTATTAGAGAATCTTCATCAAACACTTAAAAGTGATAAATTTACAGTTCTTGGTCTTCATGTTGGCCCAGGACCAGAAAACATAGAAGCATTCAAAAAACTCATGCCAATATCTTTTCCAATATATGTTGACATGGAATTAGAGGTAGATTGGGGAGTTCCGGGATTACCTACAACATACCTTTTAAATCCAGATGGAAGATTAATATATAGAGCTGTAGGTAAAAGAGAGTTTGCATCGGACGACATGATCAACTTCATAAGAAATCAAATTGAAGGCTATAAGTTCGCTCAAAAATATGAAGGTAAGATTGTACCTCCTATGATGAGGTAATTTTACTATATAACAAATAGCTCTATAAGTTCCTTTCCAGACTTAGTCCCGAAATACCTCACAGGCTTTGACGAATTAATTATGCTTTTATTTAGTATTTTATTAATTTTTATTTTATAGAAATTAAAAAAGGTTAAATCTGTTTGATTCGCTTTAATATATTCCCGACATATGGATTTATCTCTCGTAAAAATTGTTCCTCTGCGAGCATTATGGCAAAAGTTATTACCAATTTTTCCTAAAACAACTACAGAACCTGATATTAGCTCGAGACATGAACCTGACCCAATGTTTCCACCTATTATGATATTCCCTCTTCTCATTCTTACAACAGAGTCATCTCCCACACTTTTTTGAACGTATATAAACCCATCAACAAGCCCTTCATTCATGCTTGTAGGCAAACTACAAAATCCATCATCTGCATTACCTAGAATATGTACAGAACCTCCTTTCATCCCTGAGCATGCATTCTTACCAGCATTACCATTTAGTATAATTTCCCCACTACACATGCCTTTTGCAAGTCCAAATCCAACATTTCCAAAAATAGTAATTTTTTTGTCTTCAAGATTATTACCAATATTATCTAGATGTTTATTTGAATTACTAATTATAATATCTTTGAAGTTATTACCTGATACATCGAACAAAGTAGACAACTTATATTCTTTAGATCCATAGTTTACCCGGAGGTTTTTAATATTCGATAGACTAGACGTTTTGATTTTCGAAAGCCAGCTCATGTCCAGTCTTCGTTTATCCTTAATTTTGCATTTAAAGACTAAAGGTTTCATTTTAATATCTTTCTTAAATGAAAGTGATGCGGACCTAACTTTCCACCATAATTACCAGCTGAGACAGACACAATATCTTTTTTATAATTAGATTTAGATATTGCAATCAACGATTCACGTATACCCTTATCAATATCTTCTTTGGTTAAGCCGTTTATAACTATCTCCATTACACAATTAACACTTTTATGTAATTTGCTACCGGTAATGCCGCTTAGAGATGGACAAAATGCATCATTTGTTGATGCTATCAATGCTTTGTACTTAGAGCCAACTTTAGATCCAGACCTGACAACTCCACCTGGGAATGGGGTTATAATGTTACCAATTTCACTCATTACATTCACTGCTATTTCACATGCTGAAAGACACGAAGCTCTATTTTTTGACAACAATATAAAATTACCACCACCAATTGCTGGGACACGTGCAGTCGTCTCCTCGCACATAAATTCTCCATCCATAACCGGTATTCTCCAAAATCTTTTTTTATCGATACGTTTTGAGATTTGAAAACCATCGCCAAAATATTTTAAATTTTTTCCAAGGGGAATCATATCTTCTCCATCAAGACCTGAAAACAGGGCAGTAGTTGGACATGTCAAGATACACTGCCCAGCCCTTGTTTCAAGCTGTTTCTCTAGTTGACTTCGTGACATTGAGAAAAGAAGTATGGCGAACCCTGGTCTTCCATCTGGCGTTTCTTTGGCTTTCAACTGTCTTTCTATGCCAGCTTCTATTCCACAAGCGATAACAGATGTTGCAAATCCGGTAAATGATGTAGCTGCATTTTTAGCCCACTTTATATTATCAGCTGTTACAATAATCCTACTTGCTTTCATATTGAAAGCCTCAGCAAAGGTATTCTCAATAGCTAACCCATTAATTTTCATGATATTCTTTTCCTGTTACATTTAACTTCATTTATATCAGATCCAATTACCTCTGACATTTCATCATTACTGATAGAGTAGTTAGGTAACGCAATAGTATGGTATTTATCAAAATATTTTTTCAGTTTTTTCTCAATAGTAGCATCATATTCGGGCTTAACGACTTGTGTTTTACCCCATGTATAATTTTTTATTTCACCATCTTTAACTACTACAACTCCATCTTTAATAACATGCGTTGGGCTTGCAAACATCTCTTCTACATCTTTAATATTGCTATCATAGATCGTTATGTCAGCATCAGCCTCTTTTGAGAGGGAGCCTTTATTTCTCAGACCTAAGATCCTAGCAGGTGCAGATCGAGTCATTGTTGCTATTTCTGATAATGTATATTCTCTCTTTATGTCTTTCAAAATAGTATGTTTTGAAATATCTACTGATAGTTGATCTAGCAAATTATCTCTAAATGACTTATCCATAAGTAGTTTTATTAAGTGAGGGTATGATGTAAATGGGGCACCATTAGGATGGTCTGTAGTAAGAAATATTTTATCTGGATCTTCTGTCAAAAGAAATGTTTCAAGCCCAATCGCCCACTGTAGGGCATTTACAAAGCTTTGATCTGTATATTTAAACGGAACGACACCACAGCCAGCCTCACATTCAATATCCATACAAAGCCATTTATCTGGATGAGCATGACTATGATTTGCATGCTGTTTCATGCTATCCCCAGACATTGTAGCTGTTTGTCCAAACAAAACTTGACCAACATCACATGTTAGATTTGGTATTTTATTTATGTAGTCAGTTATTTCAGCAGAGGCTGATGAAAAGTTACGATCTCCATTATTACCATAGCTATGAAATTGAATATGAGTTATATGCACTGGTAAACCCTCAGCAGCTTTTATGGTTTCAATCGTTGATTTAAAATTTCCAGGGACGCCTAGGTTACTGCAGTGAACATGTAGAGGATGTGGCACGCCCAACTCATAAACAGCTCTTGCGAGTAAACGGACAATTTTACGCGGTGTTATCTTATATCTGACTGAATTTTCATCCACATTCAGTGCTCGTTGATTAAACTTAAAAGCATTTATACCGCCCGGATTAACAACTTTTATACCTATACATTGTGTTGCTTTTAATATAAATGCTACATAGTCATTAATCTCTGATTGATGAGCTCCTCTTGAAATTAGATCTAATAGGAAATCATCATTACCAAGAAGCGCATAACCGCCTTTATCTATGAACGGCGTATCAGCCATTTCTGAATGAGACTGTCTAGCATTTATCGGAAGCACAGCTGGTTCAAAGCAGGATGTATAACCCATTTTAATATATTGGAGACCAGTTTTAAGTGTACTTGGAATAAAATCAGCAGTTAAATCATAGTCTCTGTCACTGTTGTTATGAAATTCTTGTAGCATTAATCTTGCTATATTTACTTTCCCACCACCTATGTGCGTGTGCAAATCAATAGCACCTGGCATAATAATTTTATTCTTGCAGTTGATAGTTTCAGATATTTTTTCATTTAATTTTTCTACAATTTTTCCATCTTTGATATAAATGTCTTTCTTCTTATTGAAAATTTTATTTATAGGATCAAAAATCTGACCATTTTTTAAACATAGGGTAGTCATTATTTAAGAATCTCCCTTAGTATTTCTTGGGTACTTCTGTTGTGGGACATCCTCAATGATGTCAATGGCAAACTCACAACATTATCTGTTCTAAATATATGTCCTTTAAAGTCAATACCAGGTATGCCACATGATATAAATACATCTGGTTCAATATTAAACTTGGTGCATGGTCGTCCTATAACAATATTCTTATTTTTTTTATTCAAGACTAATTTTTTCTCTGAAATGGGATTAAGATGTATCACTAAATCTGAATTTCCTGAATTGATCAGTTGTATTGCGTTATTTGCATCTCTATCATACTCAAAGAAATTCCCTGTAAATTTAATTCTAGATGGGAATCCTGTCATCCATCCTAAAGTTTGTGAGAAACTTACATCCCCATCATTTCCTGATAATGATAAACAAGCAGCTCTCGATGTCTTATTCAGCGAGACAACATATGCAGAGATATTATATATAATTTCATCACACTCTTTATAACTATCAAACTCAGATGTAGCCCAAAGAACAGATAAATATTTAGATGTTTCAATACTGGCAAGTAACTTATTGAAGATCTTATTACTAATTGAAGATTCATTTTTCTTACTAATAAAACTATTTATCAGTTTAGTTATATTTCTATTATTAAAATCTATATAAGTTATCCTCTTATCCCTAATGTTACAGTCTTTTGTATTTTTTACTTTTTTTCCAATTACATATATTTCTTTTTTTTTCGAATTGACACTAAAGCTGTTTTTAGTTGCAAGAAACTTCTCCATCAAACGGGGATAAGTTTCAAAAAGATTATTAGAAAAGACAATAATGACGTCTGATTTATTCTTAATCTCTGTCAGAGATGTCGCCATGTAACCTCGCCTCTGATAAATACTAATATTTTTTAAAAAAATACTACTATTAACATGATCAACAATAGCATTAACCTTTGATGCAGCTGATAATACCTCGCGAGTAACATTCACATCGCTACTTGAGTTGAGAAGAACAGTCTCTTTTGATTTCTTTATGAGTTGTCTAGAATACTGGTAAGCTTTTTTTGGTTCACATGGTTTACCTTTGACTGTTGTAACCATATCTTTAAATTTTGGAAGATTAAGTTTCTCATATTTGAATGCGCATGACTTTGGAACATTACTTTTAACATATAGCTTGTTGTCATGAACATCTATCTCTAAATCATCGCAGTGTAGAGAGCAAAAAGGACAGACAATATTCTTAAGATTAAGAGAATCTGATATCTTTGACATAAATTATTTTACATCAATAATAAATAACTTTACATGCAAAAACATTAATATATTCTATTTTAATGGCTACCAAAAAGACATTCAAGGAAGTAAAAATTGAAGCAAATTCACGTCTACATTTGGGTTTTATTAGTCTTAATTCATCTACACCATTTACATATGGTGGAGCAGGTATCTCGATTTCTGGTCAGCCAACTATTGTCAGTATAAAAAAATCAAAAAAATTTGAATCAAATCTTCCGAAAAATATAACAAATGGAATATTAAACTTTCTTACATCTAAGAAACTTCATAGTATGATTAAAATTGATTGTGTACATTCTCCTGAAAATCATATTGGACTAGGGTCAGGAACGCAACTCATACTATCGTTAGAGGAATTAATTACCGAATTTTATAAATTAGATATAACTCCAAATATATTCAATAGGAAATTTAGGTCAGGTATAGGAATGAACTCCTATACAAAAGGAGGCTTTATTGTTGATTCACCAAAAAATAATCTCTCTCAGAGCGAAATAATATTTCAGACCAAATTCCCATT
Source organism: uncultured Gammaproteobacteria bacterium (assembly GCA_902559355.1). Classification (GTDB taxonomy): domain Bacteria; phylum Pseudomonadota; class Gammaproteobacteria; genus CACLCV01. The sequence continues at coordinate 62,102 of CACEHM010000003.1, forward strand.
AGAATGGAAAGCCATTCTTTTATTTGATAATAAAAAAAAAGGTCTTCATGGAAAATCTGAAAAAAAATTTTTTGCAAATACAAGTTCTCATAATCTACGTAAGAACTTATCTGATATTACTTTAAATGAATTAATACCATCTGTGATTTATAAAGACTTTAGAATATTTGCAAAGAGTTTAACTAAATTCCAAAACTTGAATGCTATGTTTTATTCAAAAGTACAGAAATCTCTTTATTTGAGTAATGATATAAACAAAATTATAAATCAAATTTCCAAGCGGTTTGTTGTAGGTTGCGGACAAAGTTCTTGGGGACCAACAAGTTATATGTTTGTGGATTCTAAAAATGATCTAAATGAAATTTTGCCTATTTTAGATAAGGCAATAAGTATGTATAATAACCTCTCATACGAAGTCGTGTCAGCTAAAAATAAAGCACGTAAGCTAATTTATACATAGGAGATTTTCATGGACAAACCGTATATCTTACATTTAATTACATCTGAAAAAAATGCTAGCCCTTTTGATGTGAATATGGCTATTGATGCTGGGTGGACGAATATTATTCCTTATACAAATGCTGAACAGACTGAAATACAAACTCTTGTACAAGATGCTATATTCTCAAGATCTCCGTCAGGATTACAAAGGACGGGGATATTTTTTGGTGGTAGAGATACACATGAAGCTATGGATATGATTCAAGAAGCAAAAAAACATATGGTGCCTCCATTTGAAGTATCTGTCTTTGCTGATCCAAGCGGGGCATTTACTACTGCAGCAGGTATGGTTGCCCTTACAGAAAAATATCTTAAAGATGGTTTTGATCATGGATTAGATAAATCAAGCGTTGTTATTCTAGGTGGTACTGGTCCAGTCGGTGTAGCATCAGCTGTGATCTGCGCCAAAGCAGGAGCAAATGTCAGATTAGTTGGACGTAGTATAGAAAAAGCCGAAAAAACTGCGGCAATTTGTAATGACCGATATCAATCTAAAAATGTTGTTGCGGGAGCAGATGCAGATAAGCAAGATTATCTTAATAAAGCTGACATTGTTTTAAATACAGGAGCTGCTGGGATTCAATTAATGAGCGATGAAAATATACAAATGAGTTCTAATTTAAAAATATGTGCAGACACTAATGCCGTTCCGCCATCTGGTATTGCTGGTGTTGACGTTATGGATAGTGGAAAAATTATGGAGAAATCTCCAAATAAGTGTCGAGGCATCGGCGCATTAGCAATTGGAAATGTAAAATATAAATCTCAACATGAATGTTTGAAACTAATGTACACATCTGATGATCCAGTCTATCTAGATTTTGAAGATGCATTTAAATTTGCACAAAAAAGCGTATAAAAAAGTTCTACTAATTGCTAACGGTCATGAACCATATTATGATGATGTTTCTAAACTTGCTGAAAGTGTTCACTATATTGATCCGTATTCACAAGATAAAAATTATATCCAATCTTTAAAAACTTTTAAAAAGTACTTAGACGATAATAATCTAGATAGTAAATCAACAAAAATTATATATGGCTCCGGATTAGAAGATGAAATAGGTATACAAGAACATCTAGATAATGAATTCTCTATAGCAGGAAATTCATTTTCAAAATATAGATACCTGAGTAATATATATAACTTGGATGAGGCTATTTTTAATAAAAAAATATCATTACCTGAAATTTCTAAGTCATATCATTATAAATACTTGAGCAAAAAATATAATAGCTCTGGCGGGTTGCATGTAGGAAATAATATTTTTTCAAAAAATATATACTATCAAAAATATCTTCCGGGGAAAACTTACTCAATTTCTTTTATCGCAAATGATGAATATTTTAAGATATTAGGTCTTAATCAATTATTTTTAGTCAAAGATAATATAAAGTTTCCATTTCTTCATTCTGGCGCGATGAACTTAGGTCTAAGTGAAGCTAATATAGACTTTCCAAAAAACTTTATCTCTAGTATATGTAATTTATATCAAATTAAAGGCTATTGCAGTATTGATTTTAAAATAGTTGATAACAAAATATATATATTGGATTTTAATCCACGCCTATCATCATCATACAGACTGTATACAAGAAAGTATGAAAACTTAATGCACCATCATTTGGGCTTAATTGATAACGATTTGAATATGATTAGTAATCAATACTATGCATATATTATCCTTTATGCAAAAAAAGACTTAGTTATTAGTGATTCAATTAGTGAACTTGAAAATATAAGTGATAGACCGGCTATTGGAGATTTTATCAAAAAGGATATGCCTTTGTTTACTATTAATCTTCATTCAAATGATAAAGATGATATTTTGTTTAAAATAAAAAACAGAATTATAAGTGCTATGAAAATAATTGACTGTTATAATACCCAGCTAGAATATGAATAAAAATATCAGCCTAAACAAACAAGTTAAACCTTTAGTTGAGCAACTTATTGAATCGCATGAAAAGCTTAATTTAAGCATCAGTGATTCTGAGGGCGGAGCAAAAATTATAGATGCTGGAATCAAGACTACAGGCTGTCTTGAAGCAGGTAGAATCATAACGGAAATATGTATGGGTGGGCTGGGAACAGTGAGCCTTTCTATGACTAATAACACACCAAATTGGCCGTTATCTATACATGTACACAGTACAGACCCAGTTTTATCATGTTTAGGAAGTCAATATGCTGGCTGGTCACTATCTTTTGTACAAAATGATGATAATTTTTCTGCATTAGGCTCTGGACCATGTCGTGCTCTTGCCGGCAAAGAAGAAATATTTAAAGATATAGAATATGAGGATAAATTCTTCTCTACAGTGGTAGTGTTAGAAGTTGATCAAAATCCACCTCAAGAAATTATAGACAAAATTGTAAACGACTGTGGCATATCTGAAAAGAATCTAACAGTTATCCTGACACCAACTCGCTCGTTATGTGGAACAACTCAAGTTGTAGGAAGAGTGTTAGAAGTAGGCTTGCATAAAGTCCATGAATTAGGTTTCCCAATAGATAAAGTAAGAGATGGTTTTGGTTCAGCACCTCTACCACCTCCAGCACCTGATTTTCTAATTGGTATGGGAAGGACGAACGATGCCATTCTTTATGGTGGCCTAGTTCATTTATATGTAGATACACCTAATGATGATGCAGAAGAATTAGCCAAAAGACTTCCTAGCAGTACATCAAGCGATTATGGTAAACCCTTCTCAGATGTCTTCAAAGAATACAAATATGATTTTTATAAAATTGATAAGATGCTTTTTAGTCCAGCCAAAGTAATTGTTTCTAGTTTGAAAACTGGAAAATCATTTACTGGTGGTAAAATTGATTTATCTTTAATGGATGATTCATTTAATAAATGATTAGAACTTTAATTCTTACTGAAAAGGAAGGATGGCATTTTCAACAACTCAAAACATCACTAGAAAAAAGAAAACATAAAGTTTTTTCGGGATGTCTATCAAATATTAGTCTATCGTTATCCAATAATAAAGCAGAGCTATTTATTAATGATGTACCTATTCCTGAAATAGATAATGTAATAGTAAGATTTGTTCCTGGTGGTACATTAGAAGAAATAACATATTATCTAAATATATTAAAAATATTTGAAGGTAAGGGAGTTAGGGTAATTAATACTGCACAAAAAATTGAGAGCACAGTGGACAAACTTTATACTTCATATATTCTGGGTAAAAATAATTTAAAAACACCTAGCACATTTATTTTCCGTAACTTCGAGAAAGCTAAAAAATTCTTAGAAACTCAATTACCCAAGGAGGGTATTGTGTATAAACCTTTATTTGGATCACAAGGAGATAATGTTAAATTAATAAAAAGCTCTTACGAACTGAAAGAAATAGAAAACCTCTCAAACATTTTCTATTTTCAGCAATATTTGGATAATTCAATTAATCATGATTATAGAATATTAGTAATACGTAAAGATGAAACCTATAAATATTTTTATATGACAAGATATGGTGACAGCTTTATTAATAATGTTTCTAAAGGTGGATCATGCAAGAAAGAATCAATTGATAAGTCCATCATTGATCTAGCCTTGAAAGCGAGTAAATTATTAAATATCTCTTTTTGTGGCGTTGATATAATGAGTTTCAAAAATAATAACTATATCATCGAGATAAATAGTATCCCAGCATGGAGAGGATTACAGAACGTCGAAACAGAAGTAATATCTGATCACTTTGTAAATCTTTTAGTGACATAAATATTGCAATGTAATATGGATTTATCAACTCATAAAATTAAATTTGTACAAGATCTAATTAAAAAATCATATATAAACTCATGCCAATTAGATATTGAGTGCATAAAACCTGGTAATGTAAATCAAACATCTGGACATCCTGATACTTCATCTGATGATTTTATAAAAAGCTTTATGACAACTGCTGAAATAATTTCTTCTAATGATTCTAGCTTAGGTGAAAAAATTGAAAACTCTGTGCTTATGACAAAAAGAGTTGTTAATAAAAATACTAATCTTGGTATTATTCTTTTGTGTTCATTATTTGTACAATCACTCTCATTAAAAAAAAATCTAACTCTTTGCGAGGCTATTGAATTTGTAGTTATAGAGGCAACCAGTGAAGACGTATCCAAATTATGTAATGCTATAAAGCTTGCCCAGCCAGGAGGATTAGGTTCTCATAGCGACTATGATGTAGCTTCAAATCCTGATATAGCCCTTCTTGATATTATGAAAATATCATCTGAATACGATATGATTGCTAAACAATATGCTTTATTTTTTGAAGATATATTTAGATTTGTAATACCAGCACTAGATAATGCGTTTCGTAAGATCAATGATAAAAAACTAGCTATTTCTTATACTTTTCTTAAAATTTTAGAAAAGTACCCAGATTCACACATATGTAGAAAATATGGCAATAAAATAGCAAAAAAGACTAGCAATGAGGCCTCTGATTTGATAAAAATACTAGACGGGGATACTCGACACGAGTCATGGGGTAAAAAACTAATGTCTCTTGATAATCATTTCAAAATGACTCGAGTGAATCCAGGAACATCAGCAGATTTATTGGTTGTTTCAATGATGATTTATGATTATTTCATTGGGTTGCCAGATAGGTAAGCTACGTTCGTTTATTAATAAACATTAAAATAGGAGATAATAATGGCAGTAGTCGACAAAGTATTAGTTGGTGAAGCGCTAGTTGTAACCGAAGGTGGGGATAACGAGATTTCACATATCGACTTGTTAATGGGACCACGTGGTTCTGCAGTAGAAGATGCATTTTGTAACACTCTTTGTAATAACAAAGATGGTTTTACATCTTTATTAGCTGTAGTTTCACCTAACTTACTATGTAAACCAGCGACAGCTATGTTTAACAAAGTAACAATTAAAGGTGCTAAACAAGCAGTTCAAATGTTTGGACCAGCTCAAGCAGCTGTTGCAAGAGCGGTAACTGAATGCGTTGAAGATGGAACAATCCCAGCTGATGAAGCTGATGATATTTTCATTTGTGTAGGTGTATTTATTCATTGGGACGCTGATGATAATAAACGTATCTACGATTACAATTTTGAAGCTGTAAAAATGGCAATCAAAAACGCTATAAGTGGTGAGCCTAAGGCACAAGATGTTGTTGCTAAGAAAGCTACAGAACACCCATTTGAAAAGTAATCATATTTGATTATGTTAGAAAGAGCTGGTTACTTGCCAGCTCTTTTTTTTATTAGAAATGAATTTTTATAATTTTTAAATAGCAGTGAAGATACTAACACTCCAGAGAACCCCATAGCCTCTAGCTTATTAATATCAAATGTAGATTTTATTCCACCACCCACGTAATATTGAATTGAACTTTTTTTACTCATTGAGCGAATATATTTATAATCTGGACCTTTATCATTACCCACGTCAGCTATATTCATAAAAATAATTTTGTTTTTATATAAAGAATCAAAATTTTTGAAACTATCTAAACCTAGTAATTTATTCTTGTAGTCATATGAATGAATATAATTTTTATATATATAATTAATATTTTTAATAGATAAACAATTTTCACTACATAATATTGGTTCAATATTCCTCTTAGCTAAACGTTGATCGATTTTTCCTCCAATATCTACCCAAAAATGAATATTTTTATTCACACTTGCAATGTCCTTTATTAAATCAATATTATGATTTTCACTTATCAGTGAATTAATATCTGCAATATAAAATATGGAAGGACGATAAATTTTAGTCATTTCTTTTATAAACTTAAATGGATCCGATGAAAAGCCTGAATCCTTACTGATAGGGTGGTATCTATCTCTATCACCTTGTTTAGCTTTTACAACTTTACCGTCTTTTATATCAATTGCAGGTATAATGTTCATGATGAAAAAAATTCTTATATATGAGTATATTACAGGCGGAGGTTTGATAGGAAAAAAATTTGATCATAGTCTACTTTCGGAAGCTAATCTAATAATAGATTCACTCATTAGCAAGACAGACAGTATTGTAAACTTTTTTTGTGACTATCGTTATAAGTATAAAAATAATAAGAACGCTATCCTTATTACTGCTAATAATCATAGCATCATCTATGATACTGACATGATAAACTCTTATGATTATTTCTTACCAATTTGTCCAGAATCAGATTTAATACTATATAACTATATCAAGGAAATAAATCCATATGTTGATAATATGAAATTTTCATCTCCTAAAACTATTTTAGTAACAAGTGATAAATTATTATTAAAAGATATTTGTAATAGATATAATATTTCACATGCAGACTCTTATATTTCAAAATCAAAACAATCATTATATATAATCAAAGATAGATTCGGATGTGGTTGTAATAATGTTAGAGTTACTAGTAATAAGAATTTAGAAATCCCAGCAAATCGAATAATTGAAAAATATATTCCTGGTGATTCATATAGCGTTAATCTTTATATATCTGATACAGGGTATGAAATACTTACAATTAATCAACAAATAATTAACAGATATAATAATGTTCTTAAGTTGGATGCTATCAATGTGAATATCTATCCATATTTTAGAAATTCACTTTTTAAATTTATTGAAGCGATTTTAGTAGCTCTTCCTGGCTTAAAGGGGTTTATAGGTTTAGATTTGATTTATAATAAAGAAGGCATATTTTTGGTAGATATCAATCCTAGATATACAACTTCTATGTCTGCAATTAGTAAATGTAAAGATAGACATATACTTGACTACATTAATATATCAAAGAATGAACAAACTGGATCATCATGCAAAATAAAGCTGCAAGTATAACTAAAATAGGTTGGGACATAGGTGGTGCCCACCTGAAATATTGCGTCATATCTAGTGACTCAGACATTATATGGTATGACATTATTGATTTTGAATTTTGGAAGGAATATAAAAAATTCAAAAATATAGTAATAAAGATAAACTCAATTTATAGTAAAAAAAACCATCATACTGAAAACTATTTTACAATGTCAGCAGAAATGTGTGATTGTTTTGATAATAGGGCTGATGGCGTTGATTATATTGTTAAACAAATTATAGAAAGTAAGTATCCATCATATATCTTTACTAAAAATGGCTTTCAAAATTCATTAAAGATAAATAAAGCCTCATTTGAATATATAGGCTCATTTAATTGGTACGCAACTGCATTGTATATATCCTCTTTATTTTCTGACATTATAGCTATTGATTTTGGTTCGACCACATGCGATTTTCTAATTATAAAAAATGGAAAAATTAAAAATAAAAGAACATCAGATATAACTGGCTTACAATCCAATGAACTTCTATATACTGGTTGTGCACGCACACCTATATATGCACATACTAATGAAATAACATACAAAAATAAGATTTATAAGATAATACCGGAACAATTTTCTTCTATGTCTGATATTTACGTTATTTTGGATAAGTTACCTGTCGATGATATATATTCTAAAGCACTAAATATGAATGACCATTCTAAAATAAATGCATGTAAGAGAGTATCTAGATCATTTGGCTTTGATTTTGCATATAATAAATTAGATTTGATTAAGAATTTATCGAAACAAATATATGATTCTCAGATTAAGTTAATTGAAAATAATATTTTATTTCACAAGAGAAAACATTTTAATGAGAATAAAAAATTAGATATTATGGGATTAGGATTAGGATATAGAGCAATATCACATATCGGTCAAAAAAATAATCTTAATCATATAGATATTAACAGTATCTTGGAGATGGAAATTGAAAGAGGTTCTGAGTTAACAAAATTATTTTCATCGTATGTAATGTGTAGGTTATAAATGACATATAAAATTGAACAACTAGACTTTTCAATACCCTCTCATAAATATTTTGAATTTATAAAAAATAATGATTGGTCTATATATCTTAACAGCAATAATGATAAATATCCTGATCAAAGATTTGATATCTTAACTTCTGACCCACTTGAGAAAATTATCTTGGATGATGATATATCTAATAATCAATCTTTTAATAGTGATATCTTTTCTTCTTTGAAGAATGCGATGGAAAAATATAAATGTGAATCTAAGGATGATATTCCTTTTTGTGGGGGAGCTATGGGTTTTATTTCATATGATTATGGCAATAAACTTCACAATATTGAAAATAAAAATAATAAAGATTTCCAATATCCTTTGATAGCTTTTGGTATCTATGATTGGTGCATAATTTATGATTATTTAAAAAGAAAATCATTTATCTTGTATCATCAAAAAAATAAACTAATTGATAGCATATTAAAATTATCAATTAGCCAGCTATCTTCAAATGAATCAGAATCATTTAACTGTACATCTAGATGTGAATCTAATATGAATTATGATTTATATCATGCAAAATTATCTAAAATTATGAACTACATTAAAAGAGGCGATTGTTATCAAGTCAATCTTGCTCAAAGATTTTCTCTTGGATTTGATGGTGATGAATATTCAATATATAAGACATTAACCAAATCATTCGCGTCACCATATTCAGCGTTTATGAATTATCCATTTGGTAAGATTTTATCATTTTCACCGGAAAGATTTTTATCTATAAATAATGGATTTGTTGAAACAAAACCTATTAAAGGCACGAGACCAATATCTATTGATCCAGTAATTGATAAAAAAAATATCAAAGATTTAAAAACATCAGAAAAAGATAAAGCTGAAAATCTTATGATTGTTGATTTACTGAGAAATGATTTAGGTATGAATTGTAAAAATGGAAGTATAAAAGTTGATAAGCTTTTTGAGATTGAGACATTTGCAAATGTTCATCACCTTGTCAGCACTATAAGTGGTGAAGTAGATAATGATTCAAATATATATAATCTGATCAAAGATGCTTTTCCTGGTGGCTCCATCACTGGAGCTCCCAAGCTTAGATCTATGGAGATAATCGAAGAGTTAGAGCCGAATAACAGGTCAATTTATTGTGGAAGCATTGGTTATATTGGCTTCGATGAAAAAACTGATTTAAATATTTCAATTAGAACTATGCTTGCAGTTAACAAGAATTTATATTTTTGGGGCGGAGGAGGTATCGTAAACGATTCTGATATAAGGAGCGAATATAATGAATCAATTGATAAAGTTAAACCGCTTCTTGATACATTTTCTGATTAATATTTTTTATTATTTTTATAATATTTTGACATTGAATCGACTCAATATTATCTCTTGAATTAGGTGAACATAACGCACCCCTGAATCCAATAAAATCAGATTTAAATTTCATTGCGTATTCAATAGTATTTTGTTGCATAGAGCCAGAGAGTCCACAAAACTTTTTTATCTTATGACATTCTGAAACAAAAGAGTTTATTAAATTATCATCCAAAATATCGAGAGTTGATTTACTAGACTTCTTAACTGTATCTATCATTAGACCATCATAGTCAAGTTTACATATTTTTTTTATTATGTTGATGTCAATATTGTTATCCGCAAATAAAACACCTACAGTTTTAATATTTAAATTAAATGCTTTTTTCAAAAATATAGAATGCATATCAAGATAATTTATATCAAATATCCCAATTTTAATATAATCAATTTTTGAAGAGTTTAGAAACTCTAGTCTTTCATAAATGATATCTTTATTTGGATGATCACTATTACCAGCAGTAACACTTAATATTCTATTATCGAGTTCATTAGAAATAAGCTCGACTTCTTTATTTCCTACATATCCTAAGGGACCATCATCAATATTTTTTATATCAATTATATCAAAATCATAATCAGCCATAAGCGAAGCTTCTTTGATATTTTTGATACTAGCTAGAGATTTAATCATTATTTTCAAAGTAGATATTTATCTTTTTCTCTATCCATTCCCAAGCTTCTTTTTCATTTTTACCAGCAGTTTTATCAATTCCAATTTTTAGGTATTTCATCTCATCCCTAATTTTATTATCATCAATTCTACCAAGACGTGTTGAGAGTACTGCTAATTCTATAACAGAAAACTGAGCTCTATTGAAACCCAAAAATGGTCTATGGATTTGTTCGTTGATAACTTCACATATAATTCTTGGCCTTACAGGATCATCATGATCTTCAATCGCTTTAACATTCATGTGTGTATTTGTATTTTGAAGGTGAGGAGCACATTTATCATCAAATATTTCTAGCTCCCAATCTTTTTTTTCTCCAGTAACTATTCCGGAAAAAACTTTAACATTATCTATAAAATTTACTGTTGCGATTTTTGTTTCTAAAATATTATTTAAAGTTTGAGACGGCTTGAAAGGTGAAATCTGTACTAATTTTTTTGAATCAGTCTGAAGAAATTTCACACCCATCGGAGCAATATGTACTTTTTTATCTTTATTGACTGTAGTGACGATTACTTCGTGAATCATTTTCTTTTCTTAAATGTTGGTCCTAATTCTTTAGACTGTAATTTATTATCTGCCTTTTTGTCTATCAAACAACCCCAATCTAACTCCTCATCCTGTGAGTACTCTTTCTTTAATTGATATGCAATTTGTGCTCTAGCAAGCTCAACACCTAAATAAAATGAGTGCCCTGAATCTTCATCTACTTCTAGGAATTCATAAAAATCATAAGGATCTGAAAATACTTTATAAATCGTTTTATTGAATAGATGCACTCCATCATCATTTACATATATACGATAATTCTTATCCTTTATATTACTTTTCATATCACTTAATTCATCAGACGTGTAAGCATAATCTTTATGGCCATGATTTATTAATAAGCCATTATTGATATGCTTTGGAGTAATATTATTCTCTGATGCTGCATGGATTATTCTCCTTGCCAAATCAGTTTCTCTAATTACTGTTGAACAATGTCTACTTACTTGTGTAGTAAGAATATGATTCAATTTTAATTCTTCAACTATACCAAGCATTATCATATTCATACCGGAGGTATCAGCATGTGTGAGCTCAGTTATATTTCCTATCCCAATCATAATATGTATGTCAGGATACTTTTCTCTTAAGTAGATATACCTCTCTATGCTCTTAGTGAAGCCATAAGAAATAGGGTCCAGTATTGGATCAGCTATGAAAGTAAGTTTATCCTGTAATGCTCTATCAATGAGCTTGTAGAAATTCTGCATATTGTAATCTGTTGGAATGAGAACAGGGTATGAATCTAAATTTTCCAATATGTGATAAGTCTCATCTTTAATACTTAGCAAATAATCTGCCCCTGCTTTTGAGCCTCTAATTAGTTCTTCAGTGTTATGGGAGTCTATGCTTACATAAAAGTTTCTATTTTTTAGCTCTTGCACTATTTCTTCCAAGTGAGGAAATTTTTTATTTGGTAAGCAGCCAATATCAATCACATCAGCACCCTCCAATCTAAAATATTCAGCTCTTTTGATTACTTCCTCGACTGTCATATTTAAAGCATCAGTAATTTCTCCAAATATAGATGTTTCAAATTTCGATAAATCATATTTTACAGGACTAGCACCAAAAAGTGTGGGCAAGTCTTTTAGTTCATCAGGACCACGTATTATTTTTTTGTTAATATTTTCTTTCAAAGATTCTAAGTCCCCGCGAACTCTTCCTGGGATAATAATTTCATCAAAAGAATCTATATTTCCTATTCTTCTCTCAATCATATCTGTTGTAAGTAAAGCAGCAACATTTACATTCAGATTTCTTATCTCATATGTAAAATCTTTATTTTCGATAGATTCAATAACTGTTCTTAATCCTTTCTCTGCTAACTTACCGGTAATAAATAATATATTTTTCATTTATTTAGTTTCTTAAGACTCATTTTTAATGCTTTCACATTATCAACAACGGTTACATTTTTAAATTTTTTTAATGTTTTATAGTTTTTTAAATCTATATCTCTTGGATATAGAGTCACAAGCTTTTTAGGCGCTTGAGTTATAACAACAGGTTCGGTATCACATGCAAAAACTAAAGAATGGACCTCACATTTTCCTGCCTGTGCAAACATATTAGTCACCAAATTAGTTGAAATACCCTGTGCCATTAATGCAATAGTGTTAGAAGTAGCCGGTGAGATAACAATCAATTTATAAACTGATTCATATAAAAGGCTAACTGGGGCAGAACTAGATGTTATATCTTTAAATATTTTTATCTTCTTCTTTTTAAAGATTGATAAATCATAGTTATACCATTTTAATACTTCCTCACCAGCTTTACTTAAATATAAATCAACATTCTCAAGTGTAAGCAATAATTCTATTGATTCTTTTAGATAGTGACCAGAACCGGTAATACACCATGCAATCTTTTTTTTATCCATATATTTTACTTATTAAATTTTTATTTATTTCTATATCTTCTTTTGAATTTATATTTAAGAACATTTCATTATCATGATTAAATAATACTTCATCAAATCCACATGAAGTATACCATTTATCGATCTTTCTCTCCCCTGATTGTAGGAATTCTTGAAGATTATTAGCTAAAGATGAATCTATGCAAGCATATACAGGCTGTAATCTATCCCCGGTTTTAATTACTTTTATTGAGCTATTTCCAGTATGGTTAAGCAGGGTTTCAAAATATGCCTTATTTATAAAAGGTCCGTCACATGGCAATACTACTAACTTATGGTTTTTACATTTTTTAAGAGCTGTGTATATACCTGAGAGAGGTCCCTGGAAATCATCTAAGATATCTGTATATACCCTCTTATGTATTTGTTCATATTCTTTGAGGTTGTTATTTGCTATCACAAATACATCTGATGAGAATTCATTTGCTATACTGATAATCCTTGAAAGCACTAATTTGCCATTGAACCTTATTAATCCTTTGTCTTTACCTTCCATTCGTGATGATTTGCCACCAGCTAAGATTGCAACTGATACATCATCCTTTTGTAATTTGTGTGACATTACAATATTATAGTCGGATAACTAGAAATAAATAACTTATATAAATAGATATGAAAGTTTTCTTGGCACCTATGGTAGGTAGAACAGATAAATATTTTAGGAAATTAGTACGTATAATTTCGCCAAATATTGTCTTATTTACTGAAATGATAACAGTCGATTCTCTTATCAGAGGCAGTTTTAAAAAATATTTAGTTAATGAAACAGAACATCCTTTAGTTATTCAACTTGCAGGGAATGATAGAAACAAATTTATAGAATGTACTAAGATTGTATCGGAGCAGGGTTTTGATGAAATTAATTTAAATATTGGATGCCCTAGTTCTAAAGTTGTAAAGGGCGGCTTTGGTGCATGCCAAATTGAAGACCCAATTAAAGTTGCTCAATATGTAGAAGCTATAAAAGCTCAAACAAATATCCCAGTATCAATAAAAACCCGATTAGGTCTAGGTTATGACCATGATTTAAAAAATATTAAAGAATTTATTAGAATAACAAGCGAATCTGGGTGTGACACATACTATATTCATGCTCGAAATGCTATTTTGAATGGTATATCAACTCGTAAAAATAGAAGCGTTCCTCCACTTAGGTATCATGATGTTTTGAAACTTAAAGAATTATTTCCTCACATTAATATTTATATCAATGGAGGTATTGAAGATATCAATGAAATTAAAAAAATGTTGGATACATATGATGGCGTAATGATAGGAAGAAAAATTTATAATAATCCTATGTTTTTGTCAGAAGTAGAGCATATTATTTTTTCAAATAGTGATACCTTTTCAATCCAAGATATTGTTCGCGAATACATTAGTCGATTAGATGCTGAGGAGGCACTTAATAAGCAATATGCGCTAAAACACCTTACTAATTTATATAAAGGGACAGCACTATCTAAAAAGTGGAGAATATATCTTCATAATTTAGTTAATTCTGACCAACGTATTGAGAATTTAGAGAACTTTTTTGTTGAGAATGACTATGAAGAGAAGAAAGTTAACTGCTCGTAATGCAGATATTAACAGACTCTATGAGGAGTCTGTTCAATGTACAGAATTTGAGGTAAGTTTCATTAACAAGCTATTCAAGAGATATAACAAAACAAAATGTAAGAGTCTTAGAGAGGATTTCTGTGCTTCTGCTTTAATATCCTCTGAGTGGGTTCGCCATAATAAAGATAATATTGCCATTGCTGTTGATTTAGATAGAGCCATGATTAAAGAGGCGAAGAATACAGCTCTTTCAAGACTTAGTTCAGAACAGCAAAAAAGAATCAAGATTTGTTACGGAGATTCATCAAAGTTCAATACTGATAAAGTTGACTGCATTTTAGCCACAAATTTCAGCTATTTTGTTTTTAAACAGAGAAAAAAATTAATAGATTATTTCAAACATGCATATAAACAACTGAAAAACAGAGGAATATTTATGCTGGATGCATTTGGCGGTTATGAAGCTCATCAGCTTTTAGAGGAAAGAACAAAACACAAAAATTTTACATACATATGGGATCAGTCGTCTTTTAATCCTATTACTCATGAGATCAAATGTCATATCCATTTTGAGTTTCCTGATAAAACAGCACGTAAAAGAGCATTTACCTATGAGTGGAGATTATGGATGCTACCGGAAATACAAGAGTGCCTTAAAGAAGCTGGATTCACCAAAGTAGATGTATATATGCAAGGTTGGAATGACAAGAAAAATGAAGAAACAGAAAGGTTTTATAAGGTCACCAAATGTGATGCAGATCCAGCATGGGTAGCGTATCTTGCAGCAAGAAAATAGATTGATTACTTCCAGTAGAAATTTATAATACATCTGAGAGTTAGTTATACAGCTACTATGTTCTTCATAGAGGAAAGTCCGGGCTCCAGGGATAAAAGCGCCAGGTAATACCTGGAAAATGTGAGTTTTGGAAAGTGCTGCAGAAAATAACCGCCTTCATTGAAGGTAAGGGTGAAAAGGTGAGGTAAGAGCTCACCGCTGATTAGGTAACTAATTAGGCAAAAGTAAACCCCGCTTGGAGCAAGGCAAATTTGTGATTAATCCCAAAATAATCACGTGGTTGCTGCTTATGAGGTTATTGGTGACAATAACCCTAGATAAATGGCTGTACAAGACAGAACCCGGCTTATCAACTAACTCTCAAATTCTCATATATACACTATAAATCATTGATTTATATCAGATTAATATATTTCATATTTTTTGCAAAAATCATTGATTTAACGCTTCTTGTGCTTGCATATAATAAAAATAAGGCATATAGTGTTGATAAATGGAATATTTTGTCAATTAGTGGAGAATAATGGATAATTTATTTAAAGGCATACATAACATCAACCTGGATTCAAAAGGTAGATTAGGTATTCCTGTAACCTACAGAGACCATATCACTGGCCTTTTAAAAGGTTCTATGGTTATTACTATCGATACTGAAGAAAAGTGTCTTCTACTTTACCCCTCTGGAATATGGGCGAAAATACAAAGCAAAATCAATGAATTACCATCATTTAATAAGAATGCTAGAAGAATACAAAGATTATTAGTGGGTCATGCTGAAGATATTGATGTTGATTCCTCTGGCAGAATACTTATTTCTAAACCATTGAGAGAATATGCATCATTAGTTAAAAAAATTATTCTTATTGGTCAGGGCGATAAGTTCGAAATATGGGATCAAAATTTATGGAATCAAAATGTAGATAAGTGGAGAGACGAGGTGACTTCTAATGATGATGCTGAAGCACTGAGTGATATTAGCATATGATCAATAACAACTATTTCAAAACTCTTGGCGTATCTCCAAATGAAGATTTGGATATTATTAAAAAAGCATTCAAACGCTTAGCATCTAAATATCATCCTGATAAAAACAATGACAACATTGATGCTCAAAGAATCTTTATAAAAATTACAACTGCATATGAAAAAATAATGGAGTTTAGAAAAAATGGATAATACATCTTTTCATATCCCAGTATTGAAAGCAGACTCTGTTCAACAGCTAATTACAGATGAAAATGGCATTTACATAGATGCAACTCTAGGCTATGGAGGACATACAAGAGAGATTCTAGACTCAACAAGCAAGAAAGCTAGAATATATGGAATAGATAAAGATATTGATGCTATCGAATTTAATACGAACGAATTATCAGATGAGAAGAGATTTACCCTAAGACATGGATGTTTTTCTTCTCTTCATGAATACGCGAAGACATGGAACATTTATGGGGCTGTAAATGGGATACTATTTGATTTAGGAGTTTCATCAGTTCACTTAGATGATGGTGATAGGGGCTTTAGCTTTACTAAGGACGCTCCATTAGATATGAGATTTAATAGATTGGAGGGTAAAACTGTTTCTGATTACTTGAATAAATTATCAGAAAAAGAAATTGAAAGAATACTCCGAGTGTATGGACAAGAAAAGTTCTCAAAAAGAATTGCTCGAAATATCATTAAGTACAGAGAAAAAAACAGAATAACAAATACTTTAGAACTTGTTGATATTATTAATAAATCTGTTTTAGTAAATGATAAGCATAAACATAATGCAACAAGGTCATTTCAAGCTCTTAGAATATTCATCAATAAAGAATTGGATGTACTAAAGGATGTTTTAGAGAAATCTTTCGATGTTCTTGCGCCAAAAGGAAGGCTTGTATTAATCACTTACCATTCTCTAGAAGAGAGAGTGATTAAAGATTTTCTAATATATACAGATCAATACTTATCGGCGCCAAGAAAAATGCCAATAAAAAAAGATTTTATGGAAAAAATGTTTAATTTAATAAAAAAAATCAAGCCATCCGATGAAGAGATTGAAATAAATCCTCGTTCAAGATCTGCCAAAATTAATGTACTTGAGAAACAATCATGAACCTAGGGACAACCTTAATATTAATAGTTTTGATTACTGTATCTGCATTTGGCGCTATTTTTGTTAAATACCAAAACAGAATACTTAATATAGAAGTTTCAAAGAATGAGCGAATATTATTTGAAACATCAGAGAGATATAGAGAGCTTTTAGAGCAAAAGGTAAATCTCACTGATAGTAAACTTCAAAAGAGCGGTTTAGGTGAAGCACTTGGAATGAGCCTTCCATCTAAAGAAAGAATTTTAATCATGAACTTAAACAATTAGGAGGAACACCATGTTTGAAATAGTAGATAATTATAATCAGAACGCGGTTATCAAAGTCATTGGTGTTGGAGGTGGTGGCGGTAACGCAATCATTTCAATGCTTAAGTCTCAAATTCATGGAGCTGACTTTATAATTGCAAATACAGATGTCCAGGCATTAAGAGATGTGAATGGAGCAACTACTGTACAGATTGGTTCTGAAATCACAAAAGGTTTAGGTGCTGGGGCAGATCCTGAAAAAGGTAAACAAGCAGCATTGGAAGCAAGTGAAATTTTAAAAGAGTCTATAGAAGGTGCTGATATGCTTTTTATTGCAGCTGGTATGGGTGGTGGAACAGGAACTGGTGCCGCACCTGTGATCGCCCAGATCGCTAGAGATCTTGGTATTTTAACGGTTGCTGTAGTAACGAAACCATTTGAATTTGAAGGTCCAGAGAGAATGTCTAATGCTCAAGAAGGCATTGATAACCTTGAGCAATGGGTGGATTCACTTATAGTGATACCTAATTCGAAATTAAAAGAAGTATATGGCGGTGGAGAGTCTATATTTTCATCATTCGAAAACGCTAACGACGTTCTAAGAGGAGCTGTTAAAGGCATAACTGAGATAATAACTATTAGAGGATTCATGAATGTTGATTTTGCTGATGTTAAAACAGTAATGTCTGGAATGGGAAAAGCCATGATGGGATCAGGAGTTTCCTCAGGCGAGAATCGTGCTATTGATGCTGTAACCACAGCTCTTAGTAGTCCACTACTAGATAATATTGATCTTCAAGGCGCAAGCGGTGTATTAGTTAATATCACTTCTGGTTCTGATCTAACTACTGATGAATTCGAGGTTATTGGTAGTAAAATTAGAGAAATAGCAAATGAAGATGCAAAAATTATAACTGGCTGTATTAAAGAAGATGATAACATTGGAGATTTACGTGTGACTATTATTGCGACTGGTTTTTCACAAGATAATAAAATAGATGTAAATTCTTCTGAAGTTAACCAAAGTACACAAGAAAGCACAACTATTAATCCTAGTGTTTCTTATCCTAGCAATAGTGAAGCAAAAAATGATGCAATAACACAAGTAGATGTTAGTCAGCAGGAAGATCAGACATCTCTCGATATTCCAGCATTTTTAAGACAACAAGCTGATTAATAATATAAAAAAAAATCAGAAACTTAGGCTGCCATTATTTATAATGGCAGCCTTTCTTGTATTGATAATAATAATCATTAGACTCTATCAGATTCAAGTTAATGCAACAGATTGTTTTTATTTTAATAAAGGATCATGCAAAGAGAATATTCTTGAAGTGGCTGAAAAAAGGCAAATTCATAGTGTTAAACTGACCGCACAAAGAGGAAGCATCTATGATAGAAACAATAATGTTTTAGCTATGTCTTTACCAATAAAAACTCTTTGTATTAATCCGAGTAGATTATATAAAAGTAACAATAAATCTATTATGGAATTATCTAACGATCTTGGTTTATCTGAAAAAAGATTAAAAAAAATTATTGATAAAAATAAAAACAAAAAAGAATTTTATTTGAAAAGACATGTCTCGAAAGATTTCTATTTGAAAGTTAAGAGTTTAAATAATCCTAATCTTTATTTTATTAATGAAAATAAAAGAAGTTATCTAGGCGGTAAACCTTTTTCAAATATTATAGGATTTACAAATATAGATGATAAAGGACAAGAAGGCATTGAATTCATAAGTAATAAAATTCTATTACCAGAGCATGGATTGAAAAAAGTGAAAAAAGATAATATCGGTCGTCCCATTGAAACAATAGGTATTATTAGAAAACCAGTCCCAGGCCAAGATATTTTTCTCACATTGGATAAAAGAATACAAATAATTGCATATGAAACCCTCAGAAAATATATTACAAAATTTAAAGCTGAGAGTGGCTCTATAATTTTAATTGAATCAAATACAGGCGACATAATGTCAATGACTAACTACCCATCATTTAATCCAGATAGAAGGAGTGAGTTTAGAGGGAAGAAAATTAAAAACCGAGCTGTCTATGATTTAATTGAACCTGGATCTACTATAAAACCACTGATAATATATTACGGCTTACACAATGAAGTAATTAGTGAATCAACAATAATAAATACTGCGCCGGGCGTTATTCTACTTGAAGATAAAGAAATTAAAGATTGGAAATATTTAGGAAAAGTAAGTCCAAGAGATATTATTAAATTATCTAGTAACATCGGAGCAGCAAAAGTCTCAAGTAAACTTTCAAAGAAACAGCTTATAGACGGATTAAATGAACTAGGTTTCGGTCAATCACTATTTCTAAATTTACCCGGATCAAAAACTGGCTCTTTACCGCTTTCATCTGAGTTATCAAATTCAGGTCATATGAGTCTCGGTTATGGATATGGTCTCTCAACGTCACTAATGCATCTTGCAAGTGCTTACACTACACTTGCTAATTATGGCAACAGGGTACAAATAAATTATTTGAAAAATAATAATAAAGACTCTAAAAAAGATAATATTTTAAATAGGGATAACTCAATAAAAGTATTAGATATGATGAGAGATGTAGTTCATTCAAACGATGGAACAGGAAGGCAGGCTAAAGTTGAAGGATACACGGTTTATGGCAAGACAGGTACAGTTAGACAGATTATAGATGGTAGATATTCAAAAGATAAACATAACGCGTTATTTGTTGGAATACTAGGAGACCCTGAACCTAAATATGTTGCTGCTGTCATAGTAAGGAGCCCAAAAAATAAGGAAGGCTCCGGAGGTCTTCATGCAGCACCTGTTTTTGGCGAATTTATGCAACATTCAATGAGAATTTTAAATGATATGAGTTATGCTAATAACAGACAATAATTTAGTACATTTAGAAAAATTCATTATTAGTAACTCAAACAGGGCTATTAAATTTAGTGATAGGTTTTGCATAGATTCTAGAAAAGTTAAATCAGGACAAATTTTCATATCCATTGATTCTGATGAATCGAAAAATTTTAAAAATATAAAAAATGCAATATTTAATGGAGCATCCGGATTTGTTACGCAATTTTTATACAAACGAAGTGACCTAAAGACTTCAATACCTTTTTTAATTCAAAAAAACTTAGATAATCTTTTTCATATGTTATTTAATGTTGATCTCATAGGATATAAACATAAAGTTAAAACTATAGGTATCACGGGTACAAATGGTAAAACATCTTCTGTTTTATTATTAGCACAATCATTAACCTATTTAAAAAAGAAAGTAGGGGTAATAACAAGTGAGGGATGCGGAATTTATCCTGCATTAGTGGATAGTGATTATACAACCCCACCTATTGACATAATCTATAAATATTATAGAAATTTTGTCTCTAAGGAATGCGATTATATTATTATTGAATGTTCATCACAAGGTTTACATCAAGGAAGAGTAAAGGGCTTATTATTTGACTATGCGTGCATAACAAATATCCATAGTGATCATCTTGATTATCATAAAACAATCAAAAACTATTCTAATTCGAAGCTATCAATATTGAATCAAAGTAAAAAAGCTATTTTAAATTATGATTCATCCATACTTATGAAAAACAATTTCGATAAATATAGAAATCTAGAGTGTTTTTATTTTTCAAAATCAAGGTATACAAATAAGAAAATTATATCAAGACACATGAAAGATAATAAAATATTAATAAATAAGCATGTTGTTACTTTTGACAAAGCTAATAAAAATCATTTTAATATTTATTCTTTATTGATGATTTGCTCAATATTAAAACTTGAAAATTATGGTCTGAAACTAATTAACTCATCAATCACTGCTCTTTGTGAATTGCCCGGCAGAAGGCAAGTTATAAGGACCAGAAGTAAAGGTACTTTTATAATTGATTATGCGCATACAATACAGTCTTTCAGAGACATCTATAAAGAATTTAAATCATATAATCATATAACTACACTTTTTGGTTGTGGAGGGGATCGCGACCCATCAAAAAGAGCTGTTATTGGAAAAATTGTTGACAGTAATTCCTCGTTTTCAATAATAACTGAAGACAATTCACGTAACGAAAATCTCTCTTCAATAGTTAACAATATATCCTCTGGTTTTAATGATAAAAAAAGGTATATTGTTATCAAGTCACGCAAAACAGCAATAAAATACCTATTTACCTATTCATCAAAAAAACATATTAATTTTATACTAGGCAAAGGAAATGAGAGTTATCTCATTAAGAATAGTTCAAAAGTAAAACATAATGATATCATTTATTTAAATAATCTTATCAATAACTATGAATCTTAGAGTATCAGATGTAGCCAAGTATTTATCTTCTTCTTTTGAAGGAACCGACAGAGTAATTAGCAAAATAGTTATCGATAGTAGAGAAGTCAAAAGAGGAGATCTTTTCTTGGCTATTTCTGGAATCAATAATGATGGACATAAATATATAAAAGATGCTATTGATAATGGAGCAGCTTGTATAATATGTGAAAAGCCTCATAACTTTATATCTTCGTCTACTCCAACTATAATTGTTAAAAATTCCATTCGAGCACTGGGTAACATAGCTACAAAATATAAAATTAAAATAGGTCAACCATATACGATTGGTATTACAGGCACTAATGGCAAAACTACAGTAACAAAATTATGCACATCTATACTAAGTACTTCATTTAGAACAAGCGCAACAATAGGAAACTATAATAATGAAATAGGGCTTCCATTATCAGTCCTGAATGCTTCCCATGAAACAGAGAAATGTATTTATGAGCATGGGGCAAGTAAAAAAAATGATATAAACTATTTAACTAAAATCTCGCAACCAGATTTGACCACCTTATTGAATGTCTCAGAGGCTCATATGGAGTCATTTAAAAGTATGGAAAATCTTATCCAAACAAAAGAAGAGATATTTTCTCATCATAAAACTAAGCATATAATTCTTAATATAGACGATGCAAATTTCTCACGATGGCAAAAGCTTAATGAGGATAAGAAAATAACAACGCTATCTTTAATAGGTAATGCAGATTATGTTATGAAATCTGATGAAGAGGACTATTGTGTGTTGACGCCGCATGGTGAGTTTAATATTGATAAAGACTATACCACTAACATATTACCAATAAATATACTATTTAGCGTTGCAATAACAATGGAATCTGGTTCTACTATTGATGATGTTATTAATGGTTTAAAATCATTTTCTGGAATTGAGGGTCGGTTTTATACACTCTACTCAAAGAATAATTCTATGATTATTGATGACTCATACAATGCTAACCCCGAATCTATGAAGTCTGCTTTACGTCAATTAGCTAGTTATAGTAAGAACAGGATCTTTGTTATGGGAGATATGGGGGAGTTAGGTATAAATTCTCAAAAACACCATCAATCAATATTTAAACTCTCAAAGCAATTAGGTATAGAATTTTTATTTTATATGGGAAAATATGGAGAAGATGCTAAACAAATTTTCGGTGATAATTGCTATACTTCAGATAACATGAATGAGATAGTACAAAAGCTTAAAAAAACCTCAGACAAAGATTCAACTATCTTAATAAAAGCATCACGTTTTATGAATTTTGATTACATCGTAAAGGAGTTAAAATAGAAAATGCTTCTGAGTTTGTTTGAATATCTTTCTCAATTTAATTCAGGCTTTAATGTCTTTCAATATTTAACATTGAGGACAGTAATGGGAGCAGGGACATCTCTTGTGATTTCTCTTCTTCTTGGTCCTTATATTATTTCTTACCTCAAGAATAAACAATTCTATCAATCTATCCGATCAGATGGTCCTAAAAGTCATCTTGATGATAAAAATACAACTCCAACTATGGGTGGGATTATAATTATATTTTCAGTAGTTATATCAACTATTTTGTGGTCAGATTTATCTAACAATTATATATTAACACTATTATTTGGAATACTTGGATTTGGTGCTATTGGTTTTTATGATGACTATAAGAAACTTATAAAAAGAAATAGCGACGGTATAAAAGGAAGATTGAAACTTCTCCTACAAATAATATTTGCCTCAATCATAACGCTATTTTTATATTTCTTCATGGATACTGGAAGTATTGAATCAGTTTTCCCTTTTTTAAAAGAAAATAGTTTTTATTTAGGAATACTTTTCATTCCATGGTCAATTTTTATTTTGGTTGGATCATCGAATGCTGTGAACTTAACTGATGGATTAGACGGACTCGCTATATTACCTTGTATTTTGATTGCATCAGCTTTTGTCATTTTTTCTTATGTTCATGGTAATATAAATATCTCATCATATTTATTGATACCATATATTGAAGGCACCGGAGAAACTGCTATATTTGCTGCATCACTTGTCGGAGCAGGATTAGGATTTCTTTGGTTTAATTCATACCCTGCAGAAATATTCATGGGTGATTGCGGCTCCTTGTCATTGGGGAGCTCTCTTGGTTTATTAGCAATCATTCTTAAACAAGAACTAGCGTTTGCAATCATGAGCGGAATCTTTGTTGCTGAAGCATTGTCTGTAATTATTCAAGTTGCATCATTTAAATTAAGAAAAGGTAAAAGAATTTTTAAGATGGCACCACTTCATCATCATTATGAATTATCGGGATTATCTGAACCAAAAATAATTATGAGGTTTTGGATCATTACGTTCATATTAGTATTAATCGCCTTGGCTACACTTAAAATTAGATGAATATACATCAAGACTCCTTTCTCATACTCGGGAAAGGCATGACTTATCAAAGCTGCAAAGAGTTTTTTGACAATGAATCAGTTACCTATGAAGCATTAGAGACGTGTGAAATCCTTGAAATTAAAGATCGCCAGTTAATTCTTAAGAATAATATAATAAATTTAAATAATGTTGATCATATTATCATCAGCCCTGGAATTTCAAAAAATAATTCTATAGTTAAAAAACTGATAAAACTCAACTGTAGTATAACTACAGATATAGAAATTCTTCAAACTATTACAAAAATAAACTGCATATGTATTACAGGCACAAATGGCAAAACATCAACTGTAAACTTAATATCAGATATACTAAATAGTAATCATATTAAAACTCTAGCATGTGGCAATAATGGTGTATCCGTTTTTAAATCACTAGAGGATAATTATGATTTTATAGTCCTGGAAATATCAAGCTATCAATTAGAGTATATTAAAAAACTAAAATCTTATATATCTGTTATTCTGAATCTATCAACAGACCATCTAGAGAGACATGAAACGTTGAAAAAATATTTTAATACAAAATTAAAAATATTTGATAATGCAAAGTATAAAATTATAAATAATAATCTAGAATATTCTAAAAAAGATATTACTTTTGATGTAAAGAATAATTCAATATATGTTAACAATAGCTCTATAGAAAATTTAGCATTTAAAAACTATAATTTAATTTCATATAAAGATGAAAAATACAAGATTAATGGGAGGCATGAGGCTTACAATTTATCAGCTTGTATTGCAGTTTTAAGCATATTGGGTCTTTCTATAGATGAGATTATGCTCGGATTCTCTAAACGATCCCATTTATCACATAGATTAGAGAGATTCTGTACTTATGATGGCGTAACCTATATCAACGATTCAAAATCAACTAATTCAGATTCGACATTTAATGCATTAGAGTCTGTAGAAGATAATATTGTATTAATTATGGGAGGAGATAATAAAAAGATTTCTTATAATGCTTTAAAAAATATAATTAATAATAAGGTCAAATTATTAATATTAATTGGTGAAAATAGAGAATATATTAATAATCAATTATCTGTAAATATAGATACTATTCTTCTTGAAACCTTAAAAGACGCAACGGATTATATATTTGCTAATTTAAAATCTAATTGCACTGTACTTTTATCTCCAGGTTCGTCAAGCTTTTCTTTATACAAAGACTTTGAGCATAGAGGTAATCACTTTAAAACTCTTGTAAGCAACTATGTTCATGGAAAGACTTAAAAATATCATCAATTTTTTCGATAATAGGGGTCTCGATTCTCTTTTTTTAGCGTGTGTAACTAGTTTAATAATTATTGGGTTAGTAATGGTTACATCATCTACAGTTGATTTTGCAGCCGCTAAATTTGCAAATCCATTATTTTTTTTCAAAAAGCAATTGATATTCATTATATTAGGACTTGTAATTCTATATGTAATTACACATATAAAAACTAATTTCTACTATGACTATGGAAAATATTTTTTATTATTATCCTTAATTATCTCTCTTTTAGTTCATATACCAGGTCTAGGAGTAACAATTAATGGGGCAACTAGATGGATTAACCTTGGATTCTTTACTCTTCAAGTCTCTGAACTTTCAAGATTATTTTTCTTTATCTGGTTATCTGGTTATATTTCT
Source organism: uncultured Gammaproteobacteria bacterium (assembly GCA_902559355.1). GTDB lineage: Bacteria > Pseudomonadota > Gammaproteobacteria > CACLCV01. The sequence goes on from CACEHM010000003.1 coordinate 88,076, forward strand.
AGGAATGATTTTAATAAAAATTTTCTTAAGATATTTTTATTTTTATCAATACTTATGCTTGCTATTGTCTCACAAAGAGATTTCGGGAGTATGATACTCCTTTTTGTTGCTTTTCTTATTTTCTCCTTCCTATCACAAGTTAAAATCATGCACCTTTTGAGAGTGATCTTACTCGCAATTATACCTATTCTGCTTTTGATAGTTATGTATCCCTATAGAATACAAAGACTCCTTGCATTTATAAGTCCATGGGATGATCCCCAAGGAAGTGGATATCAAATAATAGCATCACAAATCGCATTATCATCTGGAGGTTATTTTGGACAGGGTTTAGGTTCTAGTATGCAAAAACTATTTTATCTACCAGAACAGTATAATGATTTTATCTTGGCTATAATAGGCGAGGAACTTGGTTTTATATTCTTAATATTTATACTCTTACTTTATGTAATAATATTTTGGCGTATTATCATTTTTTATAAAATCACTAACAATGTTTCTAAATTTTCTTCTAACCTAATACTAGGAATTATATTATTGATGATGATCCAAACAGTCATACATGTTCTTGTTAACATAGGTTTATTTCCTACAAAAGGTATGGGACTTCCATTTATCAGCTATGGAGGCACTAATCTTTTATTAATGTTCACCTACATAGGTATTCTAATAAGAATTCAAATTGAAAATAAACAGTCTCATAGTCAGGCTGTGCATAGAAGTATAGAATGACTAAAAAAATACTAATAGCTGCTAGCGGGACAGGTGGCCATGTTATACCTGCGTTAAATATAGCAGAGAAACTTTTAGATACTAACTATAAAATAACTTGGATTGGCACTAAAAGAGGTATAGAAAATAAATTAGTTAATGATGAAATCATAAAATTGGAATATATAAGTTCTACAGGCATAAGAGGTAAAAGTTTTTTTGGTAAAGTTACAGGATTGCTTAACTTTATAAAAGCTTTTTTTCAATGTTATATTATAATAAAAAAAGAAAAACCTATTTTTATCCTCGGTTTTGGCGGGTATATAAGTACTTCAGCAAGTTTGGCATCTTTTTTTTGTAGAATCCCAGTATATGTCCATGAAGCGAATTCTGTTCCTGGTACAGCAAATAAAATTAATCACATGCTATCAAAAAAAACATTTGAGACTTTCCCTGGTACATTTTCAAAAAATAAAAAAATTATATCATCAGGTAATCCAATTAAATCTTTGTTCAAGGACATCGAGCATCCTAAATATAAATATATGAAAAAGACAGATGTCTCCAATATTTTAATTTTTGGAGGAAGTCAAGGCGCTATGTTCTTTAATGAAAATATTCCTTTTTCTTTAACGGAACTGTCAACAAAGTTGAACATCAAACATATATGTGGTTTGAACAATAAGATCTCGTTACAAGAAACATATAAACGATTAAATATTATTCATGAGGTAATTGAGTTTTCTTATGAAATGAACAGATTGTATGACTGGGCAGATATCATTATATCTAGAGCAGGCTCTATGACATTAAGCGAAATATCTGCTTCAGGAAGAGCTTCCATACTAATACCATATCGATATGCCACAGATAACCATCAATTTATTAACGCAAAGTACCTTGAAGATAATAATGCTTCAGTTGTGATCGAAGAAAATGATAAATTTAACGATAAATTATCTACCACTTTAAAACATCTTATTAATAACGTATCAGATGTGCAGACTATGGCTATTAATGCTAAATCTCTTTTTCCTGAGGATTCTAGTGATATAATCTTAGAAAATATTTCAGAACTCCATGAAAAATACGATAACTCAGCATCTTAAAAATAAATCGTTTTACTTAATTGGTATTGGTGGTGCAGGAATGATGGGCATTGCTGAACTACTTCATAATTTAGGATTCATGGTCCATGGATCAGACATTGCTGACAGTTCATCAATAACAAGACTGCGAAAACTTAAAATTAAAATATACATAGGACATGACAGTTCTAAGATTAAGCCTAACGATATAATAATTTATTCAAACGCTATTAAAGCTAATAATGTTGAAATAAAATACGCACGTAAAAAAGGTATGACAATATTGACGCGTATGGAAATACTATCTGAACTTATGAGACTCAAGTACGGGATATCGATAACTGGTTCACATGGCAAAACAACCACCACTAGTCTACTTAGCCATATTCTTCACGATAATAATCTTGATCCGACTTATTTAATAGGAGGTATGCTTAAAACTGATGATCCACATGTAAAATTAGGTAACAGTAACTATTTAATCACAGAGACTGATGAGAGTGATCCTAATTTTACAATTCTTAAACCTCACTTAGTAGTTCTAACTAATTTAGACGCCGAGCATCTTGAGAGCTATCAGAACTCTTTCACTAATTTAAAAAATTCTATTCAAAAATTTATTAACTCTATACCTTTTTATGGACAAGCATTTGTAAATGGAGATTGCTCAAACTCAAAAAATATATGTAAAAAAATTAATAGAAATATATTTACCTTTGGTGTAAAAAGTAATAATGATTTATACGCTAAAAATATTTCTTTTTATGATAAAAAAATGAAATTTGATATGGTTTATAATAATCAAGTATATCACTTAACATCGAATCTAATTGGTAATCATAATGTTTATAACATACTTGCAGCGATATCTGTGTGCTTACATCTAGATTTAAAAATTACCAAAATAGTCAAATCAATCTCGACATTCTTCGGTGTAAGTAGAAGGTTAGATATTCATCGTAATATACGAATTAATAAAAAAAGTATTATTACGATAGATGATTATGGTCATCATCCAACTGAAATTAAATCTACTATAGATACTATAAGAGAGTTGTATCCAAAAAAAAATATCATAATGATCTTCCAGCCACATAGATTTTCACGTACAAAAAGTTCTTGGCCCAACTTAACTAAAGTACTAAAAAGTATTAACAGCATAATACTTTTGCCAACTTATTCTGCTGGAGAAAAAAAATCTGTTTACGATAGCAAATTTTTGTTTAAAAAGCTTGCTACAAAAAATAAGTTATATGTTAAAACTTTAGACCAAGTACTGGATATTTTAAAATCTATAATTGATAACAATTCAATATTACTATTACAGGGTGCTGGTGATATAAAAAATATCATTAGTATGTTGCGTGAAAATGATTCAAAGTAATTATCCACTGAAGAATATTTCAACTATAGGACTTGGTGGGATTTGCAAAGAGTTCATCTGTCCAACAAGTATCAATGAACTATTGAAAATCAAATTTACTAAAAAAAAATTATTTATTGGGAATGGATCAAATATATGTTTTATTACTGATTTTTATGATGGAACCATCGTGAGCCTTAAAAGAATGAGTAAAGTGATATCTCATGATGATAAATATATATATTGTTCAAGCAATATATCATGCACTAAGATTGCAAGGTATTTATTTAATAATAGTATTTCCGGCTTTGAATATCTTTATGGAATTCCAGGCACAATTGGTGGAGCATTATTCATGAATGCTGGTGCGTTTGATAAAGAAATACTATCACATGTTCATAAAATTAAATTATTAGATTCTAATGGCGATGTTTATTATCAAAAGGGTAAAGATTTAAACTACTCCTACAGAAAATCAAATATCAATAAAAGCTCTATTATTATTGGAGTAGAATTTTATAATCATACAAAGATATTTGATAAGAAATTACTTAGTAGTCTTGATAATAAAAGAAAAGTTAGTCAGCCAGTAAATCAATTATCATGTGGCTGCATATTTAAAAATCCACCTCATAAATATGCATCTAAATTAATAGAGGGAGCTAAGCTTAAAGGCAAGCGTTTTGGTGGAATATATATTTCAAGAAAACATTCAAATTATTTTATTAATGATGGCTCTGGAACATTTACTGATTTTTTAAATCTACTTGATTATGTCAAAAGAAAAGTTTTATCAGTTTATAATATAGAGTTAAAGGAAGAAGTTATTTTAATAAAATGATTAATAAAGAAACTAAAATTTGCATACTAGGAGGTGGCTGGTCTAATGAGAGAGAAATATCATTAAAAAGCTCAAATGATGTCTATAGCTGTCTCAGAAAAAATAATCATAATGTAATATATTATGATATGGTCTCTGATTCTGCATCGAAGCTGGAGATATTTCTTAAGGAAAATTCAGTAGAATTAGTATTTAATCTCATCCATGGTGAAGGTGGAGAAGATGGAACGGTACAAAGTTATCTTGATTCATTCGGTATAGCCTACTGTGGCTCTGGCACTGAATCATCTAAAATTTCATTTAATAAATATCAAACTAAACGTATTTGGTCTGACAATAATCTTTGTACACCAGATTATGAAATTTATCATTCACAGAGTTATGACTATTTTAAAGAAAAATACGGCACATCTTTTTTCATTAAAGATACATGCTCAGGGTCTAGCAATAACATATTTTTAATTAGAGATTCTAGTGATTATGACGATTTTATAAATAAATTTGATTCTGACCGTGAATACATGATTGAGCAGAAAATAATAGCAGACGAGTACACTGCCGCTATTGTACATGAACATATCTTTCCCATTATAAGAATTACCCCAGGCAACATATTTTATGATTATGATGCTAAATATAGATCAGATCTGACTAAATTTACTTTTCCTGAGATCGAACAAGAGACCCGAGATATTTTAAATAATACCATCAGAAAAGCATATGATGTAATTGGCTGTTCATGTTGGGGTCGATTAGATTTTTTTATTAAAGGTAAGAAAATTATTCTTTTAGAAATTAATACAATACCAGGTATGACAGACCATAGCTTAGTTCCTAAGGCTGCAAAAGAAAAAGGTATTAGTTACTATCAACTTATTTTAAAGATATTAGATATTAATGGCTAGATATTTCCTGTTACTTCTTCTGTTAGTTACTCTTACTTTTACATATAAATCTGGTATTATTTCGTTCCCAATCGAAGAAATAGAGATAATTTCATCTGATAAAAAGTATAATGAAAAAAAGTTGAGTAAATATATAGATTCGATATATGGTAAAGACTTACTTCTAAGTAACATTGATATGATACAAAAAAATATTATATCCGATGAATGGATAAGTGATGTTGAGGTTATAAAATCTTTTCCTTCTAAGCTGTCTATTAGAATTATCCAACACGAGCCTTTAGCCGTCTATAATAATCAAATAATGTCAAAGAGCGGGATACTTATTCGTTCTTCAATTAATTTGGGAAACTTACCTGTTGTTGTCGATAAACAAAAAAGACCAATTTTAGCATACGATATACTTTCATCAACATTGGATGGTTTAAAAAAAATTAACTTAGTAGTTAAAAAAATAGAAATATATCATTCACTAATCAAAATATATACAACATCAATAATCTTGATATCTGATAAGACTAATTTCAAAAAAAATATACAAAGACTTGTTCCCTCATTTTCAGATCTCAAGAATACTTATGGTAAAAAAATTACATCTATAGATATGCGATATTCCAATGGTTTTGCTATCAAATAGACTGACAAATAAGATATAATAAAAATACATGACTACTATTAAAAGCACTGATACTCTTGTTGCCTTAGATATTGGAACATCAAAAGTTCTTTGTTTAGTTGCAGATATCGATGACAAAGGAGAACTTAGGATAATTGGTATTGGCAATGAACCCTGTTCAGGACTCAATAAAGGTGTTATTTCGGAAATTGATGCGACTGTCTCAAGTGTTAGACGTGCTAAAGAAAAAGCAAGTAGTATGTCTAGCTGTAATATAGAATCTGTGACTACTGGAATCGCAGGTAACCATATTCAAAGTTATAACGGCAATGGCGCTATAAATATAATGAATGATGAAGTTACAGATGAAGATAAGGATAAAGTGATAGGTAATGCGCAAAATATCCAGATACCAAAAGATCAAGAGATACTCCATGTGATTGATCAGTATTATACTATTGATGGACAGACAGGCATAAGAGAACCTAAAGGTATGGCCGGTGCGAGACTTGAGGCTAATGTTCATATAATTACAACTTCTTCAACTGCTAAAAGAAATCTTACTAAATGTATAAATAATAGTTTACTAGAGATTGATAATTATGTATTACAACCTGTTGCATCAAGCGAAGCTGTATTGTCAGACGAAGAGCGTGATCTAGGAGTCTGTCTAATTGATATAGGATGCGGAACTACAGATGTAGCTATATTTACTGAGGGTACAATTAAACATACTGCAGTTATACCTATGGGTAGTCAGATGATTACAAACGACATACGAATTATATTGTGCACTTCATTGGAGGCTGCTGAAGAGATAAAAATACAATACGGTTCAGTATCCTCCTCAGAAGATATGGACATGAAAATACCCGTTCCGTCAGTTTCAGATAAGCCTGATACTGAGACCAATAGAACTACTGTTTCTCAGATTATAGCTGCAAGAGTAAATGAAATATTTACTGCTATACAAAAAGAAATCAATGATAGTGGTTACGCGAGCAAAATAAGAGCAGGTCTTGTGTTCACAGGTGGAGGCGCTAAGCTTGATGGACTAGATAATCATGCAGAGAGCTATTTTCAGTCGCCATCAAGAATAGGTTCTCCTAAAAATATTAAAGGATTAGAGGACCTAAGAGGAAAGACAAGATATTCAACTGCTGTAGGATTGCTGCTGTATAGAGAACGTGAACTGAGAAAGTCTTCATCTAATAGATATCCTTCTAAAATTGCTAAAATAGTTAATAAGATCACGAAAAAACTATCTAATTACTTTCAAAAAGAACTTTAGTTAAGTAAAAATGGTCTAAAGTCATATATTTGTATGATTTATAACTTTTTGGTAGTATTTGCCTATGTTAAAACAAAGAACTATATCTAGCAGCATCACAGCTACCGGTGTAGGACTCCATTCTGGCCGTAAGATTAAATTAAAAATCAATCCTGGCCAGCCAGACAAAGGCATTGTATTTATAAGAAAAGATATATCAGATACTCCAGTTAGTGCATCATTGAATAATGTTCATGATACACGCTTGTCAACAACAATATCTTGTGGAGAATCATCTATTTCTACTGTCGAACACTTATTATCTGCATTAGCTGGCCTTGGAATAGATAACGCTGTCATAGAATTAGATGGTCCAGAAGTACCCATCATGGATGGAAGTTCTCGTCCATTTGTCTTTTTAATTCAATCGGCTGGCATCGTAGAACAAAATCATCCAAAAAAATTCATCAAAATATCAAAAGATATAGAAGTAAAACAAAATGAAAAATGGGCAAAAATACAGCCATATAATGGGTTTAAAGTTTCCTTTGCAATAGATTTTGACCATCCTTCATTTCCAAGAGAAACACAACAGTCTTCAATAGATTTTTCAACAGTATCATATCTAAGTCAGGTGAGCCGTGCGCGAACTTTTGGTTTTACAAAAGATATTGAAAAACTAAGAAAAAATAATCTTGCACTAGGTGGAAGCGTCAATAATGCTATTGTAATCGATGATTATAAAATTGTTAATGAGGATGGATTGAGATACAAAGATGAATTTGTTAAACACAAAATTCTAGATGCTATTGGTGACTTATATCTTCTTGGACATAGCCTAATTGGATCTTTTTCTGCTTTTAAATCTGGGCATCATCTAAATAATTTGTTGCTCAGAGAGTTAATTAATAATGAGAGCGCCTGGGAGGAGGTCATCATCGAGGATGAGAGTAAGTCTCCTATATTGTTTACTCAGAGCGCTGAAACTGTATAAGCTTCACCTTAATCTCTCTTATATTATACATTCCATGATCTTTAAATATTTGGACATACTTTTCACTCTCAAATTTAATAACACTACTGATGGAACTGTCATCGCATTCTAATGTGATAGAAGTGTCCGAATAGTTGATGACATTAATCTTTGAACTAATATTAGGATCAACATTATTTTTCAGCAATGTGTTGAACTTATCAATTGTCTCCTTCTTCTTAATTACTTTATCAGGTATAAAATTCGATATCTTTTTCATATAGCTTCTATTTATTGTATGATAAACCATATTTCTATATGTGAAAAATATGATTGGTAAATTCCTAAAAAAAATATTTGGTAGTAGAAACTCCAGAATCATTAAAGATTATGCAGTATACATAAAGGCTATTAATGATTTAGAGTCTTTGTATGAAAAAAAATCTGATGAAGAATTAAAAAATATCACAAACTATTTACAAGAAAAATATAAAAAGTCTAATAATATTGACGAACTTTTAACAGAAGCATTTGCCGTAGTTAGAGAAGCTTCGAAACGAACTTTAGGAATGCGTCACTTTGATGAACAGTTAATGGGTGGTATAGCCTTGCATCATGGGAAGATTAGTGAGATGAAAACTGGTGAGGGGAAAACCTTAGTGAGTACATTGCCAGCTTACTTAAACTCTCTTACTGGGAATCCTGTATTTATAGTTACCGTAAACGACTACCTTGCAGAAAGAGATTCTAAATGGATGGGAGTAATTTATGAATTTTTAGGCCTTTCCGTTGGATATATAAACAGTACTGTACCTCCATCAAACAGAAAAGAAATATACAAATATAATATTGTCTACGGCACAAATAATGAATTTGGATTTGATTATTTAAGAGATAATATGGCTTTTAATAATAAAGAGAAAAATCAATCTATATTAAATTATGCAATAATTGATGAGGTCGACTCTGTTTTAATTGATGAGGCACGAACACCATTAATTATATCTGGCTCTAATAATAAAGTTAATAATACCTATGCTAAAATTAATAAGATAATAAAAATCTTTTTGTCGGAAAAAAATGACGACTTATTCTCTATAGAAGAGAAACAAAAATCTGTTTCATTAACAGAACATGGACAATCACTTATCGAAAAAATATTACTTAATAATAATCTAATTGAGTCAGCAGGTGATATCTATAATACTAATAATATACAATTATTTAGTCATATAGATTCTGCGCTAAAAGCACACCTCATATATAAAAAAGATATTGATTATGTAGTTGAGAATAATGAAATTGTAATTATTGATGAGTTTACTGGGAGAAAGATGCCAGGAAGAAGATGGTCAGAAGGGTTACACCAGTCTATTGAAGCTAAGGAGAATGTTTCTATTAAACAAGAAAACCAGACTTATGCATCCATTACATTTCAAAATTATTTCAGAATGTTTAATAAAATCTGCGGTATGACAGGTACTGCTGATACCGAAGCTGAGGAATTTCATCAAATCTATAACCTTGAGGTAATACAAATCCCACCAAACAGGAAACTAATAAGAGAGGATAAGGTAGATCTAGTTTTTTTAACTGAACAAGAGAAATATAATCACATATTGAAAGAAATCATCGATATTAACAAGACGGGGCAACCAATCCTTGTAGGAACAACATCAGTTGATTCATCCGAAAATATATCAAAAGCTCTAAAAAAAAATAAAATCAAACATAATGTCTTAAATGCAAAATATCATCAAAAAGAAGCTGAAATAATCGAAAATGCTGGGGCTTTAAATTCAATCACGATAGCAACCAATATGGCTGGAAGAGGAACAGATATTGTATTGGGAGGGAAAAGACTAAGTAATGATGATGAGGCATGGTCGATAAATAATAAAAAAGTAAAATCGCTAGGTGGTTTATACGTTTTAGGTACTGAAAGACATGAATCTAGAAGAATTGATAATCAATTAAGAGGAAGGTCTGGAAGACAAGGTGATCCTGGCATATCCAGATTTTTCTTATCGCTAGAAGATAATTTAATGCGTATATTTGCATCTGATAAAGTCTCAGAAATAATGAAAAAACTTGGTATGCAAGAAGGTGAGGCAATAGAGCATAAGTGGGTATCCAAATCTATCGAGAATGCACAGCGAAGGGTAGAAGCACATAATTTTGATATACGTAAGACACTATTAGAATACGACGATATTTCTAATGAACAAAGAAAACTTATTTATCAACAGAGAAATTTTATTTTAAATAATGAAGCTGACATTCTACTAGATAATATTATATCAAACTATGCTTTAGATTTTACAGATACTCATAACATTGATTTAAATTCTATGGATAAGCAATTATCTGATTTTAATGATTTATTAAAAAAAGATTTTCTGATCGATATTAATCTTAATGATTTTATTAAAGATAACATTTTTAACATAGAGATATTTAAAAATAATCTCAAATCTTTACTGCTTGATAAGATTAAAGAGAATACTGTCAACATACCATCAGATGAATATAATAGTTTAATAGTAAATATATGCCTAGCAGTCATAGATGAAGAATATAGAAATCATCTTAGTTCCATGGACTATCTAAGACAATCCATTGGTTTGAGAGGATATGCCCAAAAAAACCCGAAAAATGAATATAAAAGAGAATCATTCGAAATGTTTAATCTCATTCTAATGGATATTAGTAAGGAGATTTTAAAGATTTGTTGCAGAATCAAAATTGATAATTATAATACACAATCTGAAAAAAAATTAACAGAGCAAAAAACATTGAAAAAAGTCGATGACCCAAGATGCCTATTAAATACAAATGAGAGTGATATACCTAGAAATAAAAGATGTCCTGTATCTAATATGAAATTTAAACAATGTTGTGGAAAACTAGCATGAAATCAAAATTTATTACACTCAAGCTTGGATTGAAGAAAAATAAAACTGATGGATTGTTAATATGTTTATCTAAAGCAAGTACTACTGAACTTATCTTTACGTTAAATAAATTTCCTGCAGCACCAGTAATCATTTCAAAACAAAATATTATTAAGTCTAACCCAAAATATATATTTATTAATTCAGGTAATGCTAATGCATGTACAGGAAAAGAGGGACTTACTAATACAAAAAGAATATTAAATCTTCTTGCAAAGAGATTGAACTGTAACTCAAATGAAATTATTATTATGTCCACAGGTATCATTGGTAGACAACTGCCAATTGACGATATAGAAAAATCAATTATAAAAAATACATTTAATAATTATTCATCACTAAAGGATGCGGCATGCTCAGTAATGACTACGGATAATCACCCAAAGTATTTATCTAAAGAATATAAAATTGGATCAAAGAAAATTGTATTTTCTGGCTTATGCAAGGGCGCTGGTATGATTGAACCAAACATGGCTACAATGCTGGCATTTATAGAAACTAATGTATCCATAAATAAAAGAAATCTAAAAAAATATCTCCATTATTGTGCGAATTTATCTTTTAATGCTATCTCTGTCGATGGAGATATGTCTACGAATGATTGCGTAGCATTTACAACTACTAATCTTGTTAAGATTGATTTAAAAAATAAAAATAATGAAAAAAAACTTTTGGAATATGCAGCTGATTTTTTTATAAAACTATCATCAAAAATAGTTAAAGATGGAGAGGGAGCAACAAAAATAATTAAACTTAATATTTGCAATGCAAAAACAAAAACACTAGCACAAGAAATATCTAGGAAAATTTCTAATTCATTACTTGTAAAAACAGCAATGTATGGCGAAGATCCTAACTGGGGAAGAATTATTGCAAGTTTAGGCTCTATCAATCAAAATGCTCTTAATGTATTAAAAGTAAAACTATTTATAAATAAAATATTATGCTTTGATAATGGCACTCCAACGGATGCAGGCTCAAAGAGATTAGCCAGATCAATGAAAAAAAATAATATTGAAATCACATTAGATTTAAACTCTGGGAAAGCGATGCAAACTATTTACTTCTCAGATTTGAGTCATGAATATGTACACATTAATTCTGCCTACACTACATAATGTACCATAAAAAAATCACAATTTCTGTTGCACTTATACAGAATGGGTCATCTTACATATGCCTTAACAGAGATGATAATCATTATAAGGATTATATTGAATTTCCTGGAGGCAAGTTGATTAATAAAGAAACTCCATCTAGTTGTCTTGTCAGGGAGATTAAGGAAGAACTTAATATAAATTTAAAGAAATATAAGTTTATTGGCATATTAAAACATCTTTATAACGATTTATTGATCACAATCAATGTCTTTAAGATATTTAAATATGATGGGGAAATTTATTCTAATGAGGGCCGCGATATTATCAACTATGATGTAAACTGTAGTCATAAAATATTACCCACTCATAATAGAATAATTAATTTACTCAAATTACCTCGCTTATTGAAAATAGTTACTATTGATGATTTTAATAAGAATAATAGATTTGATACAACATACCTTACTTCTTTGAGACTTAGGGATATAAGTTATGATTTCTATAGAAATAATATAAAAAATAAGCTTATTTCCCAGAAATATTCGGGTAATATCATTATTGATTATCCTCACAATCTTAGCTGGAAGGAGCACTATCATGGTGTACATTTTTCCAGTAATGATTTGTATAAATTTGATCCAAACAAAAAAGAATCTTTTATTACGTATTCCGCTTCTTGCCACACTTTAGCCGATATAGAATTCTGTAATACTAAACTTTTCGACTTTATATTGGTATCTCCTGTATTGCGTTCACATAATGAGTATCCTAAATTAAATTGGTCAGGATATTCCAAATTGAGCAAACATTCATACCTACCTACATATGCTCTAGGCGGTCTATCTTCTGTAACAGAGGATTATGAGCAATGTATTAAGAACAATGGGTTTGGTATAGCCGGTATTAGCAAGATATAATTAGATATAACACAGGTCTAATACAAATATTATATTTTCCTTGATTCGTACATATCTATTATCTTCATTTAATAGTATAAATGAAATTGTTGCTCTTTGAGGGCCCAAACTTATTTGAGGGAAATAATAATTATCTGATTGCATTGTTATTCTTAATAATCTTATTTTTTTTTCTGGGCTTAATTTTATAAGATGGAAACCATTCTCAGCACAAATCTCAGTTGTTTCCGAACTTCTTCTTAAAATATCTAAACAAAAATATACCGAGCTTTCTATTGGTTTAATAATCTCTAACCATAGATCAATTTGATTTAACCTTATAGCATGATCCCTTGTTAACCAATAATCTATTTCAGTATTTAAACTATTATAATGCTTAACGCAAAACTGGAAGAATTCATCATTATTTAGATCATTTAAATAGTTAGATTTTAGATTATATAAGTCATTTAAGATAACATTCTGTTTTTCCATTATTGAATTTAATTTAATCTTATCTGAGTTATCTATTTTTATATATTCGCTATATCTTTGCTTGTGAAAATCGATTTCACGAATGAGTTCACTTTTTACCTCAACACGAGATAAAGTATTATATATCATAATGAGGTTATAGAGAGCTACGTATGAGTCATAGGGAGTATCAAGTTCTTTATGATACTTTAGCTTGAGAAAATAATTTTCTAGTTTCAAAAATTTTCTTATCCTTTCATCAACAGGTTCTTCATATATTGCTGCATGCGAATCAGATAGATTATTCATGATTTAATAATTTCTTTATAAAAGTAATCAGTAATGATATTTTTATTTTTGTTATTATTTATTATGATGTCACAGTATGATTTGATTAACAAACAATCAGTTTGATACTCATTCATCTTATGAAAAATATCGATAGAGTCTAAACCATTTCTCTCTATAAATCTCTCACATCTTGTTTTGTTATCAGAGTCTATAAAAATTGACTTATTATTTTTTATAAAACTAGCATTACTTTTCAATGGAGGCAGTTCTATAAGCATATTATTATTAGATAGTAATTCTCTCTTTATTATTTCATGGACCTTAGGATGAAAAATATTCTCTATTTCTTTTCTGTTTGAGTATGATTCAAAAAAAAGGTATTTAATAGTCTCTTTAGGAGAAGGTTCAAACTTATGTTCATCAAAAACCCTGATAAGTTTAGAGATTACATCTTTATCATCATAAAGATCTGACACTAGATCATCCGACCTTATAGTTTTAAAACCAAACTCTTCGGCAATCTTTAAAAGAGTACTTTTGCCAGAGCAGATAGGTCCAGTTACTATGTAATTCATTACTTAAATAATAATGTTAGTCCAATGCCAAATAGCATTATGAATAACAGAGTTAAAAGGAGGGGCTGTCTTTCTTTCATTTTCTATTAGGGCACATATCTATCTCTTTTTTAGTACCGCATATTTCATTTATCGGTACATGATAACCACACTTTTTACACAGTATCATATTATTAGTATTTTTTGTTTTTTCTTTTGTACTCCTAGCAATTTTAACTATGAAATAGAGGGCAACCAAAGTTATAATAAGAATTATGAATTTCATACGTTTTGAAATTATTCCATATAAATAACTGATATTGAATAAAAACAACAATGAATAATTTAAAAAAAATTGATTATATTTCTAAATGGATTAAAAGTTATGTTAATGCCATGGAGAATCCAGCACAATCTCTTGTAGTTGGAATTTCAGGAGGCATAGATTCTGCACTTTCTAGTACATTGTCCTCTCTAACTGGTATTAAAACTATAGCTATATCTATGCCTATATCTACTAGTCAAAATCACTCTGATTTAGGACGTATTCATGGGAAATGGTTAACAGATAAGTTTATAAATACTACTTATATAAATATTGATTTAACAGATTCTTACAAAGTATTTCATTCAAGATTAAGTGATATGGAACAATCATCTGAACTAGGTTTTGCAAATTCAAAAGCTAGACTTCGTATGATGACATTATATCAAGTTGCTTCTTCTCAAAATGGAATTGTCGTAGGTACAGGAAATAAAGTTGAAGACTTCGGCGTGGGCTTCTATACAAAATATGGTGATGGTGGTGTTGATATATCTCCAATAGCAGATTTAATGAAATCTGAAGTTAAAGAATTATCAAAAACATTAGAAATTGATCAAAGAATAATTGATGCTGAACCTACGGATGGTTTATGGGACGATGACAGAACAGATGAAAAACAGTTAGGTCTCTCATATGATGAGTTAGAAGAAGCAATGATTAATTCTAATTCAATGAATCGTGAGAAATATGAAATTATTAGAAACAATAATGTTCATAAAATGAATCCGATACCTGTATGCAAATTACCAAAAGACAATCTAGAATAAACCTAAGTTAAAAAATGATTTTTTTTCTATAACATCCTTTTTAGTATTATCTTTGATAATAACCATTTTATTTTCATTTAACATATAAGAGTAGTTTGAAAAGTTTTGAGTCAGCACATCTGCAGTTGATTTTGCAAGGTCAATCATTTCAAGTTTGTTATAACTTTCAATTAAAATAATCAATGCATCTTTGGTTGCTGGTGCCCCAGGATACTTTTCAAGCATATATTTACTTCTCTCACTAGAGGCTAAATATGCTCCTCTTTTTAAATAGTAACTCGCTACATAAACTTCATGCTTTGCCATGCTATCTCTTAGAAAAATTAGTCGATTGCTTGCATCTTCCGCATATTTACTTCCTTTAAATCTATTTGTTACAAGAAGAAAATCATCATAAGCCTCTTTAAGCTTTGTGACATCATATTTTGAAACATCTTGCCCCAATATCTCTTGAAAAAATGGTTGTCCTTTTTCTAAATTTGATAATGCCCTTAAGTAGAAAGCATAATCTAGATTAGGGTGATTTGGATAAAGATCAATAAATCTATCACATTCCGCTATAGTTTCGTCTTTTTGTCCAAAATCATAGTACGCAAATGCCAAATCTAATATAGATTGTTGTGCATAAGTTGAAAATGGGAATCTAGCCTCTAAAGTTCCAAATACATTAACTGCAGACGGTATATCCGCGTTTGCAAGAAATACAGAACCCTGTTCGTAAAGTTCAGCTTCGCTCATGCTTTTATATGGATCAATTGTTACCTTATTAAAGTATGCGCAACTCTGTAATATCAGCAATATAAGGACAACAAATGAAAGATTATATTTTCTCATCGTTATATCATTATAGCATGAATGATTCTCACATTTATGATTTTAGATTAGAAGTGGACATGCCAGAAAGAATTGATAAGCTTTTGGCTATTCATTTTCCTGAATATTCGAGATCAACAATACAAAGATGGATAAGTAACAATGATATTTTAATTAATGGAAAAACGTGTAGTCAAAAGGATAAATTGACAGAGAGCTGTAATGTATCTATTTCAATAAAATCGCAGCCATCAATGAATTTAGCTGCAGAGAAAATGGATATAGATATTATAGATCAAACTGATGATTATATCGTCGTAAATAAAAAATCAGGCATTGTAACTCATATAGCTCCTGGCAATTATTCTGGGACGTTACAAAATGGACTCTATTATAAATATCCTGAACTGTCTAAAGTACCTAGAACAGGAATTATTCATAGACTTGATAAAGATACTTCTGGGATATTAGTGGTTTGCAGAAATCTAGCGTCACATAATTTTTTAAGTCAGCAACTTCAAAATAAAAAATTTACAAAACTATATCATGCCTTAGTTATAAGAAATATTGATAAACCCACTGTTATAGATGAGCCAATTGGAAGACATCCTGTAAATAGAAAAAAAATGTCTATCCAGTCAAATGGTAGACAAGCAATCTCTAAAATAAAACCATTAACTAATTTTAAAAGAGCATCTCATGTAGAGGTCGAGCTTATTACAGGCAGAACTCATCAGATCAGAGTCCACTTATCTCATTTGAATAATCCTGTAATAGGAGACACAACATACGGTTATAAAAAAACTTTTTTTACTAAAAACTTAAATCTTACGAAAACTATAGACCCATTATTTTTGCAATATTTACATTCATATTCACTGTCTTTCAATGACCCTAAAACGAAAAAATTAAAAACTTATACCGCTGTTTATCCAAAAGAATATAGTCTGCTATTAAATGAACTGATTAGAGAAAATAATGATTAAAGAATATAAAACACATTGGAGCATCCCTGAAAATATAGGATACTTTATTTCTTCTAATGAAAAGGGGTACAGTAGAAATCAATATAAATATGCAAACTTTTCATTTAATGTTGGAGATAAAGAAAATGCTGTTAAATCAAATATCAATGATTTAAAAAATTTGTACTCAATTAATAATATTGCTTTTATGAATCAGTTGCATACGAATAAAACAAAAGAGCTCATCTATTATAAGAATTATACAAATACGGATGGTATCTTTACAAGAAACAAAAAAATTGCATGTGCCGTGTTGACCGCTGATTGTATACCATTATTAGTTACTGATAAATTAGGTACTTTCATTGGATGTATCCATGCTGGTTGGAGAGGTTTAAAATCAAATATCATTGAGAAATTCTTTGATAACATTTTTTTTAGTAAATACTCAGATTTGAAGGTTCTTATTGGACCATCTATTAGCAGAGATATGTATGAGGTCGACAGTGATATTTTAAGATCTTTCCCAGGGCATACTTCACATTTCAAGCAAAATAAAAGTGGTAAATATAATATGGATATTAAAAATATTGCCTATGATATTTTACGTAAAATAGGGATAACTGATGTTACAATATCACCAGCTTGCACTTGCAAGGATAACAGACTTTTTTCTTATAGGAAAAATAAAATAACAGGAAGATTTATTTCTTTAATATGGTTTAAAAGATAATGTTAGATTATTTTAAGAGGCTAAAAGCATTCCAAATAATAGCAACCATCGTAATTGTTGGTCTTTTATATGGAGCTATTAATCTTTATACAAAAATACAATTTTATAAGTCTTTTGCAAATCAAACTAGAATAATATCTGTAGCAGCACAAAAAGTTCAAATTAGTTCAATCAATAAAATTTATCCAGCAACATCCGTTATAGAATCAAAAAAATCATATAATGTTATTTCAAAAACAGATGGAATCCTCAATGATATTTTCTTTTCAGAATCATCTTTTGTAAATAAAGGGGATAAACTTTTTTCTATTTTATCTACATCTTCAATTGGTGAAATATTAATTACGGCACCATTTGATGGATACGTAGGGCTAACAGATTACAAAATTGGTGACAAATTAAAAAATGGAGATCTTTTATTAACACTTGATGATATGTCTTCAATGAAAGCCTTCATTTATTTACCCGAGAAAATCTTGCCACAAATAGCAGGAAATATTAAATACATAGCAAGCTCAAAACTTTTTCCTGAACAAAAATATTTTGGTGTGATATCAAATATTGACCAAAGAGTTAATAGAGACTCACGCACTATTAGAGCATATGCCATAATTGATAATAAAAATAATAATCTTCGTCCTGGATTAATGCTTAATATTGATATTATTCTTGAGGAGATTGAAGCTACTATGTTGATTCCTGAAGAGTCAGTATTAACATCTGAAGACTTCAGTTATGTATTTGTGATTGAAGAAGATATTGCAAAGTTAAAAGAAGTAAATATTGGTATCAGCAGTAATGGAATGATACAAATCCTAAGCGGTATAAGCTCTGGAGATAAAGTCGTAACTTTGGGTCATGAAAAACTCAAAGACGGTTCTAAAATTAAAATTATTGAAAATTAATGCATATATCTGAAACCACTGTCAATCGTCCTGTATTTGCAGCTGTACTAAGTTTATTTGTAATATTGATAGGTTTAGCATCATATGACAAATTGACTATACGAGAGTATCCTGATATTGATAGACCTGTTGTAACAGTAACAACTATTTATACTGGCGCATCATCTAAGATTCTCGAGAGAGATGTTACTGAAATTATTGAAGATAGTCTTTCAGGTATTTCTGGTATTAGAGAAATTACTTCGGAAAGCAGAGATGAATTGTCTAAGATTAGAATAGAGTTTACTCTAGAGACTAACTTAGACACAGCCGCGAATGATGTAAGAGATAAGGTCTCAAGAATAGCAGCTTTACTTCCTAATGAAGCTGATAACCCACGTATAGCTAAATCAGATTCTGACGCTCGAGCGATTATGTGGATAGGCTTCTCGAGCGATATACTAACTTCCATACAACTTAATGATTATTTAGATAGAAACATTGTTGATAGATTATCTATCCAACCTGGTGTTGCCTCAATAACTATTGGAGGTGAGAGGAAGTATTCAATAAGAATATGGATGGACCCGGAGCAAATCGCATCACGTCAACTAACTATTGTTGATGTAATCAGAGCAATTAAGAATGAAAATATTGAAAGAGGCGCTGGCAGATTTGAGTCATCTGAACGAGAAGTAGGACTTAAGCTAGATTCAAAACTTAAAACTCTAGAGGAATATAACAAAATTGTTATAAGACATTTTGGAGATTCAAAAATTATTTTGTCAGATGTTGCAAGAATAGAAATAGGACCAGAATCTGAAAGAGGATTCTTAAGAGCAAATAAAAAAAGTGCCATTGGCCTAGGTATCGTAAGACAAACAAAATCTAATGTACTAGATGTGGCTAATAACATTAAAGAAGAATTAGAGTTAATAAGACCCTCTCTCCCTGAAAGTATAGATATGAGCATAGGTTATGATCAATCTAAATTTGTAAATGAATCAATTTATGAAATACGC
The DNA here is from genome assembly GCA_902559355.1 of uncultured Gammaproteobacteria bacterium. GTDB lineage: Bacteria > Pseudomonadota > Gammaproteobacteria > CACLCV01. The sequence continues at coordinate 107,621 of CACEHM010000003.1, forward strand.
TTTGCTCTGACAGTTTCTATGATTTTGGTAATCTTAATTATTTACTACTTTTTATCATCAAAGGCGGCAACAATTATACCCGCTATAACCATTCCAATATCAATTATAGGAACATTCTTCATAATTCATATTTTTGGATATTCACTTAATGTATTAACTTTTTTAGCTTTGGTATTAGCAATAGGATTAATTGTAGATGATTCAATTGTTGTTATGGAAAATATAAAAAGAAGGATAGAAAATGGAGAAGATAACTATACGGCAGCTATTAATGGAGCAAAGCAAATTACATTTGTTGTAATTGCTACAACACTTGTTCTTGTAAGTGTATTTTTACCTTTATCATTCATGGGTGGTAAGACAGGAAGATTATTTATAGAATTTGGTGTAGTACTATCATTTGCAGTTATAATCTCTAGTTTTGTTGCCTTAACACTGACGCCAATGATGTGTTCTAAGCTTCTTGAAAAAGATGATAAGCAGTCTGAGAGAAAATTATTTGCACAATTCAAAAGATTTTATGAAGCATCACTAGTTGTATCACAAAATAAACCTAAAATAGTTTATTCAGTTACAGTCATTTTTATACTATTGTCAATTTTACTATTCCAGTTTTTGCCCAAAGAGCTCGCACCAACAGAAGATAGAGGTATTTTTATAGTATCCGTCAACGCACCAGAGGGTTCATCTTTAGATTATACAAATAATATGGTAAAAAAAGTTGAAAACGTTTTAGAGGAATATGTAGACAAGGGTGAAATTAAAACTGTTTTTGCAATTGTTGCGCCTGGATTCTCCGGAGAACCTGGCAATGTTAATTCGGCATTTATATTCGCATCTCTAACGCCATGGGAGAATCGAAGACATCAAAAAGAAATAGTTAGAGAAATATTTCCAAAATTAATTTCAATGCCAGGTGCAATGATTTTTACAATTAATCCACCAAGCCTTGGACAGAGCCCATTTAAAACGCCTGTTCGATTTGTTATTAGTGGAACAGATTATGATCAGGTAGGACAATGGGGGAAAAATATAAAAGATATTTCTGAAGATATTGGTCTTAGAAGTGCGAGAATTGATTACAAAGTTGATAAGCCTCGAATAAACCTAAAAATTAACAGAGATTCTGCTTCTAACCTTGGAGTATCTGCAGAGGATATTGCAACAACATTAGATGCACTTTATGCATCACGTAAGGTTACGAAATTTTCTAAAGATGGTTTGACCTATAATGTAATAGTAAAAGCTGATGATAAATATTTAGTTGACACATCAAATCTTGATAACATCTTCATTAAGTCTAGTGTCACTAACCAACTTATACCCTTAAGTAATTTGGTTACGAATTCTGTAGAAGCTACAAGTAAAAGTCTAAAACGTATTAATAGATTACCATCTGTCACACTGTCCTCAAGCCTGGCCCCAGGATCATCCCTTGGAGCTACTTTAGATGATTTATCGAAAGCTTCTTCAGATATTCTTCCCTCAAGCGCTAAAGTATCATTCGCAGGAGCATCAAAAGAGTATTATGAAACAGGTTATAAATTAGAATTAACTATTCTTCTTGCTATATTAGTTGTCTATCTTGTTCTCTCAGCTCAGTTTGAAAGTTTTCGAAATCCTTTAATAATAATTTTAACTGTGCCTATCACTATGACAGCTGGCATCTACTCCTTATTTGTCACTGGCGGGTCATTAAATGTATACAGTCAAATTGGATTTCTTATGCTGATTGGGTTGATAGCTAAAAATGGCATTCTGGTTGTAGAATTTGCTAATCAACTAAAAGATGATGGAGTCAAAATATCAAAAGCGATTATCGAATCATCCATTATTAGGTTTAGACCAGTAGTCATGACAACACTATCAACATTATTAGGATCTATACCGTTAATAATAAGTTCTGGTGCTGGAGCAGAAAGCAGATTTGCTATGGCAATTGTCGTTTTTGGTGGTATTGCCCTAGCATCATTTATTACACTATATTTAATACCAGCATTATATTTACTAATTGAAAAAGATAATTAGTTTTTAGGAATGATATTTAAACCCTTCTGTTTAGAATAATATGTTGATAAATCTACTATATCTTGACTTGATAAACCTGCAGCAAAACCACTCATAATCGCATTTTTTCTCTCACCACTCTTATATGAATTTAGAGCATGTATAAGATAATTTTTATATTGGCCTGCTAGTCGGGGATACATCTTATTATCATTATTACCATCTGTTCCATGACAAGCCGAGCAAGTTACTGATTTTTCTTTACCTCTATCATAACTACTATCTGCTATGGCAATGTTACTCACTAAAAGTGTGAAGCATATGATAACCAAGTTTCTCATTATTTAATTGACTCAAAGTAGTTAGCTATATCAATGATATCTTGATCAGATAATCCTGATGCATTAGCATGCATAGTTTGATGATTGCGATCACCATTTTGATAAGATTTGAGTGCCGATATAATGTAATCAGCATGTTGACCACCTAATTTAGGAACCTTATATGTAGGATAAGTATTATTGTATCCTTCTATCGCATGGCAGCCGACACAAGTCTCTGATTTTTCCTTACCAGTGTATTCGTCTGCATGAATATGTGATGAAGTGAGAATTAATAATATAAGGCTTTTAAGTATGGCTTTCATAAAATTTGTGGCATTATAGCATTAAATTTAAAAGAGATAAAAGAAGATTTTTTTTGTATAATATTTCAATAATCATAAACGATTTTAGTCATTAATTATGCCGATATACGAATATAAATGTGTGGATTGTGGAGAGACATTCGAAGTGATTCAAAAAATATCTGAAAATAAGCTTACTAATTGTAAGTGTGGTAACGATGGTAAAGTACAAAGACTAGTATCATCATCAGGTTTTAGACTTAAAGGCTCAGGCTGGTATGAGACTGATTTTAAAACTAAGAAACCAAGTACAAAAAAAACGGATACATAAAATGAATAGAACATACTGCGGAAGTGTTGATAATAAAGCTATCAATAATAATCTAGTAGTTAATGGCTGGGTCAACACACGAAGAGATCACGGCGGTGTAATTTTTATTGATTTGAGGGATCATACTGGTATTCTTCAAGTCGTTTTCAATCCTGATAATAAGAAAGTATTTGAGCAGGCCCAAAGCCTTAGAACAGAATATGTTCTTGAAATAAAAGGGAACATTAAAAAAAGACTCGATGGTACAGCCAACAAAGAAATGCTAACGGGTGAAGTTGAATTAATAGCTGATGAATTAGTAATACTTAATACTTCAAAAACTCCTCCATTTAAAATAAATGATGAAAAAACTAATGAGGATCTTAGGTTACAATATAGATATATCGATCTTCGTGGATCGAAAATGCAAGATAATCTTAGATTTAGATCTAAACTTTATAACATAATTCGTAATCACCTTAGTGAAAATGAATTTAATGAGATAGAAACTCCTATATTAACAAAACCTACGCCAGAGGGTGCTAGGGATTACATAGTACCAAGTCGTGTACATAAATCGAACTTTTTTGCACTACCACAATCACCACAATTATTTAAACAGATGTTAATGATCTCAGGGCTTGATAAATATTTTCAAATTGCAAAATGTTTTCGTGATGAAGATTTAAGAGCAGATAGACAACCAGAGTTCACTCAATTGGATATCGAATGTTCTTTCTACAATGAGGAGGAAGTTATGAAATTATCTGAATCTCTCATGAATAAAATATTCTCATCTCTTATTCAAGAGAATATAAAACTAGATTACCCAAGGATGACTTACAAAGAATCTATGAATAAATATGGATGTGATAAACCAGATTTAAGAAATCCTCTGGTATTAAATGATATAACAACTATATTAACAAACACGGAATTTAAAGTTTTTAAAGACTGCAGTAATGATTCTAAAAAGAGAATAGTAGCACTTAATATTCCTGGTGGAAGTCAAATGAGCAGGAAAAATATAGATGAATATACAGAATTAGTAAAAACTTTTGGAGCAAAGGGTCTAGCATATTTTAAGATAGATAATATTGATGATATTGAAACTGGAGTGAACTCACCTATAAAAAAATTCCTTAGCATAAATGAAATACAAAATATTTTACAGATAGTTAAACCTAAGTCTGGTGATTTAATATTCTTCTCAGCAGATACACTTGATATTGTTAATAGCTCTATGTCCTCGCTTATATCAAGAATTGGTAAAGATCTTGATTTAGTCTCTAATGATTTTAAATTCCTGTGGATAATTGATTATCCAATGTTTGAATATGAAAAAAACAGCAATCAACTAACATCACTTCATCACCCTTTTACATCACCATCCGATGATCAGGCATCAAATTTTAGTGATAAGACACTTTCAAGAGCATATGACCTTACTCTTAATGGGAATGAGATAGGTGGAGGTTCTGTACGTATACATAAAAAATCTCTTCAAATGGATGTTTTTAAAGCACTTAATCTCACAAACGAAGATATTGATAATAAATTTGGTTTTTTTCTAGAGGCACTTGAATATGGTTGCCCGCCTCATGCAGGTATAGCTTTTGGCTTAGATAGGATTGTAATGATTTTGAAAAATCTTACCTCAATAAGGGATACTATTGCATTTCCTAAAACACAATCATCTGCTTGTCTTTTGACTGATGCTCCTACAGAGATTGATTCTGATCAGTTGAGAGAATTAAGCATTAAAATAAATAAACCTAAATAATGGATAGTCATTACAACGAAAAGTTAAATCTAGTTAAAGATTTTTTGAAAAAAAATAATGCTAAGCTTATAGCGCATTACTATGTTGATGCAGAATTACAAAAACTCGCTGAAGATACAGGCGGGTGTGTTGCGGACTCTCTGCAGATGGCAAAATTTGGTTCACAGCAGGAAGAAGCCAACCTTATAATTGCAGGTGTTAAATTTATGGGAGAAACTGCAAAAATACTCAATCCAGAAAAAAATATATATGTTCTTGATAAAGAAGCAACATGTTCGTTAGATGAAAGTTGTAAGGTTGATGAGTTTAGAAAATTTTGTAGTGATTATCCTGATAGAGAAGTTGTTGTGTATGCAAATACAAGTGCGGAAGTAAAATCTATTTCAGATTGGGTTGTAACATCAAGTATTGCAATTCCTCTCGTAGAAAACTTAGCTAGAAAAGGAAAAAAAATTATTTGGGCGCCCGATAAATACCTTGGTGCATATATAGAAGACCAAACTGGTATAGATATGAAGATTTGGGATGGCTCATGTATAGTTCATGAAGAATATAAAACTATAGAGTTGAAAAAGCTCAAGAAGCAACTTGATGATTGTGAAGTCTTGGTGCATCCTGAGTCGCCTAGAAGCGTTATTCAACTTGCTGATGTTGTAGGTTCTACAACAAAATTAATAAATGCATCAAAGAGTAGTAAATCAAAAAATATTATTGTTGCAACAGAAAAAGGTATCTTTTATCAAATGAAAAAACTATCTCCCGATAAGAACTTTTATGAAGCACCAACTGAAGGCGAAGGGGCAACATGTAAAAGCTGTGGAAGATGTCCTTGGATGAATTTAAACACATCCCAAAAATTAATTGATATATTTAAAAGTAATAATGAAATACTATTAAGTAATTCAATAATTCAATCTGCAAAAAAATCTATAAACAGAATGATTGAATTTGAAGATAAATATTATCAAGAAAAAAAGAAGGTTTCATAATGGCAGGACATAGTAAATGGGCAAATATACAACATAGAAAAAAAGCCCAAGACAATAAACGCGGTAAAGTATTTACAAAGATTATTAGAGAAATTACAGTTGCTGTCAAACTAGCAGGACCAGATATATCTAGTAACTCTCGACTACGGTTAGCTATGTCTAAAGCTAATAAAAATAGTGTTCCTAAAGATACGATAGAGAGAGCAATAAAAAAAGGTTCGGGACAGAGTAGTGATTCATTCGAGGAAATTACATATGAAGGATATGGCCCTAAAGGTATCGCAGTTATTATTGAATGTCTTACTGATAACAAAAATAGGACTGTCTCAGAGGTAAGGCATGCTTTGACAAAATATAATGGAAGTCTTGGAACCAAGGGCTCAGTAGCACATCTTTTTAAGAAAATAGGTATTCTTACACTAATAGATACTTCAGAGGATGACTTGATTAACTATATTGATGAAATAGAAATACTTGACTATGAACAAATTGATAATAACTGTGTTGTAAATACAGAGCCTGCTAATTTATTTAAAGTAAAATCCTTCTTCGAAGAGAAATCACTTCAAACAAAAGATGAAGAAATAATTTTAGAACCTATGACAATGTGTGATATTGATGAAACCGACATAGAACAAGTAGAACTATTTACTGAAAACCTTGAGGAATTAGATGATGTTCAAAATATTTATACAAACATCAATATTCTATAATTAATATGTCAGTCATATTAGGTATTGATCCAGGAACTAATATTACAGGCTATGGAATTATTAATTTAGAGAATAATAGTTTATCTTATATTCACCATGAAATAATAAAAACTGGACTCAAAAATCTTTATACAACTAAGTTGTCCTTAATACATAAAAATACAAAACGTTTAATTGAAATATATAAACCAGATGAGGTTGCATTGGAGTCAGTTTTTTTTAGCGTGAATGCAGGAACGGCAATTAAACTTGGTCAAGCTAGAGGTGCTGCACTATCTGCGTGTTGCGGTGATGACAGATCTATTTATGAATATAGTCCAAGAAGAGTCAAAATGATAATAACTGGTAATGGCGCAGCAGATAAAGATGAACTTCAGAAATTTGTTAAGAGAAAACTACGTATACGAAGAAAACTAGAAATTGACGCATCAGATGCTCTAGGCGTAGCACTGTGCCATGGAATTACTAGTATTGATTCCCCTGAAGAAATTAAAGCTATATAGTATCTAGAATGAAGAGCTTAATAATCAATGAAATATTTTATTCTATACAAGGTGAAACATCTAGATCTGGTTTACCAACATATTTCATAAGATTAACAGGATGTCCATTAAGATGTGCTTACTGTGATACAGGTTATGCATTTAATGCTGGATCTAAAATGTCATTTGAAGAAATCTTATCTAAGCTTAATAGAGATACTACAAAGTATATTACAATCACGGGCGGTGAACCGCTCTCTCAAAAAAATGTTCAAAGCCTTATGAAAGAACTATGTGATTTAAATTATTCTGTATCATTAGAAACTAGCAACGCCATTACTATCGAGGATGTAGATTCAAGGGTTTCAATTATTTTAGATATTAAAACTCCTGGATCACGGGAATCAGATAAAAATTTAATTTCTAATTATTCTAAACTTAAGAAATCTGATGAACTAAAATTTGTTATTTGTAATCAAAAAGATTTTGAATGGGCCGTTGATTATATAAAAATAAATAATCTTTCTTCAATCTGTCCTATTGTATTTTCACCTTCATATAATCAAATGCCATTATCTGAACTTGCAGACTTAATACTCAAAAACTCCCTTAATGTTAGATTGCAGACACAACTTCACAAAACAATATGGGGTGAAGTTAATGGAAAATAAAAAAGCCTTAGTGCTTTTCTCTGGTGGTCTTGATTCAACAACTGTTTTGCACCACGCAATTTCAAAAGGATATACTTGCATACCTCTAACCATTGACTATAGTCAACGCCATAGCTATGAAATAGAATCGAGCCAGAAATATCTTAAAATAATAAATTTAAAAGGACATATTTTTAAAATAGATCTTACTCAAATTGGTGGCTCTGCACTCACAGACAAAGAAATAAATGTTCCAACAGAAATGAATCCCGGAATCCCTGTTACATATGTACCAGCAAGGAATACAATTTTTTTATCTATTGCAGCTGCATATGCTGAAAAAATGTCTATTGATCAAATTTTCATTGGCGTTAATCAAATTGACTATTCTGGATATCCTGATTGTCGCCCAGACTTTATTGATTCATTTAAAAAGACAATTAACTTGGGCACTAAAACTGGAGTTGATGGAAAGCAACTTGAAATTAATACACCTTTAATAAACATGTCTAAAAAGGACATAATAAAATATGGACACAATATGGGCATTGACTACTCACAAACTGTATCATGTTATCAATTGGACAGAGAGGGAAATGCTTGTGGACATTGTGATGCTTGTAAGCTGAGGAAAGAAGGATTTTTACTAGCAGGACTAGAAGATCCTACTAGATATAAAAATTGAAAAATTATAAAAAATATATAAACTGTGTCTTTGTAATACTATGGATATAACAACCACACTTTTAATCTATACATCGATATTAGGGTTTATTCTTGGATACGTTGTGAATAAAACTAATTTCTGTACCATGGGTGCGGTATCAGACTTAGTTAATATAGGAGACTCATCAAGACTCAAAGCTTGGTTGTTGGCCATAACAACTGCAATTGTGGGTGTTACTTCACTCGAATACTTAGGCATAGTTGATGTAAGTGAATCTAGAATACCTTATAGAAATTCTGTCCTTTTCTGGCCGCGGTATATAATTGGTGGCATAATGTTTGGCATAGGAATGACTCTTGCCAGTGGGTGTGGAAATAAAATACTAATTAGAATTGGAGGGGGCAACCTTAAATCTATCTTTGTATTACTTATTGCAGGATTAATGGCATTGTTGATGACCAGGACCGATTTTTATGGACTAATTTTTCATAGCTGGATGAGTCCAATAAGCCCAGATTTAGCGAAGCTTGGCATACCAGACCAATCTGTTCAAACAATTTTTTCTTCATTAACTAATATAGATGCTGGAAACATATTAATAACAATATTTATACCATTATTAATTTGTGTTTTTTTGTTGAAATATATTTTTTCTTCATACACAAGCTTGTCATCAGATAATATATTATCAGGTGTCGTTGTAGGCTTGGTAGTTACTTTTGCATGGCTCATATCAGGCGGTGAACTCGGGCAAGCATGGATTGAAAATAATGATTTTTTAGACACTCCTTACCCATCAGTAGGAGTTCAATCATTCACCTTTATAAATCCAATGGGAGAGGTACTAATATATACCTCTAGCGTCTTCGATAATTTTTATCTTACCTTTGGTGTAACAGCATTAATTTCAACTATAGTAGGCTCTTTCGTATACTCATTAATCAGTAATAATCTTAGAATAGAATGGTTTGTCAATAAACATGACTTCTTTAGACATTTTATTGGAGCAGTTCTCATTGGAATCGGAGGTGTATTATCCCTTGGTTGCACGATAGGACAAGGTGTATCCGGAGTTTCAACTCTTGCTATAGGATCAATTATAACATTACTCTCAATAATATTTGGAGCTTCATTAATGATGAAAATCGAGTATTATAAAGCAGTATATGAGGAAAGCAGTTTCATAGAACTTCTTAAAAATGCTTTAATAGATTTAAAAGTATTACCAGGAAAACTAAGAACTCTTGAGAAGATTTAATAAATTTGGGGCGTTAGCTCAGTTGGTAGAGCAGTGGCCTTTTAAGCCATTTGTCACAGGTTCGAATCCTGTACGCCCTAAATTAGCTATCTATTTTTTCACCTTAACTCTTTTTTGTATTATTACTAGCCTATCCTTTGCTGCTGGAAAACAAGTCACGATATCAAGTAAAAACAATATTAAGCTTAATGGGGAACTTTCAAGCTCGAATCAAAATACCTCTGCTTTTTTAATAGTACATGGAACGAGAGCTCATAAAGGGATGGAGATAATTCAAACTCTTTCTTCTAGATTATTTGAGGAAGGTCATGATATTTTATCGATAAACCTAAGCTATGGGTTTAGTAATAGACATGATGATTTTTTAGCTTGTGATATTAACCATAATCACAATGAGCATGAATCAGTCGAAGAAATAATTACCTGGTACAATTACTTAATTAAAAAAGGATATAACCAAATAAATTTTATTGGTCATTCAAGAGGTGGGTTAAATGTCATGCAGGCCTTATCAATAATTGATAATAAGAAAATAAAAAGCTACCTTCTAGCCCCAGTTATTGATACATACAAAGGAACTAAAGCATATTATGAAGAAGAATTAGGTATTCCATATGATCTTATTATTAATAGTAATGAGAATTATAATTTAGCAGATAGATATAGGAGAATTAACTTTCTATTTTGTGAAAATGTCATTGTTTCATCTAAAACATTCAAATCATATTTGGACTTTTCTAAAAATAAATCAACATACCCATTTTCATTTAATATTTTTGATTTAATAGATAACAGTAAATCTCCCATAACTATATTTTCTGGAACAGAAGATGAAATATTATTAGATAGTTATAAAAGTTATGGAGAAATTAATAAATCAAATGTTAGAACAGTTATTCTCGAGGGTGGTGGACATTTTTTTAGAGACTTATACTTAGAGGATGTAATAGATATAATTATTGAATAGACGGTTATTCAACAATAAAAGGTTCATCAGATACACTTCCGCTATCTATATCTAAACTTTTTTCTAGTTGTGTTGAGGATTTAGGTCCTATGGTAATTTCTGAGTCAGATTTTTCGAACATTGTTCTAATCACTTTGATTGTTGCAAATCTATTCTCCTTTTCAAAGTTGACAAGAATAAACTGTGATCTCACTATACCGATTTCTGACCATCCATCAGCAATCATATTCTTTCTATAAAAGCTTGCAATGTCATCTGCAGATTGATCATGTTGTAGATACAGTATTCCAGAAAACTTATTACCTTCACCAAATATGACAGTCTTGTTCGTGAGATATTTTGAGTTATCTGGGATAGGTATTGATACCTGAAGCTTTTGATCAACAGAAATCTCTTTTTCTTCTTGTACTTGATTTTCAATCATGGCTTGCATATTGGCGCATGAGGAGAGCAGTATTAGACCAGCAGTTACTGCTATGAACTTAGAAACATTAATCTTAGTCATGAAATGAGTATAGCTTATTTGAATTTATTTTCTAGAGCCAGGTCCATTAACTTCTAGGCCATTGCTCATAAATGTAGTGAAAAATTCTAAATTATTTAATTCATCACTCCCGCCTTTGAAGCTTTTCGCTCTTATACGATTTAAACAACCTGCAAATCTTTCATGAAGTGTCACTAGTCTGCCCATGCCAGAGCGATAGACTGGAAAATGAGTAGGATGTCCAATAGCTGGACTTGGAATATCAGCTCTTAATTTGGTACCTGTCTGATATACATGACAATCTGCACATGAAAAGTTGAGCTGACCTTTCTTAGTGAAATATAGCCTTTTTCCATCTTCATAAGCATTTAGAGCTCCTTCAGTATTAGGTATTTGAACATTAAAGACATTACCTCTGGACGTATAAGCCATGTAAGCAGATACATGAGCTAGCTCCTTGCCTTTGAAATAGCTGAGTGGTTTTTCACCATTTTTCACACGGCAATCATTCAGCGCACCTTCAAGTGTAATTACCTTGTTACGATCGGTATCAAAAAATGGGTAATTTTGTCTTATTCCTAATCCGCCATTTTCGAAACATGATCCATATGTATTTCCATTTTTGAATGGCTTATTGAATAGCTCCTCGCCTCTATCTACATTAAGTTCGTATGGTGGAAATTCTTCCATGGCCTCCCATTGCTCTCTTGCTGAAGCATCAATAGAATAAACACCATTTTTATAATCTTCATATGGCGTATTAGGAAACCTATCTTTGAAATAACTAACGAATTTATCAAAATCCTTCTCTGGACTAGCTAATACCGATAAAGCTGGTAGAAGCAAAATGACAGCAAGAATTTTTCTAAACATTACTACTTTACCTTACCTATTTTTGTATCTTTATTACCCTGATTATCAACCCATGAAATTTCAACATCATCTCCTTTGTTTCCTTTATATTTAAAGGTAAGATATGGATTCTTTGAAACAGCAGGGCCCCAATGTATAGTTATTACATCCTTTCCATTGGCTTTACTATGAACTTCTTGTATGTAATGCGCAGGTATCATATCGCCTGTCTTTTTATTTTTACGTTGACCAGTCTCCATTGGATGTTTAATAAGAGCTTTTACGGTCACAACGCCATTCGATTCTTTTGATCTCATTTTAATAGTACTCATGATTAACCTCCACAGCCTCCGATTGTTACTTTTACTTCTTGTGTAGATGTATAGACTTTATCTCCACTTTTTACAGCAGCCATTACATTTGATGTTTTACCCATTTTTAGTCTCGTACCAATAGACGGCTCTGCTAGTTGAGTAAGTTGATATCCACTTGATAAAGGCTGAGGATTATTCTCAACAAATATCATTATTGAATCTACATTTTCTAGGCTTGTAGATACATTTATCGGAACAATAGCACCATTTTCAGCAATAGATGGGGCTTTTAACTTAACCTTTGAAGATTCTTCTAAATTATTATGACCATAAACACTTTTTACAGAATCTGTAAGGTCTTTAATATCAAATGATGTTTTTGGCCAAGCGGCATAAGATTTTTTTGCAAATAATACCGATGGCAAGGTTGTTAGTATCCCTGCAAACAGCATACTATTTTTTATGAAGTTTCGTCTTTTCATTTTTTCCTCACAATGTATACAGATAGTCCATTATCTTATTAATTTCAGTTCTAGTTAGAGCACCGTGTTTTCCAAATGGTGGCATGAAAGAATACGGATTACTCTCTGTAGGATCCCAGATTTGTTGAAATAGAACCTCTCTGTCTGGAAATCTCGCTTTCATCGCAAGGAGAGGAGGACCATTATTGCCAGCAAGTTCTCCGTCATCTATCATATGACAGGCTAAACAGTTACCTTTCTTCCTGTCGAATGTAAGACTTTTACCTTCTGCAATGTTGTCTGCATAAGATAAGCTTGGTAAAACCAGTACAATAATTAAGAGAAATTCTACTATATATTTCATGGCTCCATTATATAGATGAATCAATTTTATTAAAACATTTTTTAATTACAGGTTTTATTGCCAAATATAGGCTCTAAGGGCGGATTAGTTGTACATAAGATACTGTTTTTTAGCTTTTTAAGGTATCCTTTTTCATACTCAGTAAGCTTATCTGAACTATTACCATCATCTATTACCTTAAATGCCATGGGTATATTACCTTTGAGATTATAATAATTTATTAGAGCTAGTTTTGATTTATAAAATCTGTTTGTTTTACTATAAGCCTCAGCAAGTATCTTATATGCTTGAGGATTATAAGAGTTATATTTCATCAGGTATTCAATTCCGGAGATGCTTTGTTCTAGATTTACCTGATCTTTAATATTGAAAAAAAATAATTGGTGACTTATAGCGTTGTTATTTGGATAAATACTTAGTATTTTTTTTAAAATTTCTTTTGACTCAGATTTTTTGCCCTCAAGCCATAATATCTCTGACATCAATGATGCTAGATAAATATTGAAACGATCCTTACTGAAACTTTGACTGAGAATTTTTCTAGCCTCAGTGTATTTACCACTATTGACTAAACTCAATGCATAGCGATGATTTTGTATTGGATCATCTGAAAATTTATATTTCATATTCTTCATTATTCTCATTTTACTTTCTAGAATATTTCTTACATAAAAATAATCATCAGTACTATTTTTTATAGGATTAACTTGTTCACGAGCTCTTTTTTTAATAGTACTAATTCTGTTTTTATAAAGTGGATGAGTCATAAAGTATTCATTTAAATTTTCTTGGTTGTTTGAGTCTCCTTGCATTAAAAGGAAAAAGTTTGCCATCTCGTTTAGATCATAATTACTTTTATTCATTAACATTACTGCAAAGTTATCAGATTCAATTTCATTTTCTCTAACAAGATTAATGTTTTTTTGAACTGAGAAACCTATACCTGATTGAATAGAAGCTATACTCGCTTCTGTCTCTCCTGCAAGAAGTCCTGCAAAGATTCCAATCCACATTGGAATTGAATTGACATTACTACTTGCCATCATTTCTGCACTATGACGAAGAACCACATGTCCTAGTTCATGTGCAACAACTCCTGCAAGTTGAGCTTCATTTTGAGTAAGGATAAATAAGCCAGCATTAAAGCCCATAAAACCTCCAGGAACAGCAAATGCATTTACAGCATTAGATTTTGTTATAAAAAAGGAATAGTCCCTTTCCATTGATATATTCCTGCTTAATCTATTTCCTAGATATGTGATGTAGTCATTGACTAGAAAATCATCAATAATATAGTTATTTTTTTGAAGGTTTTTGTAAATATTTCTTCCTATTCTCTCCTCATCGTAGAGCGTTATTGTTCTATTTAATGTGTCACCAAGATTGGGTGCAGGAATATCTTCATGTGCTGTCGCACTCCCCATGCAGAGTACCATGATTATACCTATTAAATATTTAGACATTTATTAGTTCGCAATGTATGTTTTTCTATATTAAATTATCCAAATGTACTAATATAGTTCTCTATATATAATTATAACGCAAGAGGTAATAGATAATGAGCGATTTTGATAAAGAACTTGATACAAGTGGCCTTAATTGTCCACTTCCAATTATTAAAGCTAAAAAAGAGATAAATACTATGGATGCTGGACAAGTACTCCATGTGATTTCAACAGATCCAGGCGCAGTAATGGATTTTGAATCTTTTGCAACTCAAACTGGTAATGAAATACTTTCATCAGAAGAAAAAGATAATAAATTCTTCTTTATGATAAAAAAGAATTAAATAACTATTTAAAGAGACAGGGAATGAAACTTAGCGGATCAGAAATAATTATTGAATCTCTTAAAAAAGAGGGAGTAGAATATATTTTTGGTTATCCTGGTGGAGCTGTCCTACATATTTATGATGCATTATTTGCAGCTGAAAAAATTAAACATGTTTTGGTTAGGCACGAACAAGGCGCAACACATGCTGCAGATGGATATGCAAGAGCATGTAACAAACCCGGAGTTGTCTTAGTCACTTCAGGCCCTGGTATAACAAATTGTGTTACAGGAATTGCAACTGCACATATGGATTCTATTCCTATGATTGTAATCTCTGGACAAGTATCAAGACAATATGTTGGGAGTGATGCCTTCCAAGAGGCTGATGCCACAGGTATTACAAGGCCAATATGTAAACATAACTTTCTTATTAATGATCGAGAGTCAATTGCAGAAACATTTAGAAAAGCTTTTATAATTTCAACGACTGGAAGGCCTGGTCCAGTAATAATAGATATTCCAAAAGACTTAACGGACCCAAAAGTAAAAATTAATTTTGAATATAAGAAAAACATAAAAATTAGATCTTACAATATTAAAAAATCAGAATCTGATGAAAAAATAAAAGAGGCTGCAAAGCTAATCTGTTCTGCAAAAAAACCTATGATATACGCTGGAGGCGGAGTGATTCTCGGCAAAGCAAGTAATAATCTAGTTAAATTAACTAAACACCTTAATTTTCCTATAACTAATACGTTGATGGGATTAGGAGCATACCCGTCATCGGATAAACAATTTTTAGGTATGCTTGGAATGCATGGAACATATGAAGCTAATATGGCAATGCATGACTGTGATGTCCTGCTCGCTATTGGCGCTAGATTTGATGATAGGGTAACAGGTGATACTAATCAATTTTGCCCAAAAGCAAAGATAATTCATATTGATATTGATCCATCATCAATTTCAAAAATTATTGAAGTAGATCATTCCTTAATAGGTGACACTAAACAGATTTTGAAAAAACTTTTAGATCATACAAAACACTTTAAAAAAGACATTAATAAAGATGCTTTGAGTAAATGGTGGAGAAAAATAAATTCATGGCAAAAAAAGAAATGTCTATCTTATAAAAAATCCACTAAAGTGATCAAGCCTCAATCTGTAATTGAGACTCTTCATAAGATTACAAAAGGAAAGTCATTTGTGACTTCTGATGTAGGACAACATCAAATGTGGGTTGCTCAATATTATAAATTTGATAAACCTAATAGATGGATTAATTCGGGGGGATTAGGAACAATGGGTTTTGGCCTACCAGCAGCTATAGGTGCACAATTAGCTTATCCTAGAGAACAAGTTCTTTGTGTAACTGGTGAAGCTAGTATTCTTATGTGTATACAAGAGCTATCTACATGCTTACAATATGGATTACCTATTAAAATTATAACTTTGAACAATAGATATATGGGTATGGTTAGACAATGGCAAGAGTTTTTTTACGAGGGTAGGTATGCAATGTCATATATGGATGCTATTCCAAACTTTGCACAACTTGCTGAAAGCTTTGGTCACATCGGCATGGTAATAGATAAGCCAAAAGATTTAGAAAAAGATCTAACTCATGCTCTTAGCCTCAAGAATAGATTAGTATTTGTAGACGTTATTACCGATGAAACCGAAAATGTTTATCCAATGATAATGAGTGGTAAAGGACATCACGAGATGCATTTAGCACCCTCTGCAAATGAAGATATCGAATTAGCATGACTACTGATAAGCGACATATCATATCAATTCTTGTAGAAAATGAATTTGGCTCGTTATCAAGAATCGCAGGGTTATTCTCCGCTCGAGGTTACAATATTCACTGCTTAAGTGTTGCGCCAACATCAGATGATTCAATTTCACGAATGACTCTTGTAACATATTGCAATGAAGCCAAAGCATCACAACTAATGAAGCAACTTTATAAACTAGTTGATGTTATTAACGTAAAAGACTTAACAGATGAGACTCATATTGAAAGAGAGATGCTTCTTTTAAAAGTTAAATCAACTTTAAAGCAAAGAGATGAGCTAAAAAGATTAACTGATATATTTAGAGCAAGGATTATTGATGTTACAGATACAACATATACTATCGAGCTTACTGGTCCGTCTGAAAAAATTTTAGCATTCATTGATTCTTTAGGAAAAATTAAAATTATTGAACAGGTTAGATCAGGCGCTCTTGGAATCAGTAGAGGATCTGAGTCATTAGAAATTAAAAAATAGGAGAAGGGTAGTGAAAGTATATTATGATAAAGATGCAAATTTAGATGTTATTAATAATCTTAATGTATCTATAATTGGTTTTGGCTCTCAAGGACATGCACATGCAATGAATTTAAAAGATTCAGGAGCAAAGGTTGTCGTTGGTCTTAGAGAAGGTTCATCTAGTGCATCAAAAGCTGAGGAAGCTGGCCTAGAAGTTAAAAACATATCAGATGCAGTATCTGGAGCAGATGTAGTGATGATTCTTGCACCTGATGAGTATCAGGCTGACTTGTATAAAGAAAGTATAGAACAAAACCTCAAACCCTCGGCTGCAATAGCATTTGCTCATGGATTTAATATTCATTATGGACAAATCAAGCCACAAGATAATCATGATATTTTTATGATCGCTCCAAAAAGCCCTGGTCATCTCGTACGTTCAACATATGTTAATGGGAAAGGTGTACCTACATTAATAGCAATTCAGAATGATGCATCAGGTAATGCAAAAGATATCGCGCTTTCATACGCTTCTGCTATTGGAGGAGGTCGTGCTGGTATTATCGAAACAAACTTCAAAGAAGAAACAGAAACTGATTTATTTGGTGAACAAGCCGTTTTGTGTGGCGGAGTTACTGCATTAGTCAAGGCCGGTTTTGAAACACTTGTTGATGCAGGTTATGCACCTGAAATGGCATATTTTGAATGTTTGAATGAACTTAAACTTATCGTAGATTTAATGTATGAAGGTGGGATGACAGATATGAGATACTCTATATCTAATACTGCTGAATATGGTGACTTAACAAAAGGACCATTTTTGATTGACGACCATGTTAAAGAAAAAATGAAATTAGTCTTAGCAGATGTTCAAAATGGTAAGTTTGCTAATGACTTTGTAAATGAAATAAAAGCTGGTTCACCAGAATTCAACCGTTTAAGAAAAGAGGGCTCTGAACATCTCATTGAAAGTACAGGAAAAAAATTAAGAAGCATGATGTCATGGATGGATGGCGATAAGCTAGTTGGTGATAAATAATTGAGAAAGAAAAGAAATAAACTACCTGGAGTATATCTGCTGCCAAACCTTGTGACATCAGGGGCTTTATTTTGCGGTTTCTATTCAATTATCACAGCTATTGGCGGAAACTATATATTAGCTGCTATATATATTTTGTTTGCAATGATTCTCGATGGCCTTGATGGCAGAGTGGCAAGGATGACAAATACACAAACATCATTTGGTGAATACTTTGATAGCTTATCTGATATGTTATGTTTTGGAGTTGCACCAGCATTACTTATTTATCTTTCAAGTTTATCCATGTTTACTTCTGGTTATCTTGCTAAAATATCCTATATTGCATGTTTTATTTATATCGCTTCAACAGCTATAAGATTAGCTAGATTTAACTCAAGAAATCAAACTACTGATAAAAAGTATTTTATGGGTTTAGCTAGTCCAGCCGCAGCAGCAATTTTAATTTGTTATGTATGGTTGATGCAAGACTTAGGAGTCGATATTCAATCATACGTCACGTTGACAGTTATTTTGATTGTTTCACTATCAATTCTAATGGTAAGTAATATTGCTTATATGAGTTTCAAAGACATTAACTTTAGACAAAAGATTCCTTATATTATGCTTTTTTTAATATCATTAGCCATTTCTTTTATATCATTTGATCCACCAAAAGTATTATTTATTTTCTTTTTATTCTATGGTCTCTCAGGTCCCGGGTTATATTTTTTTCGGAGATTTAAAAGGAGTAAATTGAATCCCAATGATATATCTATAAAAGATAAACGATAAGTTCTGTAAAGTTTAATATATTTTCACTACTTCCTGCTATCTGTTAGGTTATAATGCTCACTATACATATATAGCGTAGGATTTCATTGATATGGCTGGTACTGATAACTTAATAATTTTTGATACAACCCTAAGGGATGGTGAGCAGAGTCCTGGCGCATCTATGGACATTCAAGAGAAAATACAAATTGCTAATGCACTAAATGATCTTAATGTCGATGTTATAGAGGCCGGATTTCCAATCGCTAGCAAAGGAGATTTCACTGCAGTCAAAGAAATTGCGGATAGTATTAAAACATCAAGGATTTGTGCTTTAGCTAGAGCTTTGGAAAAAGATATTTTAAGAGCAGCTGATGCTCTGAAAAATGCAAAACTTTCAAGAATTCATACATTCATTGCTACATCTCCTATACACATGGAAATGAAGTTAAAAATGACTCCTGAGCAGGTCATTAAAAATGCAGTTAATGCTGTTACCATTGCTAGGGATAATGCTGAAGATGTAGAGTTTTCCCCAGAAGATGCGGGCAGATCAGATTTCAATTTTCTATGTGAGATCATAGAGCAAGTAATTAATGCTGGCGCAACAACCATAAATATCCCTGATACGGTTGGTTATAATATGCCACACCAATTTGGTGAATTGATAGAAAAAATAATTTCAAATGTACCTAATGCTAATAAAGCAATATTTTCAGTTCATTGTCATAATGATTTGGGACTAGCAGTATCAAATTCGCTATCATCTGTTCTTCACGGTGCTAGACAAGTAGAGTGTACGATTAATGGCCTAGGTGAAAGAGCAGGAAATGCAGCTTTAGAGGAAATAGTAATGACCGTGAAAACTAGACGAGATATATTTTCATGCGATACAAGAATAAATACAAAAAAAATTATGAATTGTTCTAGACTAGTTTCAAGCATTACAGGATTTCCAGTTCAACCTAATAAAGCCATAGTTGGTAAAAATGCTTTTGCTCATGAATCTGGTATTCATCAAGATGGCATTATTAAGTCCAGAGAAACTTATGAAATTATGAGAGCCGAAGATGTTGGTCTTGTTAGCAATTCATTGGTTTTAGGAAAACACTCAGGAAGAAACGCTCTCAAGCAAAAAATGGAGCAGTTAAATCTAAAGTATGAATCTGAAGAGTCATTTAATGATCTCTTTTCAAGATTCAAGGAATTAGCTGATAAGAAGCATGAAATATATGACGAGGATATTATTCAATTATCTAATAATGTTCAACTATCAGGTGATGATATTCAATTAATATCCATGTCAGTAGTATGTGATTCCTCTAAAAAGCCTTATGCGAAAGTTACACTGGATATTAAGGGCAAAGAACTAGACTCATCTGCAGAAGGTGATGGAGCTGTTGATGCTGCATTCAATGCTATTAACAATCTAATAGATTTAAATATTGATTTAAAGCTTTATTCTGTAAATAACATTACATCAGGAACAGATGCACAAGGAGAAGTAACAGTAAGGGTTCTTAAAGGTGAGGTCATAGTGAATGGACATGGCGCAGACACTGATATTGTTAAAGCTTCAGTCTTGGCTTATCTAAATGCTATAAACAAGATTTATCATAATCCAAATCTTGAATCAAAAAAACTATCAGGTATTTAATGTCTAGGAAAAAAGAGCTATTAAGTCTTATGAATATAGATGTATCTTGGCTTAATGATGATGTTATAGGGAAAAATATATTTTGTTTTGAAGATTTAAAACTAGATGCTGATAATTGTCAAAAATGTATATTAGCAAAAACCAGAAATAAGGTTGTATTTGGCAAAGGCAATAATAATTCTAAAATATTAATTATTGGTGAGGCACCAGGAAAAGAAGAGGATTTAACAGCAGAACCTTTTGTTGGAAGAGCAGGGAAACTCTTAACAGAAATCCTTCTATCTATCAAACTTACTAGAGATGATGTATACATTACGAATACAGTTAAATGTCGTCCACCTGAAAACAGAAATCCTAGTAATGAAGAAATTAAATCTTGTGCAAGTTATTTAGATCAACAAATTGAATTGATATCTCCAAAAGTGATCATTTTACTTGGAAAAGTTGCGGCCGAGAGAATACTTAATTCTTCTGAACCTATGGCATCATTAAGGCAAAAAATTCATTCTTATAAGAATACTAATATACCAACACTTGTTTTTTATCATCCAGCTTATCTTTTAAGAAGTCCTAATGAAAAGAGGAAAGTTTGGGAAGATCTAATATTTATGAGAGAAAATATAAATGTCAGTTAGAAAATCAGATTTGTATAATTTTATTCCTATGAATATAAAAGATTTGAATAAAGTTTATGATCTCGAGCTTGAATCATACAGTTTTCCATGGACTAAAGAAATAATAAGAGATTGTATATTATATAAGTATGATTCATTTGCGGTTTTTTTTAATGAGAATCTTGTTGGTTATGTAATAGCTAAAATTACATATCCAGAAACACATATATTAAATCTTACAGTTAAAAAAAATTTTAGAAAAAAAGGTATCGGAAAATCTCTTATCGAACTAATAATCAGCGAAGCTCGCCTTAGAAATTCTGAAAATATAATATTAGAGGTAAGAATAAGTAATATTGAAGCCCAGTCTTTATATAAAAAATTAGACTTTCAAATAATTGGCACAAGAACTAATTACTATGAATCTGAAAATAGTCGAGAAGATGCGTATGTGCTTAAACTAGATTTATAACTCTTCAGGAGATTTTGCATTTATAGACAGGGCATGAATTTCTGTTTTCAATAATTCTGATAATGTCTTATATATTAACTTATGTCTGTTTATTTGGGTCATGTTATTAAAAGACTGAGATACAATATATAATTTGAAATGTCCGCCGGATTTAGCTCCTGCGTGACCTACATGAAGATGACCTTCGTCTTCTATTTCAATTCTCAAAGGGTTTAATAGGGCCAATCCCTCTTCAATCATTCTAATTCTCTCTTCAGTCATAAACGTAGTATATAAAATTTAAAAAAATTTATACAGTATCTAAATTAGAACATTATGTTAAAATGATCTTATATGAATTACTCATTATATGTCTAAAGATACAGTTTTCTCAGGCGTACAACCTACAGGTGATATTCACTTAGGAAATTACCTCGGAGCCATAAAACAATTTCTTAATTTTCAAGATGATGCTGATTCTATTTTTTGTATAGTAGACCAACATGCTATAACTGTCTTCCAAGATCCAGAAGAATTAAAACAAAATGTTTATAGCGTCTTATCAATATTTCTAGCTTGTGGCTTGGATCCTAAAAAATGCATTCTCTTTAATCAATCAGCTGTAAGAGAACATAGCGTCTTATCTTGGTACCTCAGTTGCACTGCTAGGGTTGGTTGGTTAAACAGAATGACACAGTTTAAAGATAAGGCAGGAAAAAATCGTGATAATGCATCACTGGGATTATATGCATATCCAGTGTTGATGGCAGCAGATATTCTTCTTTATCATGCTGATAAAGTTCCTGTCGGTGATGATCAGAAACAACATCTTGAATTGACAAGAGATATTGCACATAAATTTAACACAGATTACAAAAAAACATTTTTCAAATTACCAGAACCTATTATAAATAAAGCTGCACCTAGAATCATGAGTCTTCGCGATGCTAACAATAAAATGAGTAAGTCCGATATCTCTAAGTATTCACGAATACTTCTGACAGATTCAAATGATGAAATTTCAGCAAAAATTAATAAAGCAAAATCTGATTCGCTTGCGATGCCAACTTCTTCTGATCAACTTGCTAATAGACCCGAAATTAATAATCTAATTACAATTTATAGTTCAATATCTAACGTTGAAAAAGATAAAATAATCACCCTTTTTGCAAATAAAGAAATTTCATCTTTTAAAAATGAGTTAAAAGAAGTTGTAATAAATTTGATTGAGCCCATATCAAAGGAGATCAAAAAGATAATGAATGATAAAAAATATTTACAAGAGACTCTAAAACATGGCTCATTAAAGGCTCGTGAAAGAGCCAATAAAACGATCTTAGAGCTTAACAGCGCTATGGGATTTAATTTTGACTGAAATTACTGCTATATATAACGGTAAGGCCATTTCTGATATTCCTGAGGATTTATTCATACCGCCAGAGCATTTGCGCATTATTTTAGAGGACTTTGAAGGCCCACTAGATTTACTTTTATATCTTATTAAAAAGCAAAATATTGATATAACCGATTTGCCTATATTCCCGATTACCGAACAGTATATGAGTTATATCTCACTAATGGAGGAAATGCATTTCGAATTAGCTGCTGATTATTTAGTCATGGCTTCAACTTTGACAGAAATTAAGTCAAAGCTTTTATTACCTGTTGAAACGGAAGTTGAGGATGAAGAAGATCCTCGTGCAAATCTTATTAAACGTTTATTGGAGTATCAGAAATATAAGAATGCATCTGAGCTAATTGAAAATCTCCCTAGAAATTATCGGGACTTTTATGTTGTATCAAATGCTATTGAAACAAAGAAAAGAAATACTATGGACATACCTGATATAAAAATTGAGCAACTGAAACTTGCTTTGATGGATGTGCTTAGACGAGCAGAGATATTATCTACACATAATATATTATCTGAAACATTATCAGTTCGAGAAAGAATGTCCTCAATGCTATCTAAACTAAAAGGTCATGAAAATATTGAATTTGTCGAATTATTTAATCTCCAAGAGGGTAGATTAGGCGTTATAGTAACATTTCTTGCTCTTCTGGAGCTTGTTAAAGAGTCTTTGATTGATGTGATTCAAAACGAACCAATGTCAAGAATTTATATAGGTCTTAAAAAATGAAATATTCACTCAAAAATATAATCGAATGTTTATTACTTGTAAGTGATGATCCATTATCGATATCTCAAATTGTCAAAATCTTAGATGATAAAAATCTAAATAAAAAACAAATTAGTGTTGCTATTGATGAACTTAATCATGACTATTCAAATAAAGCAATTCATATCTGTCAGGTTGCTAGTGGGTTTAGATTTCAAGCAAAAGACGGGTTAGATGCTTATATATCTAAACTGAAAGATAAAGGTATGAATAAATTTTCTAAAGCTTTTTTAGAGACAACTGCAATTATTGCTTACAAACAACCTGTAACGAGAGGAGATATAGAAGAGATAAGAGGAATTGCTGTAAGCACAAACATCATAAGGACTTTGTTAGAGTTAGAATGGATAAAGATTGTTGGACATAAAGAATCACCAGGAAAACCTGAATTATTTGGTACGACTCCCAAATTTCTTGATTATTTCAATAAAAATAAATTATCTGATTTACCTGAAATATCAGACGTTGAGAGCATTTAGTTATTCTTTTAGTCTAGGCATTAACATAACTAAATTACATGGCTTTGTTTCACTATTGAGTTGATGGCAAATTATTTCATTCCACGCTGTTTTACATGCATCTATTGATCCAGGTAATACAAATATGAAAGTTTTATTAGCAACACCTGCAAGGGCTCTAGACTGTAATGACGATGTTTTTATCTTTTCGAATGATTTAAGCCTAAATAATTCTCCAAATCCATCTATTATTTTATCAAGTAGAGGTTCTATAGCCTCCGGTGTTCCATCTGAACCTGTAATACCTGTTCCACCGCTTAAGATGATAGAATCAATTTCTTTATTTAAAATAAATTCAGAGGCGACTTTTCTTATAGCATAGATATCATCCTTAACAATTTCTTTGGCTACAATTACATGACCCTCATTAGAAATCATTTCAGATAGTTTTTTACCAGACTTGTCAGTCTCATGTGTTCTTGTATTAGATACAATAATTATAGCTATGTTAAGTATTTTCATGAATAATTAATATAATCAATTATTAACAAGATGTATAGACTTCAAAAACTTCTTTCCAAAATAGGTATCTGCTCAAGAAGATCAGCAGAAAAATTAATAGAGTCAGGATATATAAAAGTAAATGATTCTATAGCTAAAGTTGGTGATAAATGGAAACATGGAGACTTATTAAGTATTAAGGGCAAAGATATTGATGTAGATAATTTACTTTATCAAAACATTGAAGTGATAAAATATTTTAAACCTTTGGGTGAAATTGTTAGCAGGTCTGATCCGCACAATACAAGAACGGTTTTTGACAGTCTCCCTGATGTAGATGGTAAATGGATTAATGTTGGAAGGCTAGATGTTGAGACAACTGGCTTATTGTTATTCACAAATGATGGCGATCTTGCAAATACACTAATGCATCCATCTTTTTCATTTAAAAGGGAATATATAGTTCATACCGATAAGGTTTTGACTAAGAATGATATAATTCATTTGCTCAAAGGTGTTCCTATCAATGATGATGATATAGGGAAGTTTGAAAATATAGAAAAACTAGATAACAATATATATAAAGTGATATTATCTTCTGGGAAAAATAGAGAGATTCGTAACTCCCTTAATTTTCTGAAAATTAAAACTTTAAAACTTCACAGAACTAAATATTCTTTTTTAGAGTTAGATGATATGAGTGAAGGAGAGTATCGTTATTTGACAAAGGATGATATATCTAATTTTTCAATTTAACTTTGATAACTCCAGTACCACCATCTTTATCTCTAGCCGTGCAAGCTGCGTTAACAATTAAAGATTTTTTAATATATGCTTGAGTTGTAATTTTAATCTTTGGGATATTATCAGTGCTATTTGTGCCTTTGCCACAAATTATCTTTATGAACTGAGCTTTATCTGCAAATGCATTTGAGAAGAAATCATCAAGTTTCAATATTGCATCCTTTACTGTTTCTCCATGAAGGTCTATTTCAATTGGAATATCTGATACGTTTTTCCTTTTGAGCTTATTCAGAACATAGTCTTGAACTCCGTTTCTTTTATACTCAAAAATTCCTTTATTATTATCTATTAGTATTATTTGATCAAAATCATAATCAAATATTTCATGATCATATTCATCTAATGTCGATACGTCATGGTCAGCAAAATCCTCATCATTTGAATTTTTAAGCCAATCATCTAATTCTTTTATTTTTTTATCTTTTTTCATATTGTATTAAGAGATATTATGTACACTAATCATAGCCATATATGGAGTAATTGTGAATATTTTGTTATCTAATGATGATGGTTATAAGTCGTCAGGATTGAAATTTCTTAAAAATGTACTAGAAGAATATGGCAATGTTACTACAGTTGCGCCTCACCGCGACATAAGCGCGTCCAGCAGCTGCTTAAGTGTTCATAGCCCTGTTCAGATTAAAAAAATATCAACAAAGTTTTATAAAATATATGGCACTCCTGCTGATTGTGTTCATATTGCATCAAGAGGTATAATGAAAAAAATTCCTGATATTGTATTTAGCGGAGTCAATATTGGGTCTAACATGGGTGATGATGTTATTTATTCCGGCACTGTAGGAGCAGCAATTGAAGGAAGACACTCCAAATATGGATCTATTGCTATATCAATTGCATCAAAAAAACCAAAACATATTGATGATCTTGATCAAAAACTTAAATATATAATTGAGTACGTATTTTCCAAATTAATAGCTCATAAAGCTGTAATTAATATAAATATACCTGACCTTCCATTTTCTAAAATTAAAGGTTTAAAGATTACAAAACTTGGCAAAAGAAAGCATCCTCTCAAAGCATCGATTTTAAAGAAAGATAAAAAAACATATTTTAACATTGGAAAAGTAGGAAAGGGTATTTCGACTGTAGGAAATGATTTCTATGCAATTGAGAAAGGGTTTATTTCAATTACACCTCTCACAATCGATATGACTAACAGCGAAGTATACAAAAAAATAAAATAATTTATGGATATAAATAGTATAAAAGGAACAGGGTTAACTTCACAATCTAGCAGAGAAAAACTTATTCATGAACTTAAGGGGTTAGGTATTAAAAATTCTGAAGTTCTAAACTTGATTTCAAATATGCCCAGACACCTATTTCTTGATACGGCGTTAGCTAGTAGAGCATATGAAAATGTATCATTACCAATTGGTTTCAAGCAGACAATATCACAGCCATACATGGTGGCAAAGATGACTGAATTATTACATGAAACGAATTCCATGAATCATGTATTGGAAATTGGAACAGGATCTGGCTATCAAACATCTATATTGTCTATGCTTTTTAAAAAAGTTACTACAATTGAGAGAATCAGCACATTACACGAACAATCAAAAAAGAAATTAAATTACTTAGGATTTAAGAATATTTCTTTCATTCTTGGAGATGGACACTTAGGCTTTCCTAATAATGCTCCCTATGATGCCATTATCATTACAGCAGTTGCTGATGACTTACCAGAGACTCTCATTAATCAGCTCTCACCTACAGGAAGAATTGTACTTCCACTTATGCATAAAGGTGAACAAAAACTTACTAAATTAAAGAATACTAAAAATGGAATTATAAAAAAGATTATTGAGGATGTAGTATTTGTTCCAATGCTTAAAGGTGTTGAGAATACATGAAAAACTTTATTTTTAATGTTATAAATAAATGTGGCTCAACAAAATCTTTAATCTATCTAAGAATACTTAGTTTTACTGAATCTATCTTCTTCCCAATACCAACTGATGCTTTATTAGCCCCTATGGTATTATCCAGAAAGCATAATTGGATTCGCATTACACTCATTGCCTCTTTTTGGTCAGTATTAGGTGGAATAGTTGGATACTGTCTAGGTTATTATCTATTTGACTTAATAGAGACTTATCTTCATCAATTAAATAAATATGGTCAATATTTAGAGGCGAAATCAATGTTCGAGACTTATGGTATTATCTTTTTGTTTATTGCAGCATTCACGCCCATCCCCTATAAAGTATTTACCATAAGTGCAGGAGTGCTAAGTTATAATATATTCTTATTCACCATCATTTCAATTATCGGGCGCTCAGCAAGATTTTTCCTCGTATCATTTATATGTATGCGATATGGAGAATCTATTCTTAAGATTATTAATAAGTACTTATTGGTTATAGCAATATTTGTAATACTTATTTTGACTTTATGGATAAAGTATTGAGATAAACGAGCGACTTTCAGATAACAATATATTATGTGTTTTACATGCAGAATCAGTATTCATAAACTCTAACCCTTTATTTTTTTTGTACATTAACTCTATAAAATCCTGATTAGGCAAGATTGTACTTTCTCCCGTACCGATAAGTACTAACGTAATCGAATCAAGGTACTGCTCAATATCATTGATGTTAATTAAATTTGGTTTATCTATAGAAAAGTTAGAGATTTTTCTGTCAAAAATTATTATTGGTTCAGAATATGAATTATCATTAATTATGATCGTGTTATTAATATATTTTTTTATATTAAAGTCACTATTATGTTTGTCTTCAACTAGTTCCATTATCTCGGGAAATTAATAAATATTAATGATATTATATCCTCATTATATAGGAGTATAAATGCTTAAGATAGCTGTGTGTGGATTAGGAACTGTTGGTAAAAGTTTTGTTGATCATTTTATTAAATATCAAGATTTAATATCAAAGAACTGTGGGCAAGAAATAGAGATTGCTATAATCGCTGACAGATCTATAGATAAAAAAAAATTCAATCATGATAGTATTGAATTTTCCTCGGACATTCTCAGTGTTATTGATTCGGATTGTAATTTAATAATTGAATTAATTGGGGGTTGTGAAATTGCACTTCAACTTGTCAAAAAAGCTATTCAAAATAAAAAATCAGTTATAACTGCAAATAAAGCATTAATTGCAGAACATGGCGATGAGTTATTTGAGTTATCAAAAAAAAATAAAGTCTACCTTGGTTTTGAAGCTGCAGTTGCAGGTGCAGTGCCTATAATAAATTCTTTAACACATAATATGTTGAATGAAAATATATTATCTATCAGTGGCATAGTTAATGGAACTTGTAATTATATTTTAGATCAAATGTCATCAGATAATAAAGATTTTTCTGAGGCCTTAAAGAATGCAAAAGAATTAGGTTATGCAGAAGCTGACCCTACTTTTGATATAGGGGGTTTTGATGCAGCTCATAAGATATCTATTCTTGCTATGCTTGCATACAATATTAAATCACCATATAAAAACATGCATATCGAAGGTATAGAATCTATTGAGACTATGGATATAGATTATGCAACAGAGCTCGGTTATAAGATAAAGCATATTGCATTAGCAAAAAGAACTAATTCACAAATAGAATGCAGAGCACATCCCGTTTTAATACATCAGACTAATATTTTATCTAATATTGATGGAGTAATGAATGCCGTAAGTACACGAGGAGATCGTTTTGGCACATCACTTCTGTATGGACATGGAGCTGGAGGTGATGCTACAGCATCAGCAGTTGTTTCAAACATTTCAGACTATTGTAATTTTAGTCATAAAGATTTGGATCGTTATTCTAAAAAAGACACCAATGATGAATTAGTTAACGTTATGAATATTAATGATATATGCAGTCAATACTATCTGAGAATATTCGCAAATGATGTCCCTGGAGTAATGGCTGAAGTAACATCTACTCTTGCATCTCATAAAATTAGTATAGAAGCTGTTACACAACATGAACCACTGAAAGATGATAAATTAATCCCAATAGTAATGATTACGAATTCTGTATCATATAAATCTATTCTTTCTTCTATCAATACAATTGAATCTTTGGATAATATAAGCGGTAAGATTAATCTAATTCGCGTCTTTAATGATAATGACTGAATCTAGTTCAATGATTTATAAAAGTACTCGTGGCAAAGCAAGAGAGCTTGGCTTCAAAGATGTAATTTTTGAGGGATTAGCATCAGATGGTGGATTATATGTACCTAGTTCATGGCCAGTACTTGGTTCAAAACTTATTGAATCATTTTCTGATATGTCTTACCAAGAAATTGCATATAATGTTTTTAAGCCTTATTTAGATGACACTATTTCTGAAGATACCCTTAAGGAGATAATACATTACTCATATAAAAACTTTACCAGCAATGAAATTACTCCATTAAGAAAAATCAATAATAATGAATATTTATTAGAGTTATTTCATGGTCCAACTTATGCCTTCAAAGATATTGCTATGCAGTTTATATCTAGAATAATGGATTATTACTTAACTAGAGATAATAGTCATATTAACATCCTTGGTGCGACGTCGGGAGATACAGGATCTGCCGCAATATATGGTTTTGAAAATATTAAATCATCAAATGTTTTTATATTGCATCCTTATAATCTTATTTCTCCAACACAAAGAAAATTTATGACTACTATTAATTCAGAAAATATCATCAATATTGCAGTAAAAGGTAATTTTGATGACTGTCAAAATATAATTAAAGAAATATTTTCTGATGAAGAATACAAGAAATCTAATAATCTAGGCGCCATCAATTCTATTAATTGGGCAAGAATAATGTGTCAGATCACATATTATTTTTACTCAGCTAGTAGAATCAAAGATAATGAAAATATAATTTATTCAGTGCCAACTGGCAATTTTGGTGATATTTTGGCTGGGTACATATCAAAAAAAATGGGTTTAAAGTTTAAAAAACTAAATATAGCAACAAATGAGAATAATATTTTAGATAGAACTTTACGATCAGGCGATCATTCTATTAAAGGTGTAGTGAGTACAACGTCTCCAAGTATTGATATTCAAATATCAAGTAATTTTGAGAGATTAGTTTATGATTCTTGTAAGGATTCAAAATATATTCAAGAAATAATGCATAGTCTGAAAAAAGAAGGGGTATTTAATTTATCAGAAAAAAGTAGATCATATATAAACAACTACTTTTCTTCTGATACTGCCACAGAAGATGAGGTAAAAGATATTATACTTCAATACTATGTTGATCATGATATTACATTAGATCCTCATACTGCTGTTGGAGTATCATGTGGAAAAAAACAATCCACCGCTAATGACATACTGGTGACTCTCTCTACAGCTCATCCTGCGAAATTTAAAGACACGGTATCTAAGATTATATCTAATGATTCATTTATTACAGACAAAGTTAAAAATCTTGATACTATGGAAGAAAATATGATGATTGCTAACAATAACATTGAAGAGATAAAAGATATAATTAACAAGAAAGTATCATGAGAATTCTTCTGATATTATTTCTTGGTATTTTAGTACTTGCATTTTCTCGAAAAAAAATTAACTCCAAGTATGAATTTATACACTATATCTTATCCTTAGCTTATTATGTATTGATTATACTTTTTGTGTATATTCTTGGAATGCATTTTATGGGAAATAGTATATAAATTAGTTATCTAAGAACTTTTCTGCATCTAATGCTGCCATACAACCTGCGCCTGCTGATGTAATAGCTTGTCGATAAATAGAATCAGAAACATCTCCTGCTGCGAACACTCCCTCTTTAGAGCATTGCGTTGCATTACCCTTAATGCCGCTTTGTATTTTTAAGTAACCAGTTTCATCCATTTCTAATGAATCTCTAAATATATCAGTGTTAGGTTTATGTCCAATTGCTATGAATGCACCTGAGCAGTCTATAGTCTTAATTTCATTTGATTGAACATTCTTAACTTTTACTCCCTCGACTTTATTTCCATCACCTAATACTTCATCAAGGGTATGATTCCAAACAAACTCAACTTTACCTTCTTTTTCTTTTTGTTTAATCCTTTCAATCAAAATAGCTTCAGCTCTAAGTGTGTCTCTTCTATGAATAAGAGTTACTTTAGAAGCAATATTTGCGAGATACAGGGCTTCTTCTACAGCTGTATTACCGCCACCAACTACTACAATCTCCTGATCTCTATAAAAAAATCCATCACAGGTAGCACATGCAGAGACACCTTTACCTAAATAAGACTTTTCTGAGTCTAAACCTAAATATTTTGCTGATGCACCTGTCGCAATTATTAAGCTATCGCATGTATATATTGCATCATCACCAGTAAGTTCGAATGGCTTGATGTTCAAATTTACTGATTTAATTTGATCCATTATAATTTCATTATCGAATTTAGACACGTGATCTTTCATTCTCTCCATCAAGTCTGGACCCTGTAAATCATTCCCATCACCTGGCCAATTCTCTACATCTGTTGTAGTTGTTAACTGACCACCGATCTCGAGACCTGTAATTAAAATTGGATTAAGATTTGCTCGGGACGCATATAGTGCAGCTGTATATCCAGCTGGTCCAGATCCAAGTACTAATAGCTTTGTATGTTTTCTATCCATTTGATGTATGTGATATCTTTAATCTAAGTATTATACACAATAATTAGTTTCCATTATATATGTATATATTATTATGAAAAATTTGTATAATTCTTATAGAAAGAGGTACATTTGGCTCAAATAAAAAGAAACAAAAAGTTTACCCAAACAAAATTGAGTTATTTGCCGAAAGAAATATACAATTTCTTCTTTCTAGCATTCACTCTCCTTTTTGCATTATCTATTATCTCTCATGATCCATCAGACCCTAATTTTTTTAAAACAGGCCTTGGAAATACAATAAATAACTACATTGGTATACTTGGATCATATATTTCTCATATTACTTTTATGATACTTGGAAAAACTTCTTATTTTCTTACAGCTCTACTAATATATCTAGCTTTACAGAAATATAGAATTTTAATCACAAATGAAAAGTCTTTATCTTTTAAAAATATATCATTAATTGTAATACTTCTTCTTAGTCTCTCTATGATTTCAGAATATATACAAGCCGGATCAGGTGGATACCTAGGTCATATATCGTTTTACCATTTATCTAACTACATTGGCACTTACGGTTCTTTGCTAGCCTCTGTAATGTGCCTTATATACTCTTTTACTTACTATTTCGATATTTCAGTATCAAATACTTTAAATAAAGCTATCAAAATATCCACATATATATACTTAAAGACAAAGTACAAAGTTATCACTATGTATGAACAAATCAATTTAAGAATGCAGCTGGCTAAACAGAAAAAGACTAACCTTAATAACAAAGTTGAGAAAAAATCTAATGATGCTGAAGTTGAAATTATAAAACCAAAGCCTATTGAAAGTAAAAGGGCGTTCAAAGAAAAGCAGCAAATTCTTTTTAGTGATTCAAGCAGTAAACTTCCTCTATTAGAATTTCTTGAGCAACATGATTCTGAAATAATTAATCATAATGAAGAATCTTTAAAACTAATGTCGGAAATGTTAGAACAAAATCTAAGTCATTACGGAATATCTGCAAAAGTTAAAGCTGTTAAACCAGGACCAATCGTAACTTTATTTGAAATTGAGCCTGTAGCTGGGACAAAAGCTGCAACCATAAATACTATAAGTAAAGACTTGGCTAGAACAATGACAGTTCCTAGCCTGAGAGTTGTTGAAACAGTTCCAGGTACTGCACATATAGGTATTGAAATTCCTAATGATGATAGAGAGACAGTGTCATTGAAAGATATAATAAGTTCAAAAGAATATGAAAATTCAAAAGCTTCTCTCACCATGGCTCTCGGAAAAGATATTCAGGGTAAACCAGTTTGTGTTGATTTACACAAATTACCTCACTTGCTAGTTGCAGGAACTACAGGTTCAGGTAAATCTGTAGCAGTTCACTCAATGATTGTAAGCTTACTCTACAAACATGATACAGATGATTTAAAGTTTCTTATGATAGACCCTAAGATGCTGGAGTTAAGTACTTATGAAGGCTTACCACATTTATTGCATCCGGTTGTTACAGATATGAATGAAGCAAAAAGCGTTCTTCATTGGTGTGTTCAAGAAATGGACAGAAGATATCGGTATATGATGGATCTAAATGTAAGAAACATCCAATCCTACAATAAACAAATTAAGAAAAATAAAGAAGAGGGCATTAATTCTGTTTATGGACCAACTGAGGGAAATAATGAGAGATTTCATGAAAAATTACCTTATATCGTCGTAGTTGTAGATGAATTTGCGGACATGATGCAGACTGTCGGAAAAAAAGTTGAAGATTTGATAATACGTTTATCACAAAAAGCTCGTGCCGCAGGCATACATCTTATTCTTGCTACGCAAAGACCATCTGTTAATGTAATCACTGGCCTCATAAAAGCTAATATCCCAACACGTATTGGGCTTAAAGTATCTTCAAATATTGATTCAAGAACAATTCTAGATTCAATGGGGGCAGAACAACTTCTTGGACTTGGCGATATGTTATTTAGAGGTTCTGGGACAAATATACTTCAGAGAATCCATGGAGCTTATGTAAGTGAAGGAGAAATAACAAAAGTTGCCGATTTTCTTAGAGACCAGAAACGTAATGAAGAAATTGAATCTATTCTTCTAGATGATAATGAGCCAGAGGCACAAACTGAAATAAATGAGACATCAGATGAATTATATAATGAGGCAGTAAATATTGTTAAGGAGACTAAAAAGACATCTATATCTTTCTTACAAAGAAAGCTTAAAATTGGTTATAATCGAGCAGCTAATTTAATTGAAGCTATGGAAGCAAAAGGTATTCTGTCAGAACCGCAAAGCAATGGTAATAGAGAAATTTTATAAATAACATGCTTGATTTAAAAAACATCCTGAATAATCCACAAGATGTGTCTAATGCATTATTAACCAGGGGTTATGAGTTAGATTTGTCGTTCATAGAAGATAAAGCTCAAGAAAGAAAGAAAATTATACAAAAAAAAGAACAGCTTGCTGGAGATAAAAATATTATATCTGATTCATTTCGAACAGTATCATCTGATGAAGAAAAAGAAAAATTAATGAATCAATCCAAAAAGATTGATGATGAAGTACAA
Source organism: uncultured Gammaproteobacteria bacterium (assembly GCA_902559355.1). Lineage (GTDB taxonomy): Bacteria > Pseudomonadota > Gammaproteobacteria > CACLCV01. Next base: position 142,235 of record CACEHM010000003.1, read on the forward strand.
TTATTAAAATCATCCCTTGAGAAGTTAGAAGATGTATTAAATGACCATCTACTTCATATTCCAAATCTGCCTCATCCATCTTGTCCTATTGGAGATTCTGATAAGGATAATAGTTTAATAGAAAAAGTTAATGAGCCAAAAGGTGCTAACACCAAAGAACATACAGATATTTTAGAATCCATTCAAATGATTAGTTTTGAAGAGGGTGTAAAAATCACACAATCACGTTTTGTGGTACTCAAGGATAAAGTTGCATCACTTCATCGGGCGCTTATTAATTTTATGTTATCTTCACACGTTAAAAAAAAATATATAGAGCATAATGTTCCATATATATGTAATTCTGCGAGCCTTATAGGAACAGGGCAGTTACCAAAATTCGAAGAAGACTTGTTTAAAATATCAAATTCTAACTTATACCTAATACCAACGGCAGAAGTTCCTTTAACAAATATATATAGAGATATGATTTTATCAATTAAAGATCTACCCATTATGATGACTGCACATACCCCATGTTTTAGATCTGAAGCTGGATCATATGGTTTAGATACAAAAGGTATAATTAGACAACATCAATTTGAGAAAGTTGAGCTTGTCCAAATTGTCCATCCAAATCATTCTCAACAAGCATTAGAAGATATTACATTACAAGCAAGATCAATATTAGATGAACTAGAACTTCCATATCAAATAGTAGAGCTATGTACTGGAGATCTTGGTTTTTCATCACAAAAAACTTATGATCTTGAAGTTTGGTTTCCTAGCCAGAATAAATATAGAGAGATATCGTCTTGTAGTAATTTTGGTGATTTTCAATCTCGTAGGCTTAATATTAAATTCAAAGAAGATAAGAAAAAAAACTTTGTACATACTTTAAATGGTTCTGGACTTGCAGTAGGTAGAACACTAGCTGCACTTGTTGAAAACTGCTTTGATGGTAAACAAATTATTATTCCTAGTGTCCTACATAAATATTTAGATTTTAAGACCATTGAATTGTCATAATATCTACTTTTCATCTATAATAGCGTCTTACGGAGACGTGCCAGAGTGGTTGAATGGGCCGGTCTTGAAAACCGTTAGGGTGTCAAAGCTCTCGTGGGTTCGAATCCCACCGTCTCCTGAATAAGATTTTGGATTCTAAAAAATATTATAGTTGGGTACTTTATGATTGGGCTAACTCAGCTTATGCAACTATAGTACTTGCAGGTTTCTTTCCTATAATCTTTGCTGAATATTTTGCATCATCCATCCCAGCTTCTGAAAGAACACTATACCTTGGAATTTCTAATTCATCAGCAAGCCTAATACTTATATTTTTAGCGCCATTATTTGGACTAATGGCTGATAAATTTTCAAATAAAAAATTATTCTTACTTATATTTGCAAGCTTAAGCATTATCTCTACATTAATATTATCTTTTGTTACTAAGGACAGCTTTGTATTAGCTTCAATACTGTTCTCTATCTCACTCCTTGGGTTTATGATGTCTAATGTATTTTATGATTCAATGTTATTAAATTTTGAATCTCATAAATACGATAAAATATCTTCAATGGGTTATGCACTAGGATATTTAGGTGGCGGCCTGGCTTTTGTATTTACGTTAATATTTCTTTATTTTAATTCAGAATCTACAATTGAAATCATTTCATCGAGTAAAATATCATTTATTTTTGCTGCCTCTTGGTGGTTAATATTCATGATACCTCTCTTTTTATACTGGCCAGAACAAAAAATAGATTCTAAATCAACTTCTCTGCTCGATACTTTTAAAGAGATTAAATCAATCAAACCTATTTTTTTATTTCTCCTTGCTTACTGGATATACATAGACGGTGTAGATACTATCATAAGGATGGCTATTAATTATGGCTTAACTCTGGGATTTAGTTCATCAGACTTACTTATAGCATTATTAGTAACACAATTCGTTGCATTCCCAGGAACTTTAATGATAAATAAGATATCTGAGTATTTTACATGTGAATTAGCAATTATAGGCTGTCTAATAATGTACTTAGTAATAACTATCCTTGCATATAGTTTAGATAGTATTTTTGAATTTTATTTGATTGCATCTCTTATAGGTTTAGTACAAGGAGGCATCCAAGCTTTGAGTCGGTCATACTATGCGCGACTTATCCCAAACAATAAACACTCAGAATATTTTGGTATTTATAATATGCTAGGTAAATTTGCTGCATTAATTGGACCTTTAATAGTTGGCTTAATAACCTACTTAACACATGATCCTCGTCTGGGGATGCTTAGCATAGGTTTATTCTTCATTACTGGTATAATACTCTTCAATATTTCAAGAACGATTAATAAGTAAATGGTAGGTTGGCAGAGTGGTCGAATGCGCCACCTTGGAAAGGTGGTTAGCGAGTAATCGTTACAAGGGTTCGAATCCCTTACCTACCTTATTATAACGGACTAGTAAATTGCTATAACATCACTTGAAAGGCATGATAAAATACATGTCAATAGATGAATCAGTCAATAAGAAAGCTCAATGATAGTGAACAAAGAAGCGTTAATCTTGCTGTAGACTTTCTTGTACCTTATGTACACTCAATTGTAGAAATATCATCCGAAGTTGATTTGCCAATTGATAAATTTAAAGAAGGTATAAGAAATTTATACTTTACCGTAGACTCAGAAGATAGAGGTCGTATTGAGGCTTCTGCTAAGCATAATAATTTTGATTTTTCTCTTCTCTACACTGGCACTAGAAGTTTTGTTTTAAAAATTACCGGCTATGATAACTTCAATGGCTTTGTTTACATGGAAACAAATAAAGGTATGAATATTCATGATGATTTAAGCTCTGGAAATGAACATATCTCTAACGAAATTATGAACCAATTCCTTAAGTACTATAAGAGTCCTTATTTAGTTACAGATACATACAAAGAATTTATCACACAAGGGAAAAACTTTATATGAAAGTATCTATTATTGGAATGGGCTATGTAGGGCTGTCAAATGCAGTATTGCTATCATTAAAGAATAATGTTGTCTGTCATGATATTGACACTTCAAAGCTTGATTGCATAAATAAACGTATATCACCAATAAAAGACAGTTTAATTTCTAGTTACTTTAAAAATAAAAAACTAAGATTAACAACTTCAGAATGCATAGACAAAGAAATGTCTAAATCAGACTTTATAATTATCTCAACACCAACTGACTTTGATACTCAAAAAAAGACTTTCAATACCTCGTCTATTGATGTAATTTTAAAAAAACTAAATTCTTTAAAATCTACAGCATGCATTATTATTAAATCTACATTACCTATTGGATATACAAAAAAAGTTAATAGTTTATATAAAAAACTTAAAATATATTTCTCTCCAGAATTCCTCCGTGAAGGCAAAGCATTGTATGATAATCTTTACCCATCTAGGATAATAGTGGGTGGAAAAGATAAAGGTGCAAAAAAATTTGCTAATTTGTTAAAAAAATCTAGTTTAAAAAAAAATATAAAAATTCTATTTATGGATAGCAGTGAGGCTGAGTCTGTAAAACTTTTTTCAAATAGTTATCTTGCGGCACGTATTTCTTTTTTTAATGAGCTTGATTCCTTCTCTATATCTAATAGTTTTGATTCTAAACAACTAATTGATGGTATTTGCTCTGATCCAAGAATAGGTAATGGATATAATAATCCATCATTTGGATATGGAGGTTACTGCCTCCCTAAAGATACCAAACAGCTTGAAGCTAGCTTCGATTCTATCCCAAACTCGATGATCAAATCATTAAATAAATCAAATCAACTTAGGAAAAAGTGTATTGTTGATGATTTATTAAAAACTAAAGTAAAAAATATTGGGATATATCAACTAGCTATGAAAAAGGGGTCTGATAACTTTAGACATTCGAGTATTATTGATATAATAAAATTACTTAAAAATAAAGGTAAAAATATTTATGTCCATGAGCCTTTGATTACCAATCAAAGTAAAATCTATGGGTGTACTTTAATCAATGATTTTGATTTATTTGTGAAAAAAGTAAACCTTATTGTAACTAATAGATTATCGAGCAGACTTAAAAAGGTGTCAAAAAGGATTTATACAAGAGATATATATGGAGAAAACTAATGTCAGTCAAGATTAACTTTGTCAGAGGGGATGAAGTGTTAACAACAACTATGAGTGTAGGACGCACTATGTTAGATGCTGCAAAAAAACTTAATATACCGGAAATACCAGCTATCTGTAATGGATCATGCAATTGTGGAACTTGCCATGTTCATATTGATCCTGAATGGGTCAATAAAATTGAACCCATGGATACTGGCTCTATGGAACTATTCATGTTAGAGAGATCTGAACATTATGATGAAAATAGAAGCAGGCTATGTTGCCAAATGGATATTTATGATGTCTATGAAGGACTTACAGTTCATTTAGTTGATAACAGAAAAGATTAGCATAATGTTGAATCAAAATTTTCATGAAAAAGTCGTACTAAAGTCATCACAACTAACACCTGTTAGTTCGCCATGTGACGGAGTTGAGAGAACTCTTTTGGAGAGAAATGAAAATTCAGAATATGCCATATCCACAACGATTGTAGAATTTAAACCAAATTCTTTTTTTAATGAACATGTCCATGATTCAGGAGAAGAACTACTTGTGTTGGAAGGAACTTTTTCAGATGAGTTTGGGGATTATCCTGCTGGAACCTATATTAGGAATCCTCATAATACTAAACACAGTCCCTTCAGTAAAAATGGCTGTAGGCTTCTAGTAAAGTTAAGACAATTTGATCCTATGGATAATAAACAAGTTATTATAAATACGAACAATGAACCTTGGCTTCCAGGTCTAGTTCAAGGCCTTAAAGTCATGCCTTTACATAATTATGAATATGAGAGTACAGCTCTTGTCAAATGGGACTCAAACACTGAGTTTAGTTTCCACCAGCATCATGGTGGAGAGGAAATATTTGTACTTAAAGGAACTTTCTATGATGAATTTGGAAAATATCCAGAACAAACTTGGATAAGAAGTCCTCATATGAGCAAGCACAAACCTTTCACACTGAGTGATGGCGCACTAATATTTGTTAAAACAGGCCATTTATTAAATAAAAAATAAAATGAACGATAAAATACTAGCATTAAAATATAGACCTCATTTTTTCGATGAGGTTGTAGGGCAAGAGTTTTGCGTACAATCACTAAGTAATTCCATTAATCTTAATAAACTACACAATGCCTATCTATTTTCAGGTACAAGAGGTGTGGGGAAAACAACTATTGCAAGAATATTTGCAAAATCTTTATTATGTAAGGAGGGTATAAGTGCTACCCCTTGCGGTAAATGCGATTCATGTCTTGGAATTGATAATAACAATAATCTCGATCTTATAGAAATTGATGCAGCATCAAGAACAAAAGTAGAAGATACACGTACACTTATGGAAAATGTTCAATATGCTCCTACATCATCACGGTTTAAAATATATCTGATTGATGAAGTTCATATGCTATCAACCAAAAGTTTCAATGCCTTGCTTAAAACTATTGAAGAGCCACCAGAACATGTGAAATTTTTACTTGCCACTACTGAACCCGATAAACTTCCAGAAACTGTTATATCAAGATGTCTACATTTCAAACTTGAACCAATTACTAATGAAGAACTTGGAGAACATATTAAAAAAGTATTAGAGTCTGAAAATATTAACTTTGAAAAAGATGTTCCTGAAATAATCTCAAATGCAGCCAGAGGTAGCGCAAGAGATTCCATGAGTATATTAGAACAATGTATTTCTTATACTAATGGGGATCTTAAAAAAGATAAAATCTCTCAACTACTTGGATTAATTGAAAACACTCTCATTGATCAAATTATTCATGCCCTTTATGAGAATTCTATTTCAGAAATTAATGATGTCTTAAAGTCTTCAAATATATCTGATTATTCAAAATTGCTCGATTGTTTAATTGAACGTATTTTCCAGATTTCTATATCACGATCATTGAATAAGAATGATTTTAACTTACCTAATAATTTTCTAAATACAGATATTAGTCTTCAAGATCTGCAGCTTTGGTATTCCATTTTAATGCAATCTAAGGAGCAAATGTTCAATGCTGTATCTAAGGCTGATCACTTAATGATGATACTTCTACGTATATCATTATTTACTGAATATCCTGATCAAGTTAAATCTAATATTAATAATCAAAGAAAAGATACTGCTATTTTAACTGATTCTAAAAAAAAAAATGAAACCGTAGCCGAAGATAGTATCTCTCAAAGTGTTGTTGATATATCTATGTGGAAAAAAACTATTGATAGTTTTAAATTACAAGGATTAATGCTTGATCTTGCTAATAATTCTATTCTTGACTTGAAAAATGATGCAACAATTTTGATTATAGATAAATCCAAAGAAAATACTTATCCAAAAAAATGCATCACGGATTTCAGTATATTAATATGCTCAAATTTCAAAAGCGATCATGTGTTGACAATAGAATATAGAGAAAACATAAACACACTATATAAAAAATCTATCACCGATGGTATTAAATCAAAAAATGATATGTACGAGGCCATCAAAGATAATAATGATCTCAAAGAAATAGAGAGTGTATTTGGTGCTAAAATAGATAAAGATAATATTAGTAAACTTTGAACTGGAGAAATATTTATGGGAATGTTTGATAAGATGAAAGACGCTAAAAATATGTATAGCAACATTAAAAAGGCTCAGAACGAAATTAATAAGATAAAGGTTGAAGGATCAGCTGGAGCCGGAGCAGTTAAAGTAACAGTGAAGGGCAATCATCAGGTAGTAAGTATAGAGATAGATAATGGTACACACACTGGTAACAAAAAGATTCTTGAAGATTACCTCGTCGCTGCATGTAACGATGCAATGAACAAGCTTGAAAAAGAAACAAAAGATAAAATGGGTAGTGTTATGAACTTACCAGGTGGAATGAAACTCCCTTTTTGACATATGATTAAATCTAAATATCTTGAGAACTTGATTGATGCAATAACTATACTTCCGGGTGTAGGAAGAAAAAGTGCACAACGAATGGCTTACCAGCTTTTAAATACTAATCCTGAAAAATCTCTTCATCTATCACAGGAATTAAAAAATATTGATACAAAAATATCTAAATGTTTAGTATGTGGAGTTTTTATGGATATTGAGGAAGTTGAAAAACAATCATCTAATTCTTGTCATATATGCGAAAGACAAAATCGTGACACTTCTATAATTTGTGTAATAGAATCAGCAAGCGATGTCTACACAATTGATGAAAGCACGAATTACAATGGATATTACTTCGTACTTCAAGGTAATCTTTCTCCCATTGATGGTAGAGGTCCTTCAGAAATTGGTTTAGATAAACTAGAAAAAAGGCTTTCAGAAAAAAATATCAAGGAATTAATTTTAGCTACTAACACGACAATAGAGGGTGAAGCTACCGCCCATTATATAAAAAATATGGCTACTATAAATAGTATTAAGGTTTCAAGACTTGCATTTGGTCTACCACTTAACGGAGAGATTGGATTTTTAGATAACGAAACTATATCACATGCTTTTAATGAGAGAAAAATACTCTAAATAGATGTAATCTTATCTACTTTTGCTGCACAAATGAAATCATTCTCTGATAGACCATCAATTGCATAAGTAAAATATTTTACTACAGCAGTATTATAACCAAACGTTATTTCTGGATGATGGTCTTCATTATGAGAGATATGTATTATTAAATTAACTAAAGATGTAATTTCATGATGATTCTTACATGTAAATATTCTTTGTATGCTTTTTACATCGGCATTCAATGACCAGTCCTTGTTAAGATTTTCTAAATAACTAAGACACTTGTCTTTTGACAGTGGGTCCAATCCACCTTCGCATGGTAAACATTTCTTTTTATCTAAATCATTCATTATTACTCCTGAGATTATTGATTCTCTCTAATACTGTTGGATGAGAAAAATAGAACATGGCATAAAACTTATTTGGTATCAAAAATGAAAGATTAGATTTATAAAGTTTCACTAATGATGATATCAAATGCTCTTTTTGAACTTGTTTCGACGCAAACACATCTGCTTCATATTCATTTTTTCGAGATAGTGTAGAGAAAAATGGATCAGTAAAAAAACTTATTATTTGGTAGGTGAAAAACAGAGCTATGAGTTGAGAGCTTGCACTATTATTTAAATTCAATATTTCAAGATAATTACTATTATTTACAAGTTGTGATATCAGAAACATTCCAATGAAAATTATAAAAGTAGATATACCAAGTGATTTAGTTATATGGTTATGTTTATAGTGGCCAATTTCATGTGCTAAAACTGCTTTAATTTCTTTTGGCGAAAGAAGATCAATAAGCGTGTCATAAAAAACTATCCTTCTGTTTTTACTAAAACCAGTGAAGTATGCATTTGGATGTTTTGATCTTTTTGATCGATCCATAACAAACAAATTTTCAATAGAAAAATCTGTTCTTTCAGATAAATCTTTAATTTCATCTTTTATATTTTCATTTTGTAATTTTTTGAATTTATTAAATATTGGTGAAATATAAGTAGGGTATATAAACATACTTATTATAATTACTAAAAACATAGTTAATGACATTAATAACCACCAAAGATTTTGAAAAGAAACTATATAGAAAAAAACTAAACTCAAAAGAGAAACAACTATAAGAGTCAATAATAGCGATATTAAATTATCTTTAAAAAATAATAGCTTTGTAGATGTATTAAATTCATACCTACTCTCAATAACAAAATTAGAGTAAAAAGAAAATGGAAGCATAGAAATATGAACAATAAGATATGTTATTAATATACTCGATAAATCAATTAAATATAAACTTAAATCATAACTATTAAGAGATTCATTTATATACTTGAATAGCCCAGCTAATAAAAGTGTGTATATATATCCAACATAAAAAATATTTTTGATTATCGACAGATGTAATTTTGAAATATTATACTCGCGAGATTTTTTATCATTTTCTTCACTTATATCGAGTAATTGCATTGATTTGGCATCTATTTTTGAATGTTTTATTGTATAGATTTGCAATGTGTCTAAAGCTAGTTTTGCAAATAGATAAATAAAAAGAATTATGGTTACTTCAATCATTTTTTTTGTGGTTTTACTTTATACTCCAATTATACTAATCTTAGCGGATGAAAGATAGAAGTAACATGATTTGGATTGATCTAGAAATGACAGGCCTAGATACACAGAGAGACTATATAATTGAAATTGCTTCTATTGTTACCGATAAGAATTTAAATATTCTTGAAGAGGGTCCAAATTTAGCTATTAAACAACCTGATGAGATACTTAATGGAATGGATAAATGGAATACTGATCATCATAACAGAAGTGGATTAGTACAAAAAGTTCAAGAAAGTAATATAACTGAATCGATAGCTGAGAAAAAAACTATTGAATTTCTCTCTAAATACGTTCCTAAAGGAGAATCACCCTTATGCGGTAACACCATTTGTCAAGACAGAAGATTTCTTGCTAGATGTATGCCAGATCTTGAATCTTTTTGTCATTATAGAAGTATAGATGTTAGTTCAATACGTGAACTTGGTAAGAGATGGTATTTTGAAGATATGGATAACTTTCAAAAAAACTCTAACCATCGAGCACTAGATGACATAAGAGATTCCATAGATGAGCTTCGTTATTACAGGAAAACTATATTTAAGCTTTAGATACAATTTTCATAATAAAATCTTTTTCAGTATTATTTAATTCAGTAGATTTATTATATTTATAGCTGACCTTTGGATAATCTTTATTGTAATGGAGGCCGCGACTTTCTTTCCTAGAAATAGCAGATTTAGTAATGATCTTAGCTACATCTATGATATTTCTCAGTTCTAGTAAATCTGTACTAATTCGATGAGTATGATAAAACTCATTAATTTCATTGTTAATAATTTCTAGTCTATCTTTAGCTCTGTTTAACATTTTATCAGACCGCAAAATACCGACATAATCCCACATAATTTTTCTTATCTCGGCCCAGTTGTGTGAAATTAAAATATTTTCATCAGACGAATCTGAAACATAACTATCGTCCCATAAAGGTAGCTCTTTCTCATTATAAGTTATATTTTTTTCATTTATTTTTTTACAGCATTCCATGGCCATAACCGAACATTCTAATAATGAGTTGCTAGCTAATCTATTAGCTCCATGCAGGCCGGAATGTGCTGCTTCACCTATAACATATAAATTGGAACAATCTGTTTCACCCGAAATAGTAGTTTTCACACCTCCGCAAGTATAATGTGCTGCAGGAACCACTGGTATTGGATCTTTGGTTATATCTATGCCAAGTTCTAAACATCGATTATAAATATTTGGAAACCTTTGAAGGATATACTCATTGCCTTTAAAAGAGACATCTAGATAAACATGCTTAAAATTATTATTTTTCATTTCAATGTCTATGGCTCTCGCTACGACATCACGCGGCGCAAGCTCAGCTCTTTTATCATATTTTTTCATAAAATATTCATTATTAGGATTAATCAATTTTGCACCTTCACCTCTTAAAGATTCTGAGATTAAAAAACTTTTATCACTAGTATGATATAAACATGTCGGGTGAAACTGCATAAACTCCATGTTTGAAATTGTACAACCGAATCTCCAAGCTAGCGCTATTCCATCACCTGTTGATGTATCTGGATTCGTTGTGTACTGATAGAGTTTATTCGCTCCACCTGTTGCTAGTATGATTATATTTGCTCTAATAGTGATAACAGATTTATTTGATTCATCGTATGCATATAAACCATCACAGAGTGCATCTTTTCTTCCAATTAAATCAATAGCCATAATATCTTCTTTGATTGTAATTTTTTTATTTTTTTTTGCTTTCTTTAAAAGTGATGTGTGTATTTCTTCGCCGGTATTATCATTGTGATATGCAATCCTTCTTTTAGAGTGACCCCCCTCTAAAGTTTGTTGTAATTTAGTTCCATCAGTATTGAAATTAACACCGTGTTTAATAAGAAGGTCAATACTTTTTCTACCTTGCTCTATTATTCTTGTGACAGATTCTGGATTGCATATTTCATGACCGTTTATAATCGTATCATTAACATGTGCATCAATATCACTGTTATCCATAGCAGCAGCTATTCCACCTTGAGCCCATGAAGTTGAACATTCATTTGTTCGTGATTTTGTTAGCATGGTTACAGAATATGTTTTAGACAGTTCAATTGCTGATAATAATCCTGAGATTCCTGTTCCAACTATTAAAACTTCAGTATTTAGCCTTGTATTCATATAATATAAAATATCACAATGTGTAATGACTAGAAATATTATTATTAGAGATGATGACGAAATTATTCAGGAATGTTTATCTGGCAACACAGGTGCATATAAAAATCTAGTTGATAAGTATCAAATTCGTATAATCAATACATGTTATAAGTATACAAAAAACATTAATGATGCAGAAGACGTAGCTCAAGAAGTATTCTTAAAAGCATTTCAAAACCTCTCGAACTTTAAATTTGATAGTAAATTTTACTCATGGATTTATAGAATTGCTGTAAATACTTGTCTTAATTACATAAATTCCAGAGAAAAACGTAATGAAAAAGAAACTATTTCAGAAGAAAATTGTCTAAATGAGGTGAATGTATCAAATGATAATCCAGGAGAATATTATCAATTGAATGAATTGATTGATAAAATACAACCATTGATAGAAAAATTGCCCGAGGATCTTAGTAATTTGATAAAGCTATATGAAATTAAAGACTTAACGTATGAGGATATTTCTAAGAGGTTGGACATACCAATAGGTACGGTTCGTTCCAGGTTGCATAGGGCAAGAAACATGTTAATCTCTGAATTCAGAAGCATAAGTGATGATGAATAATAACTATAAAATATTTGGGCTAATTGTTAGTTTAATGAGAAATGAGCATCCACCTGAAATATCAAAAGATTTTTCAGAAAATGTTATGCAAAAGATATTATTAAATAAAAAGCCTGAAGATACTAAGTATAATAATTTCCTAAAAGTAGCTGCTTCAGTCTTTTTTGCAGTTATTACAGCTTACAGCTTAATTAGTTTTGAACGATCAGAGACAAATGTTGTTTCAGTGGATATAATCAACGATAAGACTGATAATAACGAATTGATTAAACGAGTAAAAGACGATTCAGCTTGTATAAAGATCGAAAATAGTATTGAGGAAAAGAATGACAGTTGTAAATAATATAAAATATATACTGGTTCTATTATCACTATCTTTCTTGAATTTGACTATAGCAGAATCCTCTACTGCTTATCCAGACTTTACAGGAATTGTTGAAAAGAACATGCCTGCTGTAGTTATTGTTAACGCGAGCAGGTCTAGTAATGCAGCTAATAGCGACAATCAATTTCAAACTCCACCTGGTATGCCCGATGAATTTAATGACCTTTTTAAAAAGTATTTTGATGAGAGGAACAATCAACCCAAGAGAAGACAGCCGAGCTCTGGCTCAGGATTCATTTTATCCAGTGATGGATACATAATGACAAACCATCATGTCGTAAACGGAGCTGATAAAATAAATATTATAACTAATGATCAGACTACTTATGAGGCTAGTCTAATTGGTTCCGATAAAAGAAGCGATTTAGCACTTCTTAAAGTTGAAGCGAATAACTTACCTGTTGTAAAGATTGCTTCCTTTGATAATGTCAAGTTAGGTGAGTGGGTTCTCGCTATTGGTTCACCTTTTGGATTTAATCAAACCGTTACTGCAGGAATTGTTAGTGGAAAACAAAGAAAACTAGCTGGCGATAATTATGTTCCATATATACAAACTGACGTCGCAATTAATCCAGGTAATTCTGGTGGCCCATTGTTTAATCTTTCTGGAGAAGTGATTGGCGTCAATGCTCAAATTTATAGTCGAACTGGAGGATTCATGGGCGTATCTTTTGCAATACCCTCTGACACTGTTAATGACGTTTTCTATCAACTTAAAACTAAAGGTAAAGTTAGTAGGGGTTGGTTAGGTGTATATATTCAAGAAATTGACGATAAACTAGCTAAAAGTTTTGGCCTGAAAAAGGCACGAGGCGCATTGGTGAGTAAAATATTACCGGATAGCCCTGCAGAGAAGGCGAGATTCAAACAAGGCGATGTCATATTAAAATTTAATGATAATGAGATCAAAAAATCTACTGACCTCCCTTTGATAGTAGGACAATCTGAAGTTGGTAAGTCATTTAGAGTACAAATTATTAGAAATAAGATGATAACTAATTTATCAGTCACTCTTGAGGAATTACCTACCGAAGATAAAATTGCATCTATAGGAACAAAAAAAATCACTTCAAATTCCTTTTCTGGAATATCTGTAAGAAACTTGAGTCCGCAAGATATTAAGTTGCTTGAGATTAAATCAGGTGTCATCGTCACTAATGTAGATGATAATATTAATAATAACTTTGATGTAAAAGCAAATGATGTAATTACTAAGATAAATAATACGATTATTAATAACGTAGATGACTTTTCTAAAATTATGGCAAAATCCAAAAATAATACGTATGTAAACTTATTAGTTTATAGACAATCCACTCCTTTATATATTGCACTAAAAATCTCTAAATGATTTGATGTTTTAAGTCTCTAATATATTATAGAGCAATAATGAACATCCGAAATATTGCCATAGTCGCTCACATTGATCATGGTAAATCCACACTCGCTGATCGCCTCATAGAAAAGTATGGAGATATCAGTTCTCGCAAGATGAAAGAGCAAATTTTAGACTCTATGGATTTAGAGAGAGAACGTGGAATTACAATCAAAGCACAAACTGTAAGTCTAAATGCTTCCTATATGGGAGATAACTATAACATTAATATCATTGACACCCCAGGACATGTTGATTTCTCATATGAAGTATCTAGATCTCTGTCAGCTTGTGATGGTGTAATGCTTTTAGTAGATGCAACACAAGGACTTGAAGCTCAAACAATTGCCCATTTTAATATGGCGAGAGAGCTGAATCTTGAAATTATACCTGTCATTAATAAGATTGATTTACCATCGGCTGATCCTGATGCTGTAAAAAAGGATTTATCTGAACTTCTTGATATTAATCAAAATGAGATATTGAGCGTTAGCGCTAAATCTGGCTTAGGGGTAGATGATCTAATTGAAAGAGTTATTATTGACATACCTGAACCAAAAGGCTTAATGAGCAATGACCTAAAAGCTTTTATTATTGATTCATGGTTTGATAACTATCTTGGAATTGTCGTCCTGATTAAAATAATCGATGGATCAATAAGTATTAAAGACAAAATTAAAGTATTTTCTAATAAAAGAGAATTCCTTGTAGATAAACTTGGAACCTTTAATCCGACAATGACAAATTTATCAAAATTATCATCTGGTCAGGTTGGATTTATGATTGCATCAATCAAAACACTCGATTCAGCACCTGTCGGCGATACTATTGTTCTTGCTAAAAATAATACCTCAGCCCCATTGCCTGGATTTAAAAAAATACAGCCACGAGTATATTCTGGATTCTATCCTGTTGATTCTAATGATTACCAAGAATCCAAAAAAGCATTAGATAAATTATCTTTAAATGATAATTCTTTTACATATGAACCCGAAAGCTCACAATCATTAGGACATGGATTTAGATGCGGATTTCTAGGATTATTGCATATGGAGATCATTCGTGAACGCGTTCAAAGAGAGTATAATCTAGAATTTTTGATGACTGTCCCATCAGTTACCTATCGAGTAGAAAATAAAAAGGGCGAGGTTAATGACATTAGAAAACCAAGTGATTTACCAGATGATAATAGTATTAAATGTTACTATGAGCCAATAGCACTTATATCAATTGTAACTCCTGCAGAGTATTTAGGTTCTGTCATAGAGCTTTGCACTTCAAAAAGGGGCACTCAAAAGGACTTAATCTACAGATCTAATATGGCTGAAATCAAATACGAGATACCTCTTTCTGAAATAATATATGATTTCTTTGATACACTTAAGTCCGCATCAAAAGGTTATGCATCTTATGATTACGACATTATTGATTTTAGAGAAAGCAGTATGATTAGGCTTGATATACATGTAAATAAGAAAAAAATAGACGCTTTGTCACAAATATTGCATAAAGATAATTCATATCGTAGATCTAGGGAACTGATTGATAATCTCAAAAAATTAATACCTAGACAAAGTTTTGAGATAACAATTCAAGGATGTGTTGGCGCTAAAATTCTATCATCAACTTCTATTAAGGGTTATAGAAAAGATGTCACCGCAAAACTCTATGGAGGAGATGTTACACGAAAAATGAAGCTTCTAAAAAAACAAAAAGAAGGTAAGAAAAAAATGAAGAAAATAGGTAATGTTGAAATACCTAGAGAAGCTTTCTACAAATTCTTATCTACAACGGAAGAATAGAATGGATTTTACACTTATACTTGTTGTACTTACATTATTTACTGGATTGTTTAGCCTTGTTAAAATTAATAAACCTATAATTTCTCAGATATCAGAATTCTCATCATCTATTTTTCCAGTTTTATTCGTTGTGCTTCTAATTAGATCTTTTTTCATTGAACCCTATAAAATTCCCTCAGGCTCTATGATACCAACATTAATGATTGGAGATTTTATCCTAGTTGATAAAAACATATATGGATATAAACTTCCATTAACAAATTATACTTTAATAAAAAATGAAACTCCTAAACGTGGAGATGTCATAGTATTTAAATATCCAGAAAATAAAAATATAAACTATATTAAGAGAGTTATAGGTATACCTGGTGATTTAATTATCTATAAAGACAAAACACTTTTTGTAAATGGAAATAGATATAATCAAATAAAGATAAGTCATAACTTTGATCCAGTAGAAATTGCTAATGGTACTGTTTCATATGAACAAAATGAATTTAAGGACTACCTAATTCTTAATCAAAACGAATCAACATTTAACTTTAAGTATAAAGTCCCGCCAAAATCTTACTTTGTTTTGGGAGATAATCGAGATAACTCGAATGATAGTCGCTTTTGGGGACCTGTCCCAGAGGAAAATCTTGTTGGCAAAGCCTTCTATATTTGGATGTTTTGGAACTTTGATAGTTATTATAATTTTTTTGATAGAGTAGGTAACTATATTGAATAGCACTGATGGAAATAATATTATTAAGCTAATAAGCAAAGCATTTAGTTATAAAGTCTGTAATGTTCATTATTTTTCCTCAGCTCTTACTCATAAAAGTATCTCTAAAGATAATTACGAGAGATTAGAGATTTTAGGTGATGCCGTATTACAACTTGTAATTACAGAGTTATTATTTACAAAATATCCTGACCATAATGAAGGTCAAATCACAGTTATAAGACAGAATCTAGTAAATTCGAAAAATCTTGAAAAGATATTCCTTTCATTGAAGCTCGAGAAAATATTTAAAGAAATTAATCCTAGTTTATCTAAAAGTAATATATATTCAGATATTTTCGAAGCCCTTATTGGAGCAATTTATCTTGATAGTAATTATGAAACTGTCAAGGATGCTATATGTAATCTTTTTATACCTTTGCTATCAGATAATCTGTCTCAAAAAGACTCAAAGACACTTCTTCAAGAATATATGCATTCAAATCAAAATCCTCTACCTTCGTATAGCACATCACATATTAAACATTCAAAATATAAATATTTAGTTACATGTGAAATATCTAATCTAAATATCAAAGAATCACTACAAACAAATAAAGTAAAACCAGCAGAACAAAAATTAGCTCATGCTATTTTAAAAAAATTATATGAAAAAAGTTAAAGTCTTAATAGTTGGTAAAAGCAATGTTGGAAAATCATCTTTGATAAATTATTTCTGTAATAAACATACTGCATTAGTATCTAATAAACTACATTCTACTAGAATATCTACTTCTCATATAATCGATTATAATAATGTTCATATAGAGTTTATTGATACACCAGGTGCATCTATTAATGATTCTAATCTTCTCTCAAAAGCTATGAAAAGCAATGCATCAAAGTATATGACTAATGCTGATATAATAATATTACTTACTCAGCCTCAAGAAAAATATGATTATGAAATAAAAATTAAGAATCAAATTATAGAATGTAATAAAAAATATATTTTATGTGTTAATAAAATTGATTTAGATTCTTCTGGCCAATACAAGGATGATCTGTTTATATCATTGGGTGTAAATGAGGCTTCTTTTGTATCTGTAAAAGAATCTATTGGCATTGACTCACTTTATACTTTAATTAAGGACAAGATTATCAGTGAAGGCATAGAGGGTACCGACGAATTAACTAATGAAAGAAATAATATAAATATAATTCAAGAATTAATTAGAGAATCTATGATTAATCATACTAATAAAGAGTTGCCTTATGAAACAGCTGTTCACATATCCTATTATAGGGTAAAGAGTAAGAGTGATGTTATTAAAGCAGATATAATAGTCTCTAAGGATAATCATAAAAAAATTATTATTGGCAAAAAAGGAGCAATGATCAAAAATATTGGCATTGAAGCTCGTGAACTAATTGAACTTTATCTAGGTAAAAAAATACATTTGTCTTTATATGTAGTAGTAAGAGATAATTGGAAAAATAACCCTACTGTTCTCAAAGATATTGGATATATTGAATAAATGAACGTTTCTCATACTGGTTTTCTTATACATACAAGAAAGTACAAAGAGACAAGCACTATAATTCACATCTTTTCACGAAATAAAGGAATTGAATCACTTATATTTAAAGGTAGCTTCACAAATAAAGATAAATTTAAATTCTCATTGTTTAATGAGTATTTATTTAGTTACAATGATAAATATAGTTTTCCATATCTATCAAAATTTGAGATTATCAATTCATTCCCATTTGATAAAAAATATTACTTATTAGGTCTTTATATTAATGAATTATTATATAAGACAATGAGAGAAGGTTATGATTATGAAAAAATCTATGAATATTACAAAAGCTTTCTTGTTAACTTATTAAATTCTTCTAGTAGTCTAAAAAGACTTGCATTAGTTTTTGAAAAAAGTTTCATTGATAATCTGGGTTACGGTCTCTACATGTTAAATGATAAAGATATTAATGATAATGCTTTATATATTTATGATTTTGATGAAGGCTTTAAGATTTCAGATTCAGCACAAAACAAGTATTCATTACCCGGCAGTGCATTGAAACAATTTTTTTCAAACACGCTCGAGGATAATATCTACATAGATATTATTAGACAAGTCATAAAAAGAATATTAAATAGACATTATGAAAATATCAATCTTATGGGTGATAAATTATTTTAGATTTCCTTTGGAAATTACGAATGCTTTATTTTTGAGCGATAAAATGAAAAAACGATTATACCAATCGCCTAAAACATATCTGTATATATATTCTTGATTTAGGTTATGTTTATGGATATTGGGTCTATGGGTATGGCCATGTACAATTATATTGGGTTTATATGACTCTATTAGCATATCAACTTCATTGATATTTACATCCATTATGCTTTCTTTTTTATGAGCATTTGCATCAATACTTTTCTTTCTCAAATTCTCAGCTAAAGCTAGTCTTTCCTTTAAAGATTTAGATAACATTTGCTTCTGCCATTCACCAGATCTAACCAAGGATCTGAATTTTTGATATTCCTTATCATCCGTACAAAGAGTATCTCCATGTAGCAGTAATAATCTTTGCCCGTTTTTTGTTATGACAGTAGGATCTTCCAAAAGGCGCATATTAAGACTCGAGCAGATTTTTTTTGAAATTAGAAAATCGCGATTACCATGCATGTACCAGATATTTATTTTGACCCCAAGCTGTGCTATCGAGGCTCTAATTTCGTTCAAGCCATCCATTGGATCATCGTCACCTACCCAATACTCAAATAAATCTCCCAAGATATAGAGATCTGTTACATCTTTATTTATATTATCTAAATAGTTTATAAAGTATTTATTTACTTCCGGTCTTGTTTTATCAAGGTGTAAGTCAGAGATAAAATCTATAGTCATAAATGTGATTATTCAATAAGCGTTACTTCATTTATTATAATGTTTTCAATCGGAACATCAGAATGACCAGCATTATTTCCAGTAGATACAGCACCAATTTGTTCGACTATTTCTATACCATCTGTAACTTGACCAAAAACACAATATCCATAACCATCAGCAGAGTTAGCCTTATCAAGAAATTCATTATCTCTTAAATTAATGAAAAACTGTGACGTTGCAGAGTTGGGGCTGCTTGTTCTTGCCATAGCGATTGTTCCTTTTTTATTACTAATATTATTACTAGATTCATTAATAACAGGATCAAAAGTATCAATCTGTGACATATCTTGTAAATGACCACCGCCCTGAATCATAAAATTTGGTATTACCCTATGAAATATCGTTCCATTTAGTTTTCCTTCATTTGTATATTTTAAAAAATTAGCTACTGTTTCTGGGGCTTTATCTTGAAATAACTCTAGAGTTATATCACCCATATTTGTTGAAAGCTTGATCAATTTCGTCTCCTGTGTTTTTTGATTATCATGTATAATGTCACTACATGAAGATATACTGAAAAATACTAGAAAATAAAGTAGGTATTTATATTTTATTTTCTTCAACATTTAGGTTAATAATACATTAAATGAATTTACACATCTATAACACTCTAACCAATAAAAAAGAACAATTCCTGCCTCATACGGAAAATAAAGTAAGTATGTATGTTTGTGGACCAACGGTATATAGCGCCCCACATATCGGCAATGCTAGAGCCGCTTTGGTGGGTGATTTATTTTACCGTTTACTTCAAAAGCTATATGAAGAGGTTATATATATAAGAAATCTTACAGATGTTGATGACAAGATAATCCTGGAATCTGAAAAAACTGGCGTACCTATTAATATAATTACTCAAGATGTTACGAAGATGTATCAAAATGAGATGTCAAAACTCAATATGCTCGAACCAACATTCGAACCCAAAGTTACTGACAATATAAATAATATAATTTCAACAATTGAGAAAATACTTAATAATAAATCAGCATATATATCTGAAAATCATGTAGTTTTCGATATGGATTCGTTCAAAGATTATGGTTCCCTCTCTAAAAAAGTATCTGATGATCTCATTGATGGAGCAAGAGTAAAGCCAGAAACTTATAAGAAAAATCCAAAAGATTTTGTTCTTTGGAAACCATCTGTGAATCAAAATTGTGGTTGGGATAGTCCATGGGGTTATGGAAGACCTGGTTGGCATATAGAATGCACAAGCATGATAAAAAGTATTATCGGAAATGAGCAAACACTTGATATTCATGGAGGTGGGAATGATTTAATATTTCCTCATCACGAAAATGAAATTGCACAGGGTACGTCATGTGCATCAGCAAAATATTGTAATTACTGGTTTCATAATGGAATTGTCCTGGTAGATAAGAAAAAAATGTCTAAATCACTTGGCAATGTGATTTTGGTTTCAGACATTATTAACGCAACAAACCCTATAGTCATAAGATTAGCATTAATGAGCTCTCATTATAGACAGCCTCTTAACTGGACTAATGATACAGTTAATAATGCAAAAAATATCTATGAAAAGATAGTCACATCACTTGATGCCGATTCTTCCGATGTTAGAGAAGATGATAACGATTTTCTAGAATTACTATGTGATGACTTAAATACTCCTAATGCAATACAATATCTCGTAAAACAAGCTAAAGATTCCAAAAATAATAAAAATCTTCTCCCAAAGCTTAGGTACAACTGTGATTTGATCGGTCTTAAAAGGAATTCTTATAAAATAAGTGTCGAACTCAAAAATAAGGTTGAACACTTAATTTCTCAACGAGAAACTGCCAGACAAAATAAAGATTATGCATCTGCAGATCAAATCAGAAACATGCTTGCATCGATGAATGTAGATCTTAAGGATGGTCCATCTGGTGTAACATGGAAAATTAAAGATTAGAAATATTTAATAAATTCAAAGTATAGGTATAATAATCACACCACGGGGTGTAGCGCAGCTTGGTAGCGCGGCTGGTTTGGGACCAGTAGGTCGTAGGTTCGAATCCTATCACCCCGAAATATGCGCCTGTAGCTCAGTTGGATTAGAGTATATCGCTACGAACGATAGGGTCGGAGGTTCGAGTCCTTCCAGGCGCGTATGTTATAATTACTTAACATGGTGGGTGTAGCTCAGTGGTAGAGCCCTGGTTTGTGGTACCGGTTGTCGTGGGTTCGAATCCCATCATCCACCCAGAATTTTGCGAGAGTGGCGGAATTGGTAGACGCGCTGGTTTTAGGTACCAGTACCTATGGTGTGAGAGTTCGAGTCTCTCCTCTCGTAAATAAAATAATACTATGGCAAAGATATATCATAAAGAATTTAAAAAAAAATTAGATGAAAAAAATAAGATTGTTTGGACTAATGAGCCCAAACATGAAAATAAATTCAAGACTAATTTAAAAGAAAAAAGAGTTTTCTTCAGAGATACTTTAGAAACAGTCAGTGAAAATTCTGTAATCAAGAAATGCGATAGGTCTTATGATATCTGTGCAATAAAATATGGTCCAAAAAACTCAGAATTTGAAAATACACTTGTGCTTCAAGATTTTTCCAAAGATGAGGGAGATATTATAATCACATGGGAATATCTTTTGTACAATAGAATAAATGATGAATATGATGATTCTAAATTCTTTACAAATTCAGAAAAAGCTTTTACATATTTTATTGATAAAACATTTGATATGATTAATAATTGAGCACCAATGGCTAATCAGAAGATAATAAATGATAGTGATACTGAACTTAAAATTTCGGTAGTAATTGCTAACGAAGAATATCAAAAACAATATAATAGTGAATTATCTATTATTGCTAAAACGGCAAAGTTTGATGGTTTTAGACAAGGAAAAGTTCCACCTTCTGTTATTAAAAAAAAGTTTGATGCTCAATGTCATCAAAAAAGCATTAGTAATCTAATAGAGTTCTATACACAAAAAATTAATTTAGAAAAGAAGCTTGATCTTATTGACTCACCATCTGTTAAACTTATTGATGCGCCCACAAGCGAAAAAGATTTATCTTTTGAGGTTACGTTTAATAAGATGCCAGAGGTGGAGTTAGGTAATCTCAAAGATATAAAACTTAGCATACCAGAAGTTAATATAACAGATAAAGATATTGACATTGTAATTACAAATATACAAAAACAAAATACTGTCTGGACAGATTCTCCTGACAAGTCAAAGAGCGGTAATAAGATTGTGGTTGACTATCTAGGCAGAATTGACGGAAAGGAATTCAAAAATAATAAACAAGAAGATTTTTCATTTATCATAGATGATATTGTGAAAGGCGATCCAGCTACGGTTGCGCTATTTCGAGAGTTTTCAAAGGAATGTTTAGAAAAAAATATTAATGATCAAGTTGTTGTAACAAACAATATGCCTAAAGATTTTCCGGACAAAGAATTGGCAGGAAAGTTGGTAAAATACGATGTAAAAATTAAAAAAATATCTTCCGGATCACTTCCTGAACTAAATAAAGACTTCTTTGCGCTTCTAGGTATTGTCACCGATAATGTCGATGAGTTTAAAAGAAATGTAAAAAATCATATGGAGTTTGAACTTAGAGATAAAATGGTTTCTAAAAAATATGGACTTGTAAACGAGAAACTTGTTGACTTCTTTGATTTTGTTCCACCTGAGAGCATGGTCAATAAACATCAGCAAGAGCTTGAGAATCAATATGCGTCATTAAAGAAATCAGATGAAAATATTGATGATAAAATTAAAGAGATAGCTATAAAGAGGGTCAAACTAAATATCATATATATTAAACTAGCTAAAGAAGTCAATACTATTATTTCTGATCAAGAGGCTATTGATTTTAGCAATGAGCAGTCTCCATCTTTCAGACAGTTTTTCAGTGAAAAACTTAAAAAAGATAAAACGTCTGCACTAATGGATATAAAGAATAAAATAGTAGAAAATGCTATTGTAGAACATGTGATTAATATCGCGACAGTGACACCAATTAAAAAGACATTTGCAGAGGCTATGGATGAATAATATAAATAATAATTTAGTACCGATGGTGGTAGAATCAACCTCTAGAGGCGAGAGAGCATTTGACATATATTCAAGACTTCTTAAAGAAAGAATTATTTTCTTAACTGGACCCATCGATGACAACTTATCTAATTTAATAGTTGCTCAGCTCTTATTTTTAGAGTCTGAAGATCCTAAAGCTGATATATCTCTTTATATCAATTCACCAGGAGGTAGTGTCACAGCTGGTTTATCCATATTAGACACTATGAATTTTATCAAGCCTGCTGTAAGTACACTCTGTGTTGGACAGGCAGCTAGTATGGGTGCAGTCCTGTTATCTGGAGGAGATAAAAAAAAGAGATTTTGTCTATCGAACTCAAGAGTTATGATTCATCAACCTTTAGGCTCATTTCAAGGACAAGCAACAGATTTTGATATTCAGGCAAAAGAAATACTAAGCATAAGAAAAAGACTTAATCAAATTTTATCAAATTCAACTGGACAAACTATCAAAAAAATAGAATCTGATACTGAAAGAGACAATTTTATGAGTCCAGAAGAAGCTAAGAAATATGGCTTAATTGACGATATTCTTCAAACAAGAAAATAATCACTGTCTTCTATAATTTGATTTCATCAAGTTTCATTGTATACTGAATTGAGGTATTGATATGGAAGATAATACAAAAAATTCATCTAAACTTTTACACTGTTCGTTCTGTGGAAAAAATCAGAATGAAGTTGCAAAGCTGATTGCCGGACCATCTGTTTTTATTTGTGATGAGTGCGTAGACTTATGTAATGAAATCATTAGTGATGAGCTTGAGGAGAAATCATCAAAATCAAAGGAAAAACTTCCAAAACCTCACGAAATTAATTCTATCCTTGATGATTATGTAATAGGTCAGCCACATGCAAAAAAAGTGTTATCTGTTGCTGTTTACAATCATTATAAAAAACTAAATATATCGCCAAAGAAAAATGATGTTGAACTTAACAAAAGTAATATTTTACTAATTGGTCCAACTGGGTCTGGCAAAACGCTTCTAGCAGAGACATTAGCCAAATTACTCAATGTTCCGTTTACTATTGCGGATGCTACTACACTAACTGAAGCAGGATATGTTGGCGAAGATGTAGAAAACATAATTCAAAAACTTCTTCAAAAATGTGATTATGATGTAGAAAAGGCACAGACAGGAATAGTATACATTGACGAGATTGATAAAATTTCAAGAAAATCGGACAACCCTTCTATAACTAGAGATGTATCAGGTGAAGGTGTTCAGCAGGCGTTACTAAAATTGATCGAGGGAACTATAGCATCAGTGCCTCCACAGGGCGGCAGGAAACATCCTCAGCAAGAGTTTTTGCAAGTTGATACTTCGAATATGTTGTTTATAGTAGGTGGTGCATTTTCAGGTATAGACAAGATTATTAATCAAAGAAAGAATAACTCTGGTATTGGATTTTCAGCTAAAGTGAAAGATATTAATATCGAAAAAACATTTGCTGAATCCATTGAAAGCATTGGACCAGAAGATTTAATAAAATTTGGGTTAATACCTGAATTTGTTGGCAGACTTCCTGTTATTGCAACCTTAGATGAGTTGGATGAAAAGTCTCTTATCAGAATATTAACCGAACCAAAAAATGCACTTGTTAATCAATACAGAAAACTTTTTGATATGGAAGGTTGTGATTTAGAGTTCAGAGAGGATGCTTTATTAGCTATTTCTAAAAAAGCTATGAAAAGGAAAACTGGCGCAAGAGGTCTTAGAACTCTTATCGAAAGTATACTTTTGAATACAATGTATGACCTTCCGTCGCAAGAAGATGTAAGCAAAGTCGTCATAGACAAGAATGTCGTAGACTCAGATACAGAACCACTTATGATTTACAAATCAAAAACTACTAAAAAGGAAATAAATAAATCTTGATTTTTTGTATTTTGCCCATAAATTCATAATATGAAAAAAGATTATTCAAATCTTCCTCTGTTACCATTAAGAGATGTTGTAATTTATCCAAATATGGTTGTCCCTTTATTTGTAGGGAGAGATCTTTCTATCAAATCTCTTGATGATTCCATGAATAACCATGACAAAAGTATTGTCTTAGTAACACAAAAAAGTGCTGAAGTAGATGACCCAAGCATCAAAGATCTATATTCTATAGGTACTGTTGCGAATATTCTGCAATTACTAAAACTGCCTGATGGAACAATGAAGGTCCTCGTAGAAGGAGTATCCAGAGTAAAAATTAGCAAAGTAGAGACTGATAATAGACTTTCGTGTACTTACTCTTATGTTAATAGTGAAGAATCAATTAATGAGAATCAGTATGATGCGTTATTTAGAACATTGGAGGATACTTTCTCTAATTACGTCAAGTTAAATAAAAAAGTACCACCAGAAGTTATCTCGTCCATAACTGGTATTGATGATTTATCAAAGCTTGCTGATAGTATAGCCGCACATATGACATTAAAGTTAGATGAAAAGCAAAAAGTCCTTGAGCTATTAGATGTTAAAAAACGTTGTGAATATTTAATTAAAGCAATGGAAGGTGAACTTGATATATTGCACGTAGAGAAGAAAATTAGAAGTCGTGTGAAACAACAAATGGAAAAAAGCCAGAGAGAGTACTATCTAAATGAGCAAATGAAAGCAATCCAAAAGGAACTTGGTGAAATTGGTGATGAGAGTAATGATTTAGACCAACTACTTAAAAAAATCAATAAACTTAATCTTCCAAACGATGCAAAAGAAAAAGCTATGTCTGAATTTAACAAACTCAAGATGATGTCACCGATGTCTGCTGAAGCAACTGTGGTTAGAAATTATTTAGATATTATAGTCAGTCTCCCATGGACACAATCAACAGAAATATCTACAGACTTGAGCAAAGCAAATGATATATTAGAAGATGATCATCATGGTTTAGTCAAAGTTAAAGAGAGGATATTAGAGTATTTGGCAGTAACTAAAAGAGTTAACAAAATTAGAGGACCCATATTATGTCTTGTGGGACCACCAGGAGTTGGTAAGACATCTCTTGCTAGGTCTATTGCAAGAGCCACAACTAGAAAATTTATAAAGATGTCACTTGGTGGAGTTAGAGATGAGGCTGAAATCAGAGGCCACAGAAAAACATATATCGGGTCAATGCCAGGAAAAATAATACAGAATCTGGCTAAAATCAAAACTAATAACCCGCTCTTTTTACTTGATGAAATAGACAAAATGGCCATGGATTTTAGAGGCGATCCATCATCAGCTCTCCTTGAAGTTCTTGATCCTGAACAAAATAATGTTTTCAATGATCATTACCTAGAAGTTGATTTTGATTTATCTAACATTATGTTTATAGCAACAGCAAACACCACAGATACAATACCTGCGCCATTGTTAGACAGAATGGAAATTATCAGACTTCCTGGTTATACGGAAAATGAAAAGCTAGAAATAGCAAAAAAATACCTCATACCAAAACAGTACAACTTAAATGGTTTGAAACAAAAAGAATTATCTATACCAGTTCAGACGCTTAGAGACATAATTTCGTTTTACACAAGAGAAGCTGGAGTAAGAAATCTTGATCGTGAGATCAACAAAATTTGTAGAAAATCGGTTAAAAGTATTTTACTCAACAAAGTAAACAATCTAAAAATCTTGCCTACACAAATTGAGGATTATCTTGGAGTCAAAAGGCACACATCAATGATTTGTGATAAAAAGGATATGATAGGCCAAGCAAATGGCCTAGCATGGACATCTGTTGGAGGAGAAATGTTAAGGGTCGAATGTGTTGCCATGTCTGGTAAAGGTAAAGTGACACAAACAGGTCAACTTGGAGATGTCATGCAAGAATCAATCAAAGCCGGAATTACTGTTGTTAAGACACGTTCAAGTTCACTTGGGATAGATATGGAAGATTTTGAAAAAAAATGATATACATATTCACGTCCCAGAAGGTGCAACACCTAAAGATGGACCAAGTGCAGGCATAACTATGGCCCTAGCAGTTGCATCCACACTGTCCTCTGTGCCAATTCGCTCAGATATAGCAATGACTGGTGAGATCACACTTCGCGGAGAGGTCCTTGAAATTGGAGGTCTAAAAGAAAAGTTACTGGCTGCACTGAGAGCCGGGATAAAGGAAGTTATTATCCCTAAAGATAACGAAAAAGACCTTAGAGATATGCCAAAAGTCATAATTGATAAGATTAAAATACATCCTGTTAAATTGGTTGACGAGGTCTTTACATTAGCTCTAAAAGGCAAGTCCGCCAAACTTAAAAGCAAGAGAAAAAAAACAATCCCTACAAAAAATATAAAAGAAATTATTCCTAAAAATTTGCAATAAAATCATAAATTTTTTTATACGTAAACTAAATATTTTAATTTTTATATATATTTTTTGATTAAATTATCACCTTTTTAGTTGATATTGTTGTAGAATTATCTAATGTTGATTAAGAAATCAACTATCTATAACTGTGATATTAAAGAGGTGTTAAATGAATAAAGCAGAATTTATTAGTGCTGTGTCTGAAGCAGCCGGAAGTAGTAAGTCAGAAGCTACAGCGCACGTAGAAGCAATAATTAATGTAGTAACAAACACACTTAAAGGTGATAATGAAGTTACCCTAGTCGGTTTTGGAACATTCAAGGCTAAAAAACGAGAAGCAAGAACAGGTAGAAATCCTAGAACAGGTGAATCTATTCAAATTGCTGCTTCAACAGTACCTTCTTTCAAAGCTGGTAAAGCTTTCAAAGATGCTCTTAATTAGTATTCCTAATTAAGGGTGATTAGCTCAGCTGGTTAGAGCACCGCCCTTACAAGGCGGGGGTCGTAAGTTCGAATCTTACATCACCCACCATTACATTTTTCTAAGAAGCAGCATATGCTGCTTCTTTAGTATGTACTTTATGTGTTAACATACTTTCACGGAGGCGTAGTTCAGTTGGTTAGAATGCCTGCCTGTCACGCAGGAGGTCGAGGGTTCGAGTCCCTTCGTCTCCGTAAATAAATATTAATAATATGTTAACAGCCATAAGAGATAAATTAAAAACTTGGACAGTTATACTTTTAGTTGTATTAGTTGCTATTCCATTAGTATTTCTTGGAGTCGGAGATTATGGAACTAATAATGAACAGTATGCTTTCAAGGTAGATGATCAAGAAATTAGCAAGTCGGTCGTTCTTCAAGAAATGGGTCAATTTAAAGATGTACTGAGGAAAAATTATGAAGGCTCTATTCCTCCTATATACACTAATGAATTTGTTAAAAATATCACCATTGATAATCTAATTAGGCGGACTATTGAAAATAAGATTTCTACAAACATCGGTCTGGCCTTAAGTGATGATTCTATTATTGATGATATACAAAATACGTCATCATTCAGAGATGAAGATGGGTTTGACTCAAAGATTTATAAAAGACGTTTATTTATGATTAATATGTCTCCAGATACTTATGAGCAATATGTTTATCAAAAAGGCACACGTGATCAATTACGAAAAGCCATCACAGGCTCCTCTATAGTAAGTATCTATGATAAAAAAATAAACGTTAATGCGAACTATCACATTAAAAAAGGGAAACTTCTTCTTCTAAAAAAAGATGAACTTCAAGATGATGTTAAAATAAGTCTCGATGATATTAATGCTTACTATGAGAATAATAAAGAATCTTTCTATTCTAATGAAGAAGCTGAATTTGAGTATATTAGATTAAATAAAACAAATTTTATTAAGTCTATGAAAATAACAGATGAAGAGCTTATTCAAGAATATAATATAAAATCCAAATCAGGTACTTATAAACAAGATGATCTCTATGAAATCAATCATCTTGTGTTTCCAGTAAAAGACGATAAATCCAGAGTAATTTCTGAAGCTGAAAAAGCCTTTTCAGAACTTAAAAATAAAGTATCTTTTTCAAAAATATCAGGTACATATAATGTCGATGATGACTCAAAGTCTAACAATGGATATTTGGGTAAAGTTACTCTAGGAGATATGCCAGATATTATAAAATCAAATATTTTAGATATGGAGTCATCAGATTTAAAACTGATCACTACTGAGTCTAATGCTATTCATATACTACGACTTATACAAAAAGAAAAACAAGGTGATAAAGAATTTTCAGAAGTTCGAGAAGAAATTTATAAGAAACTTTCTAATGAAAAAGGGTCTAATGAATATTATTTAACATTAGATAACATAAAGAATAAGATTTATTCAGATAAAATTTCATTAGCTGATATTTCTAAAAAATTTAATCTTTCGATTTCACAAACTCCTAAAATAAATGCTTCATATAAAAATAAACTATTATCCTCAGAGGTTTTGCAGCAGCTTTTTTCAAATATAAATGTTACTGATTTATATTCACCTATATACATATCCAATGATGATATACTTTTTGTTCGTAAAGTGAAATATTATCCACCTGTGCAGCTTAGCTTAAAAGATACTGAGACAGCAATAAGAGCATTACTTTTAACTCAGTCTATTAATGATTTAATGAACTCGAAAGCTAATTTATCACTAAAAAATCTGAATAATAATTCGCTCCAATCTTACGAAAAATTTAAAATTTACAAATATGATGACAAGTTTGATGATGAGATTATGAAAATAATTAATAATCAATCAGTTACGGAAAAATTTGTATCTTATAAATTGAGTTCCGGTGATTATTTACTATTAAAATTAGATTCATTCGAAGAGATTATTGATAGGAAAAAAGTTGAAAATGATAACTATTTTGATTATCTAGATAACACCCAATCCGAAGGTGATTATAATAATTTTTACATATCGAAATATGAAGGTTTTGTTATCGATATCAATGATGACTATTTGAATCAGTAACCGACTACATTAAAACCATTATCAACATAAATTGTCTGGCCTGTAACCGATGATGATAAATCAGATATAAGAAAATATGCCACATTGGCAACATCATCCGTGGTGATGTTTTTCTTCAATGGTGATTTTTCCTTATAGATATCAAGTATTTTATTAAACCCACTAATACCAGCTGCTGCAAGTGTTTTGATAGGCCCAGCAGATATTGCGTTAACCCGTATCTCTTGTTCTCCAAGTGAGTCAGCGAGATATTTTACGCTACATTCAAGACTGGCTTTAGCTAAACCCATTATATTATAATTTTGAACAACTCTCTCTGCGCCTATGTAAGAAAGTGTTATTATTGATGATGATCTATTTAAATTATCTTTAAATGCCTTTGCCAAAGCCGTTAAACTATATGAGCTGATATCATGAGCCATTGTAAAACCATCTCGTGTAATATTATCTATATATTTTCCACTCAATAGTTCTTTTGGCGCAAATGCAGCGGAATGGATAATCCCATCTAGATTACCATGATCTTTTATTACATTATTTTTCAATGTAAGTATTTCACTGTCTTGTGACAAATCACATGGATATGCATCAGAACAGATACCTAACTCATTTTTTAATTTGATTACTCTATCTTTTAATCTGTCATTCTGATATGAAATTATTACATTTGCATCATTTTCATGTAATATTTTTGAAATAGCATATGATATAGATCTGTTGCTAGCAATTCCTGTTACTAAAACATTTTTTCCTTTTAGATTCATAATATATTTGTAATATAGTACATTATAGAGTGATGAGATTAAAGAATACAATTACTCTAACACTAATCTTAATATTTCAAATGACTTACATTTATGCTGATGAGTCAATTAGTATAGGTTACTCAGCAAAATATAAAGATTTTGAACATTTTGATTATGTTAATCCTTATTCAAAAAAAGGTGGCAATATAACAATATCTGCCTTTGGCACATTTGATTCACTTAATCCTTACCTTCTCAAATCTCTGTCTCCAGCTCAAATAAATAATCTTATGTTTGACACATTGATGACTAGGAGTCTAGATGAACCATCGTCTAGTTATTCGCTGATAGCGAAGTCATACAGGCTATCTGATGATAAATTATCAGTAATATTTTATATCGATGAAGAGGCTAAATTTAGTAATTCAAAGTATATAACAGCGGATGATATAAAGTATTCATTTGAACTATTAACATCATCTGCAGCCCATCCCCAATACAGAATTTATTGGGCAGACGTTGAGTCCGTTGAGGTTATAAATGACTACAGTATTAAATTTTCTTTTAAAAGAGAAAATCCTGAGCTACATATGATGATTGGTGATTTACCTATTTTTTCAAGAGAATGGCTTTCTATTGAACAGTTTCCCAAGGATGTAAAAAAAAGTCCTATTGCTAGTGGTCCATATCTTATTGAAGATTATAGTATTGGTAAATATATAACATACATTAGAAATAAAGATTACTGGGCAAACAACAAGCCAACAAGAAAATATATGTATAATTTTGATTCAATCACAATTAAGTATTATAAAGACATGACTGTTGCTTTAGAGGCATTCAAAGCAGGTGAGTATGACTATATACTTGAAAACCACTCTAAACGATGGGCAAGAGATTATAATGGACCAAATTTTATTAATAATAAGATAATTAAAACTGAGCTTGTTCATTTAAATAATACAGGCATCCAAGGTTTTGCTTTTAATACTCGCAAAGATATATTCAATGAGATTAATTTAAGGAAAGCCATCACTATGGTGTTTGATTTTGAATGGTCTAATAAAAATCTTTTTTATAATCAATATTTAAGATCAGACAGTTACTTTAGTAATAGCGAATTAGTTGCTGATATAAAACCCAGTAATGATGAACTCATGCTAGTTGAGAAATTAGATATAAATAAAATAAAAGTTAAAGATAAAATTAAACTACCAATTAATAAAAGTCCATCGGACTATAGAAAATCTCTTATTGGTGCTAAAAAAATATTAGATAAATCTGGTTATATTGTCAGAAATGGGCAGTTATATTCACCCTCTAATCAACCAATTATTATTAATTTTCTTTTAGCACAAAAAGGTTTTGAAAGGATACTTGCACCATTTCGAAACAATCTAAAGAGACTGGGAATTACTCTTAATTATCGAACTGTTGATTTGTCACTATACCAGCAAAGATTAGATAATTTTGAATTTGATATGACGGTAGTCAGTTATCCTCAATCTCAATCACCCGGAAGTGAGCTTATGAGTATGTTCTCATCTGAGAGTTCTGATAAAAATGGAGCGTTTAATTTTCCTGGTATTAGAGATCAAGATATTGATAAGTTGATCAATGAAATTATTTATTCTCAAAGCAGGGATAATTTAATTACCTCCGCCCATTTATTGGATAGATTATTATGGAATCAATATTATATGGTACCTAATTGGTATATAAATACCCATAGAGTTGCATTTTATGATCTGTTTTTACAACCTGATATTTTACCGCTGTACTACCAAGCAACAAATTATGTGCTACAAACATGGTCCATGAAATGATCCTCTATATTTTCAAAAGATTACTGCTAATGATACCAACATTATTGGGTATTCTTTTTCTCACATTCTTAATTATTCAATTTGTGCCTGGAGGTCCAGTTGAGCAAATTGTAAATAAACTATCAGGATTAAATGCTATAACTGAAACTTCATCATCATCGAATTTATACAGAGGTTCTAGCGGTCTTTCAGAAGAACATATTTCACAACTTAATGAATTTTATGGATTTGATAAGCCATTTTTTGAAAGATTTTTAATTATGATAAGCAATTATGCTGTATTTGATTTAGGTGTGAGTTACTTTCATAATCAAAGTGTAAGCGACTTAGTTTTGAGTAAACTGCCTGTATCGATTACTTTAGGATTATGGTCTTTCATCCTCGTATACGCTGTAAGTATTCCACTCGGTATTAAAAAAGCTGTAAATGATGGCAGCAGGTTTGACATAGTATCAAGCACTATAGTCCTAATAGGATACTCTATTCCAGGTTTTGTCCTTGGCATAGGTCTTATTGTACTTTTGGGAGGAGGTAGTTTTTTTGATATTTTCCCTACACGGGGAATAGTCTCAGATAATTGGGAAGATTTGAATTTTTTTAGAAAAATTACGGATTATCTGTGGCATATTACTTTACCAATAATTTGTCTTGTTATTGGAAGTTTCGCGGTTATGACAATGCTCACTAAAAATAGCTTTATTGATGAGATAAATAAATTGTATGTTGTTACGGCACGATCAAAGGGATTGAGTGAAAATAAAGTACTTTATTCTCATGTCTTTAAAAATGCAATCATTCCAATCCTCACTGGTTTCCCTGCTCAGTTCGTGTCTGCGTTTTTTACTGGTAGCATTCTTATTGAAACAATATTTTCTCTTGATGGAATTGGCCTTCTCTCATACGAAGCAATAATTCAGAGAGATTATCCTGTTGTAATGGGAACATTATTCATATTTACCCTTATAGGTCTAATTACTAAATTAATTACAGATATAATGTATGTCTATGTAGATCCAAGAATTAAATTTTCATCATCAAGTACACAGAGGAATTCTTAATGAATACTTTTGATGTAATTTGGAAAAATTTTAAACGAAATAAAAGAAGTATTTATTCTTTATATATATTTTTAACTATGTTCGTTCTTAGCCTCTTTTCTGAACTTATAAGTAATAATAAACCAATCATGATGAGCGTTGAGGGTAGCATGTATTATCCATATATTATTGAATATACAGAAAGAGATTTTGGTGGAGAATTAGAGACTACACCTGACTATAAAGGATACTTTATTAGCGATTTACTAGATAATTCTAACAACTGGGCTATCTTTCCACTTAATCCTCATTCATACAACTCTATTAATTTCAATAATTCGACACCAAATCCTGCTCCACCATCTGCATACAATATACTGGGCACGGATGATAGGGGCAGAGATGTACTGGCCAGACTTATCTATGGTTTTAGATTATCTGTAATTTTTGCTTTAGCTTTAACGGCTATAGGCATAATCATAGGATTATTCTTTGGAGCTATCCAAGGATACTTCGCAGGCAGAACTGATCTATACTTACAACGTTTTATTGAGATTTGGGGTTCGATGCCTGAACTATATATTTTGATAATATTTGCATCAATTTTTGAACCTAGCATTTTACTGTTGATTATACTTTTGTCTCTATTTGGGTGGATAAGTTTATCTGACTATGTTCGTGCAGAATTCTTAAAGGGAAGAAATATGGACTATGTTAATGCTGCTCGTACACTAGGCCTAAATGATTGGCAAATTATAGTTAAACACATACTACCAAATAGTTTAATTTCTGTAGTAACGTTTCTACCTTTTAGAATAAGTGGCGCCATACTTATTTTAACTAGCTTAGATTTTCTAGGTCTCGGGGTTCCACCTACAACACCTAGTTTAGGTGAACTTCTCTCACAAGGTAAAGACAATATTTCTGCATGGTGGCTTTCATTGACCACTTTTTTTGTATTAGTAGGAACTTTATTACTACTTATCTTCATTGGAGAGGGAATTAGGGAGTCTATTAGTGGAAAATCATCATGAGTATTCTTGAATTTAAAAAATTAAACATAGGACTAAAGAATACAAATGCTAATCTTGTTAGCAATCTATCGTTTGAGCTTGACCGAGGAGAGGCATTAGGGATTGTTGGAGAATCTGGATCAGGAAAATCTTTAACAGCGCTCTCAGCTCTTGGATTGTTAGATGATAATATATTTAATTCTTCCGGAGAAATAATCTTTGAAGATAATAATATTTTTGATTTATCTAATAATGAGTTGAGCGCTATTAGAGGTAACAAATTATCCATGATATTCCAGGAGCCTATGCTTTCACTAAATCCAGTAAAAAGTCTAAGGTCACAAATAGATGAATGCATCGAGCTATCGAATCATAAGTTAACATTAAATGATATTCATGAAACATTAATTTCTGTTGGCTTAACTGATATCGATAAGATTTTATCTAGCTATCCACATATGTTATCTGGAGGACAGAGACAACGTTTCATGATAGCTATGTCAATAATTAGAAAACCTAGAGTAATTATTGCTGATGAACCTACTACGGCATTAGATGTTACGTTGCAGAAGCAGATTTTAGATATGTTAATTACTTTAAAGAGTAATTTAGACATGTCTATGATATTGATTTCGCATGATATTAATCTCATCAAAAAATATTGCGATAGAATTATTGTAATGAAAGAGGGTAAGCTACTAGAATCCAATACAACTAGTAACATATTTTCTAATCCACAACATGAATATACTAAAGAACTTGTTAATTTTAAAACACCCACATACAGGAATAGTATTATTGATACGCAACAGTTAGTGTTAGAGACGAATAAGCTTAATTGTAAATATTTAACCAAAGATAGCCTCTTTAAATATAAAAGGCTCTATTACAAAGCGTTAGAAAATATAAATATTCACATAAAAGAAGGGGAATCAGTTGGTATTGTTGGAGAGTCTGGATCAGGAAAGACTACATTAGCAATGTCAATAATGCATTTATTGTCTTACGAAGGGAATATAAAAATTTGTCAAGATATTGATAAAACTCAAATTAATCTTGATAGAAAACTTAGGAAAAATTTCCAGATTATATTTCAAGACCCATTTTCATCATTATCTCCAAGAATGACTATTATGCAAATACTTTCTGAGGGAGTGAAAAGTTTACTAGATATTACTGATATACATATCATTCATAAAATGTGTAAAAGTATTCTAAAAGATGTAGGCCTCGATGAAGATATGCTTTATCGATATCCTCAAGAGTTTTCTGGTGGTCAAAGGCAAAGAATTGCAATTGCACGCGCTTTGATTCTCCAACCAAAATTATTGATATTAGATGAACCTACAAGCGCACTAGATGTCTTAGTTCAAGAAAGTATTGTTAAGCTTCTTTTGGATCTTCAAGAAAAATACAATCTATCTTATTGCTTTATTAGTCATGATCTACATTTGATACGAAAAATATGTCACAGAACATATGTAATGAAAGATGCAAATGTAATTGAAGAGGGACCAACAAAAAAAGTTTTTGAAAATCCTAGTGAAAAATATACTCAAGAATTAATCGATTCATCTTTTATCACTTGATAAATATCTTTGATAATATGTTTTTATAAATCTCTACGAGTGTCCTTAAATCATCTTCCTTGACACATTCATTGATTTTATGAATAGATCTATTTGTAAGTCCTAGTTCAACAACTTGCTTACACACCTTTGCCATAAATCTCCCATCAGATGTACCGCCATTAGTACTTATCAGTGTTTTTATATCTGCTATCTCTTCAATAGAGTCTTTACATATATCAATAAATTCATGATCAGTTGTTAGATATGGTTCGCCTGAATGCTTCCAAGTAATATCATATTTTGCATTACTATTATCTAGTATATTTATAATTGTATCTTTAATTTCATCGTGATCAGTTTCAGTCGAGTATCTTATATTAAATGCAATTTTAATATTTGCAGGTATTACATTATCTACACCCGTACCACTATTTATATTAGATATTTGAAAAGAAGTAGGCGGAAAATATTTATTACCATTATCAAATTTGATATCTAAAAACTCTGAGATAATTTTAGAGCTAATATGTATTGGATTTTTTGCTTTTTCTGGATATGCAACATGACCTTGAATTCCATGAAGTATTAAATGACCAGTTATAGAACCTCTTCGTCCATTCCTTATAACATCTCCTATCTTATCAGAGGATGAGGGCTCTCCTACTAAACAGAAGTCTAGTTCGTTTTCTTTAAACACATTGCTATCAACAAGTTTCCTAATGCCATTTACTGCATCACCTTCCTCATCACCTGTTAGTATTAATTTTATTGACCCGTCAAAATTGTCATTTTCTTCAATAAACTCTCGAACAGCTTGCATGAAACATGCAATACCTCCTTTCATATCAGATGTACCTCTGCCAACAAGAAAATCATTTTTCTTTGTGAGTTCAAATGGATCTGATTCCCATTGCTCAATATCACCCGATGGAACTACATCTGTATGTCCGATAAAAGCTAAACATGGGGCACCTTTACCATAAGTTGAAATCATATTCTGTACAGAATCATACTTTTTATATTCTGTTTCAAAATTAGATTTTGAAAGATAATTATGTATATATTTTTGACAGTCCGATGTATCAGGAGTTACTGATTGAAACTGTATTAATTCAGATAGCAACTTCACTACTTTATTATTTGAATTCATTGATATCCTCTTCTGGTCTTAAAGTTAATACGTCAAATCCATCTTCTGTTACGAGTACCGTGTGTTCGTATTGAGCTGATAGTTCATGATCCTGAGTTACAACTGTCCAACCATCATTTAAGGTTTTAGTTTTGTAGCTACCAACATTAATCATAGGTTCTACAGTAAATATCATGCCAGCTTCTAACTTTAATCCTGTATTCTTTTTTCCATAGTGAAGGATTTGAGGACTTTCATGAAATTTTCTTCCAATTCCATGACCACAATACTCTCTTACAACAGAATAATTATTTGACTCTGCATATACCTGTATTGCTTCTCCAATATCTCCAACTGTAGCACCGGGCTTGATTACTTTTATACCCTCTATCATTGATTTTCTTGTAATTTCACATAACCGATTTGATAATGTAGATGTTTTACCGACCAAAAACATACGGCTTGTATCACCATGATAACCGTCTTTTATAACAGTTACATCAATATTGATAATATCTCCATTTTTAAGTTTTTTAGAATCTGATGGAATACCATGACAAATTTGATGATTCACAGACGTGCATATAGACTTAGGAAAACCTCTGTAGTTCAAAGGCGCAGGTATAGCTTTCTGTACTTCTACAATATAGTTATGACATAGCCTATCAAGCTCACCAGTTGAGATTCCTGGTCTCACATGATCCTTTATCATCATGAGTACATCTGAAGCTAGCTTACCAGCTATTTTCATTTTTTTAATCTCATCTAATGTTTTAATATAGTCTTTCATAACCTATTGAATTTAAGCATTTCAGTAAAAAAATAGTAGTTTATAGTTGTTGTAATCACCCAAATATGATACAACACTTTATGAATTTTATTGGAGTATTTTTTATATGAATGGAGTATCAATTAAGGAAATGATCGATGCCGGAGTCCACTTCGGACATAGATCAAAGTACTGGAATCCTAAGATGGAACCTTACATTTACACAACACACAAAAAATTACATATTCTTAATCTTGAGAAAAGCGTAGAACATTTCAATTTAGCCTCAAAATTCATTCAAAATCTTGTTACAAATAATGGAAAGATTATGTTTATTGGGACTAAACGAGCTGCATGTGAAATAGTAAAGAAATACTCTGATCTTACTGAGATGCCATATGTGAATAATAGATGGTTAGGCGGTCTTTTAACGAATTTTAATACTGTTAAACAATCTATTGCAAAACTTGATGATCTGAGGAATAAATACAAAAATCAGTCAATATATAATTTATCGAAAAAGCAAGCTATAGACTTGAAAAGAAAAATAGAAAGATTAGAAAAAAATCTACTCGGAGTTCAACATTTAACAAAGCTTCCAGATGCTATATTTGTTATTGATACAAGATATGAGAGAATTGCTATACAAGAGGCTAATAAATTGAATATTCCAGTTATTGCTCTTGTAGACTCAAATAACTCTTTTGATGGTGTCGATTATATGATACCTGCAAACGATGACGCTATGACGTCAATTGATCTTTTTATGAATTCTATATCTAAAATCATATTAGAATCAAAGCCAAAAAAAGTTGTAAGTAATTCAAGCTCTGATAAGGTAGAAAAAAAATCAATAAAAGCAAAAAAAATTCTTAAAGCACCTGAAGTTAAAAAAGTTGCATCAAAGTCAAAACCATCTTCTAAAAAACCAAAAGATGATAAAAAAAATTCAGGTGATAATCACGATGAATGATTCGAAGATACTTGTGAAACAACTTAGGGAAATGACTGGTGCAGGTATACTAGATTGTAAGAAATATTTAATCAAAGCAAATAATAATATTGATGAAGCAATTAAACTTTTTAGATCTGAAGCTGGTGTAAAGGCAGATAAAAAAGGTGCAAGGATAGCCGCAGAGGGTATAGTTAATTATTATCAAAATGAGGAAAATATACTATTACTAGAGCTAAATTCAGAAACTGATTTTGTAGCAAGAGATTCTAACTTTATTGATCTTGCTAAATCTGTAGCAAATAAATTACTCGAAAATGATGAATCTGAAGTAATAAATGAAATATCAGATGAAATAAAATCTATTATTTCTAAGCTTGGAGAAAATATAAAATTAAGAAGATTTATAAAAATTGAGAAAAATAATTATGTGTATGGGTATGCTCACAACAATAAAATAGCATCAATAGTAGAGCTTAAAGAAGATGATGAAAAGCTTGCTAAGGACATTTGTATGCAAATTGTTGCCTCAAATCCTTTAGCATTAAATGAAGCATCATTAGACAATGATACTCTTCTCTCAGAAAAGGAGATATATAAGAAAGAACTTGATAATATTGATAAAAAAGATGATATAAAAAGAAATATCCTCGAAGGTAAAATGAAAAAATTTATCAATGATAATACATTATTAAATCAACCTTTTGTTAAAGATCCATCTACATCTCTATCAAAAATCATTAAAGATAATGAAATAATATCTTTCACACGTTATGAAGTTGGTGAAGGTATTGAAAAAAAATCTGAAGATTTTGCTCAAGAAGTTTATAATCAAATAAGTTAAGCTTGTATCATGTTTGATAAGATTAAATCTGATACTGCATCAACAATGGATAAGAGTATTGATAGCTTCCAATCTGTTTTATCTAAAATACGAGCTGGTAGACCAAATCCGAGTATATTAGATCAAATTATGGTCAACTATTTTGATAGCAATACACCTATCAATCAGCTTGCAAATATTACAGTCTCTGATGCATCAACTATCTCCTTGTCTGTATGGGATAAGAATGCAGTAAATGCTATAGAAAAAGCATTAACTGAGAGTAATTTGGGAGTTAACCCTGTTGTTAATGGCACTAGTATTCATATTAAGTTTCCTCCACTTACTCAAGAAAGAAGGTTGGATTTAAACAAGATAGTAAAAAAAGAAGGCGAAAACATAAAGGTAACTCTTAGAAATATAAGAAGGAACGCCAATACTGCAATATCAAATTTGGAAAAAGACAAAAAGATTTCAAAAGATTTTGAACGTGATTATATTATTGAAATTCAAGAGTTAACTGATAAATATATAAAAACATCTGAAACAATTGTTTCAAAAAAAATTGAAGAAATTAGCGAAGTTTAATTTTGAATCACATAGCTTTTATAATGGACGGCAATGGTCGTTGGGCTAAAGCCCAAGGTAAGTCTAGACAGTATGGTCATAAAATTGGCTCATCAAAAGTTTATGATGTTTTTAAGCAGTGTGTTAAATTAGGATGTGAAAGCGCAACCTTCTTTGCAATGAGCAGTGAAAATATGCTTAGAAGTGACGAAGAAACTGAGTATATTTCATTATTATTGAAATCTTCAATAGAAGAGCATTTTTCTGATTTATTATTAAATAAAACTAAATTTAAAGTTATTGGTGATATTACTAAATTACCAGATGACATAAAACAAGTAATAAAAAACGCTGAAGATAAAACTAAAGATTTTACTGATTTAAAACTATACATTGCTTATAACTATGGAGGACAGTGGGATATTCTCAATGCAGTAAAATCGTTAGTTCATAAAAATCATGCTATCAC
Organism: uncultured Gammaproteobacteria bacterium; assembly: GCA_902559355.1. GTDB lineage: Bacteria > Pseudomonadota > Gammaproteobacteria > CACLCV01. The sequence goes on from CACEHM010000003.1 coordinate 183,230, forward strand.
TACCGAAAACTTAAATGACTATTTGTCGACTACAGATGACTTTCCTGATTTAATTGTAAGAACTGGAGGTTATAAAAGACTAAGTAACTTTATGCTATGGCAATCATGTTACAGTGAATTAGAATTCCTTGATAAACTATGGCCAGATATATCTGATCATGATATCAAACTGATTTTTGACCAATACTTAAATACGGAAAGAAACTTCGGTAGAATCAAGAAATGACTGAAATTGTCAAAAGAGCTTTTACTATATTTCTTTCATTTTTCTTTTTATCATTTCTATATTTATTCGGTGGCAATACTGCATTTATTCTTTTTATTTCGATAGTGTCTATTTACTCACTTTATGAATGGACGTCGATATCATCCAAAAATATTGCCTTTCTTCCTAGCTTTATTATTTTAAATTCAATAATATATTATTTTGATTTTGTTAATACATATTATTTATCGATAATTACATTATTAGTCTGGGTAACATTAATATATTCAATGATATTACTGAGCAATCAATTGAAAATATTCATCAGAAAATATTATATGATTATTGGCCTATATATATTTTCATCATTTTTTTTGATACTAATAAACATGCATCCACATGATGTTACTATGTCATCTCATAGTTATCTTATCGACAATAAACATTATTTTTTATTTATTATTATCTTAATTTCCTCTATAGATATTTTCTCTTATATCTCCGGTAAAATATTTGGAAAAAATAAAATAATACCTTCTATTAGTCCTAACAAAACCCTTGAGGGATATCTAGGTGGTTTTACTTTCACTATTTTATTTTTCATTTTATTTTTTAATATAAGCAACCTTATTTGGACTTATGTAGACTTACTTTATCTAACTATTATTATTCTCTTAGCCTTTTTTGGAGATTTATTTATGAGCTTTATCAAAAGGATGTATGATATAAAAAACTCGGGTAATCTTTTACCCGGACATGGTGGAATACTTGATAGGCTAGATAGTTACTTTCCAACTTTGCCTTTATTTTATCTCTGGCTAATGACATGAAAATGATTAGTATTTTAGGATCAACGGGATCTATCGGAATAAGTACATTGAATGTTATTTGCTCACTTGGAGATGCTTATAAAGTATTTGGATTATCATGTCACAAAAACATAACACTTTTACAAGATCAGATTCATCAATTTAAACCTGAATATGCGATTATAACCGATCAGAGTTCATATAACTTGTTCCTGAAAGAACATGGAACAAATTTAGGTGATACAAAGATTTTATTTGGAGATGAAGGCCTAAATACTATTACTTCTAATAAGAATGTTGATACTATCATAGCTGCAATCACAGGCTTTTCATGCATTCATCCAGTAATCTCAGCAATTAATCATAATAAAACTATTCTCATTGCCAATAAGGAAATACTAGTTTCTGCCGGTAATATGATAATTTCAGAACTGAGAAATTCTAAAGCAGTAATGCTACCCATAGACAGTGAACATAACGCATTATTACAAATAATCTTATCTTCAGGTCTTGAATATAAAATTAATGATGCAGATTACTATAAGGCTAAAATTAAAAATATCATTATAACCGCATCAGGAGGACCTTTTATAGATTATAATTTAAATGATCTTAAAAGAGTTAATGCTAATGACGCTATTCAACATCCTACATGGAATATGGGAAAAAAAATATCAGTTGACTCATCAACTATGATGAATAAAGGATTGGAAATTATAGAAGCTAAAACACTATTTAATCTCGATATAGACAATATCAAAGCAATAATTCATCGCCAAAGTAAGATACACGCATTTGTAGAATTTTTCGATGGCACAGTAATCTCGCACATGTCCAACCCGGATATGAGAATACCTATATCATATGCTATTACTTATCCTGAAAGAATATATTCTAATAACAAAGGAGATTTTTCATATAAAAATTTTTCTTTTGAAGAAGTAATTTATGATAAATTTCCTTGTTATAGATTAGCAAGGAAGGTTGCTGAAATTGGTAAAAATACTGGATTAATTCTTAATGCTGCTAATGAAATTAGTGTAGAATACTTCTTAGAAGATAAAATATCCTACTTAGATATTCCGAATATTATTGAAGATATTCTTGATTCAAGTGTAGTTGTTGATCATGATAGTCTTGATTCAATTATAGAAAATGATAAAGAAATAAGAGAATTAACCAGGAATTATATTAAAACTAGATATTCATAACTATGGAATTAATTAATAGCATATTGGGATTTATAATAGCTATAGGTATACTTGTAACCTTTCATGAATATGGCCATTTTATTGTTGCTCGTCTGTGCAATGTAAAAGTCTTAAAATTTAGCGTTGGTTTCGGCAAAGCAATGTTTAAGTATCAGTCTGATAAAAATTCCACAGAATATTCACTCTGTGCAATACCACTAGGCGGATATGTTCAGATGTTAGAATCAAAAAATCCAGAAGGTGAAAAGAATGATATTAAGGAAGAGGATTATAACTACTGCTTCGATAAAAAAAATGTTTACCAACGATTTGCCATAGTTGCAGCTGGCCCGATATTTAATTTAATTTTAGCAATTGTTTTTTTTACTATGACATACATGAATGGTATCGGTGGAATAAAACCAACGATACAATTAGCAGATGATGATGATAATTATAAAATTATTGCTGTGAATGATGAAAAAGTTGAGCGCTGGCAGGACGTGAGGATAGAAATTCTTAATAATGTTATGAATAATAATCAAATTTCATTGTCGCTTATGAATCCACTCAATTCGATTAGAGATTATAAACTCAATTATAATCCTGCCGTACTAAATATTGAGGGAGATATAATTCAAAATATTGGCCTTAACATCGTATATCCAAATCGAGAAGCAATTATAGGAACTGTAAGCAATGATAGCAATAATTCAAATATGATGATTGGAGATAAAATTCTATATGTCGATAACACGTTAGTCAGTACTTGGGATGATCTTGTAGCAATTATTCATTCAAACCCCAATAAGACTGTCAATATTACTGCTCTTAGATCAGATAACACTATCAACTATTCAGTCAAAATTTTAAATAAAAATTCAAAAGGCTATCTTGGAGTATCACACAAAGTTGATATGTCAGATTACGTAAATGTCTCTTATGATTTCAGTAATTCATTCACTAAAGCAATCAGCAGTACAACTGATTATACTTTATTGACATTCAAGATGATTGGCAGACTTGTTATGGGAGAAGCAAATGTCAAAAATTTAAGCGGGCCTCTATCAATCGCTCAATTTTCTGGCAAGTCATTAGAGATGGGACTGTCATATTTTCTATATTTGCTTGCGATATTGAGTGTTAGCCTTGGCGTTCTAAATCTTTTGCCCATTCCCATGCTTGATGGGGGACACTTAGTATATTATTCATATGAAATGATAACTGGAAGGGAGTTGCCCATGAATATTCAATTAGTTGCACAATTTGCAGGTGTTGCGATACTAGGCTTGATCATGGTGGTTGCATTTTATAATGACTTTGTAAGAATATTTACATGAGCATTTTAAGATCTTATCTGCTCTTTTTAATTCTATTACCTCTATCTTTATCAGCAAACGAGAGTCAAATTAACTATATTGTCATTGAGGGTAATACGCGATTATCTTCAGAAGAAATTATTGAGTATTCTGGTATCCAAATTGGAAAAATCTATGAACAAGATGATATTGCAGAAGTTATAAAAGATTTATTCTCTACTAATCTGTTCAATAATATTGAACTAGATATTAGAGATAATACTATCTTTATTAAACTGACTGAGCGTCCAATTATTTCCATCATTAATATCGAAGGAAATGAGCTTTTGGATAAAGATCAGATTGTGACATCTCTAAAGAATATTGGAATTTCTCAAAGCAAGCCCTATAGCAGAAACCTTATAGATAAAGTAAAGCAAGAATTAGTAAGACTATATTATGATAATGGAAGATATTCTTCGTCTGTTGAGATTACTGAAAATGAATTGGAAAATAATATTATCGAACTCTCTCTTGATATTAATGAAGGCGATGCTTCAACAATCAAAGAGATAAAAATATTAGGTAATAAAAGTTATTCTACAAGATTATTAAAATCATTAATTAAATCTGGTCCAAAGTATTGGTTCCAGGTTTGGTCAGACAAAGATATCTATAACAGTACATTACTAGATCAAGACATTGAGGCTATAAGAGATTACTACCTCAATAGAGGTTATGCAAAATTTAAGGTTGTATCTAAACAAGTTAATTTGTCCCCAGATAAAAGGGATATTTATATTACATTATCTTTCAACGAGGGTAATCTTTATAAATTTGGTAAAACTACTATTTATGGTTTAGATAATTTTGATTCAAATATATTTAAAAATATCATTAACATCAATCTTGATCCAGGTAGTTTTTTTTCTAGATCAAATATTGAAACTACCAAAGAAGCCATTGAATTTGTTCTTGGCGAAAAAGGATATGCATTTCCTTTAGTTCAATTGAATGTAGATCTGAAAGATGATTCAGAGTCGGTTGATATTACCATTAGAGTTGACCCAAAAAAGAAATCATTTGTTCGTAGAATTAATATTAAAGGCAACACTAAAACAAATGATGAAGTTTATAGAAGAGAGCTCAGGCAGTTCGAATCATCTATATATTCAATAAACAAAGTGGAAAGATCTAAGATTAGACTTCAAAGACTAAAATTTATAAATAATGTTGATGTTAAGAAATCTATTGTTGATGAAGAAAATGGATATATAGATATTGATTTCCTATTAGATGAAACTCAATCCGGAGAATTTAAAGTAGGTGCGGGATACTCGGACTCTTCTGGAGCTATTTTTAATATAAAAGTTCAACAAGACAACTTCCTTGGCAAGGGTAACAATGTTAGCTTAGAAATTGAAAAGAGTTCATATAAAAAACTATTACGTTATCGTAATACCGATCCTTATTTTACTGAAGATGGAATTTCTAAATCAATAAGTGTGGTTTTCAGTGAAACTGATGTTTCATCAACGTCTACTGCATCTTACATATCTGATACTATTGCATACGGTGTTAATTATAATATCCCAATATCTGAAACTCGTTCATATGGCTATGGAGCAGAATTGATATTAACTGACTATACTTCTACTGTAGGCTCTCCAAACAATGTGATAAGTTTCATAAATAAATATGGAAAGTCTCACTTTGGTCTTATGCTCAGAGCAAGCCTAGTCGAAGACACTAGAAATAGAACTGTGTATGCCACACAAGGTAAAAACCAATCAATCACTTCAAACTTGTTTATAAAACCAGATTTTGATTACTCTTATGCATCTATAAAGTTTACAGGTGAATATAATACTCCATATAAATTAAACGTTTTTGATATGTTTACTTGGGATACATCATTTCAAGTTAAACCTCAACTTGGCTTAGGAACAGGCTTGTTAGGAGAATCTAGCCTTCCATTTCATGATAAATTTTTTGCAGGTGGCGATAAAACAGTAAGAGGTTTTGATTCAGCAAGTCTCGGCCCACTCAGAAACAATACAGGATGTACTGCCAAGACTTGTGATGCAATTGGTGGAGATTTTTTATCTGTTTTGCAGAGTGATTGGGTTTTCCCACCACCACCTTTTTTAGGTGTAGATAAACGGATCTTTAGGGGATCTTTATTTCTTGATATAGGGAATGTATTTGAAGATGTCTCTGATTTTAGTTATAGTGATTTAAGAGGAAGTTATGGTGTACAGCTAAACTTTAGAACACCAGTAGGCGCAGTATCAATGGGGTTTGTCGATACATTTAAATCTAAAACTGGCGATGATACAAAACCTGTAATATTTTCACTCGGAGGAGCTTTTTAATGTATAAAAAATTAATAAATATATTATTCATAGTGTTAGTTACCATATCGAACACAAGCTATGCAGAGACAAAAATCGGTGTTGTCAAATTAGACGTTCTTTTTAAAGAAATACCTATATACAAAGAGTCACAGACTAATCTAAAAAACGAATTTAAACCTAAGGCTGATGAACTTAAAAAAATTGAGACATCTTGGAATAAACTTAATGATGATTATTTAAAAAACGAAAGAACAATGTCTAAGAATGAAAGGAAAGCTAAAATCAAAGAAATAACTGATATTGAAAACAAATTTAGAACAATGCAGCAATCTCTTCAAAAAGAATTACAAGGTAAGCAAAATTCTGAATTACAAAGAATTAGAATAATAGTTGAGAAAGCTATAAATAAATTTGCAGAAGATAATGATTATGACCTCATACTACGAGCTGATGGGACTACCTTATTCGCAAAAAAATACGTTGATATAACTCAAGAAATAATAAATATTCTTAATTAATATGAAACTTAATAAAGCATATAGTTGTGCTGAATTAAGTGCCATAATTGAAGCTAAATACGAAAAAAATAAAAAAAATATTTTTGATACAGTTTCATCACTTACTAATCCAGAACAAAACTCCTTAGGATTTATTTTCCAAGACAAAGTGAGTGATGATTTGTCATCATTTACTGGACTAGTCGTTAGTAATACTTTTATTGAAGATGTTGATTCATCAGTTACTCTATTTAGAGTTGAAAATGTTAAGCACTCACTGTCTTTATTACTTAATACGTTGCCTAACTCTTCATCTTACACAAAGTCAGATGACTATAATAATGCTACTGTTGGAAAAAATGTTAGAATTGGAGAAAACTGTATTATATATCCAGGAGTATTTATAAATCATAATTGTTCTATAGGTAATAATGTCATTATTCATCCAAATGTTACTATAGGGTCAGATGGTTTTGGATTGTACAAACTTGATGGACTATGGAAGAAAATTCCTCATGTAGGGTCTGTCGTTATTGAAGATGATGTAGAAATTGGTTCAAACACCACAATTGATAGAGGCATGCTAGATAATACAATTTTGAAGAGAAATTGTAAGATAGATAACTTGGTACACATTGCACATAATGTAATTGTAGGAAGTAATACAGCTATTGCTGCCTGTACTGGTATAGCTGGGAGTACTTCCATTGGAGATAATTGTACAATTGGGGGTGGTGTTGGTATAAATGGACACATAACGATCTGTAATAACGTAAATATCCATGGAATGTCTATGATAACAAAGTCCATCACAAAAGAGGGTGACTATGCATCTGCTCTTGCAGCTGATAGTGTTCGTAATTGGAGACGAAATCAAGTAATATTCAGAAATCTTTATAAAAAAAAATAGGTAATATCTATGAACATACAAAATTATTTACCACATCGCTATCCTTTTTTACTAATAGATAAAGTGATCGACATCAAAAAAAATAAATCTATTATTGCTCAAAAAAATGTAAGTAACAATGAACCATTTTTTCAAGGACATTTTCCTGATTATCCTGTTTTCCCTGGAGTATTACTTCTAGAGGCTATGGCTCAAGCTACAGCTATTCTTGATATTGAAAGTAACGACCGTGATATGTCAAAACAGTTGTACTACTTTGTAGGTATAGATAAAGCAAGATTTAAAAAACAAGTAGTTCCTGGGGATATCATTATAATTAACGCTAAGCTGAATCAAAGTAAAAGCGATATTCATAAGTTTTCTTCAGAATGTCATGTAAATGATGAAGTTGTTTGTACATCTGAATTAATTGGCGCAATTCGCTCTAAAAATGATAGATAGCAAATCTTTAATACATGAGTCAGCGTCTATTGCTGATAATGTGAAAATAGGAGCATATGTTGTCATAGATAAAAACGTATCAATAGGTGAGGGTACTGTAATTAAAGAGCATGCTGTAATTAGAGAGAATACTACTATTGGTAAAAATAATTTGATTTATCAATTTGCAACTATTGGTGAAGAACCTCAAGATCTTAAATTTCGTGGTGAGTATACTACATGCACTATAGGGGATAATAATATCATACGCGAATATAGCAGCATTCATAGAGGAACTAAAGATGGTATCTCTGATACTGAAATAGGCAATAATAATCTATTAATGGCTTATACACATATTGCACACGATTGTGTTATTGCAAACGATTGCATTTTATCAAATGCAGCAAGTTTAGCAGGACATGTAAAATTAGAGTCTAATGTATCTCTGGGTGGATTCACTCTTGTACATCAGTTTTGTCACATTGGTAAATATGCTTTTTCAGGACTTGGTACTGTAATATCACAAGATGTGACACCGTATACCTTGATAGCAGGTAATCATGCCAAAGCATATAAGATTAATTCGGAAGGTTTAAAGCGAAAGAACTTCAATGATACAACTATAAGGGACTTAGAAAAATGTTTCAAAATTTTTATAAAATCTACTAAACCTCTTGAGGAAAGATTGTCTTTATTCAATGCGCTCAATATTACCTGTAATGATGTAAATAGTTTTGTTGACTTTATTGTAAATAGCAAAAGAGGAATTACTAGATAGAATCTAGCATATTTTCAGCTATATCACTTAACTTTTCTGAAGACCTTATTGATAATTTATTTCTTACTGATTTATACTTATCAATAATAGAATTTCTATAGAATTCATCTTGATCAATCTTATTCAATTCAACCATAATATCTACTTGATCAGAATACGAAGGCTGAATAAATTCTTTTACAACTGGTGCGGAGCCAATACTATTACCTAAAATAAGATTTACTAGACCTATATACTTTACATTAATCAAACTTTTCATAATGAGATATGAAAAATACGAAAGTTTATACATAATTATCATTGGAATTTCTAATAATGCAAGTTCGAGAGTAATCGTACCCGATGCACACAATGCTTTTTTACAATCACTAACTTTATTTGTATCTTTCCCTGAAACAAGATATTCATGATATTCAGATGGTAACAAATTTTCAAGGATTAACTTTGATGTTTCATTAGCATAAAAAATTCTTATGTTTTCTTTCTTATTTTTTTGAACACAATCTACCATTAGGTGAAGATTATTCTTTATTTCTGATTCTCTGCTTCCAGGAAATATTCCTAAATCTATTTTTCTTTGATTGTAGTTCTTAATAGATGTTATCAAATCTGACCTTTTACTAAGTGGATGGCTAACATAAGTTACATTATTTGTATATTTTTTGAAATAAACTTCTTCAAATGGAAATATAACAGCTAAATAATCTATTGACTCTATAAAACTTTTTGCCCTTCTTTCCCTCCATGCCCATACTTGCGGTGCTATATAAAAAAGGACAGGTATTCCTAAACTCTTAGCAAACTTAGCAATCTTTAAATTAAACTCAATATAATCTACTAGTATGATTAAATTAGGTTTACTTTTTTTTATATAATCTTTAGCAATTTTTAAAGCGCGTAGAATTTCTCTGTATTTAGCGATTACTTCGATTATACCAATCACTGATATTTTTTCTGTATTGTATATTATTTTTGCACTTGTCTTTTCTATTTCATTTTGTCCAAATGCATCAAAATGAATATTAGGATTTATTTTAGAATGCTCTTTAATATAATCAGCCGCATGATGATCACCAGATGGTTCCCCAGCTATTATAAATATTCGTTTTTGGTTATTCATAATTATTTAAAACTTCACTTATCTTCATTGCATGTTTAATTGGCAATTCTGGATATATAGGAATTGATAAGCATTCTTTTGAAACCTTTTCAACCATAGGCAATGGCTCATAATTATTGTTTTTATAAGCATTATATTTATACATTGGCATAGAATAATATATTCCATATGGTATATTATGTTTCTTTAGATGTAGTTCGAGTTTTCTTCTATTCTTAACCCTTATTGTAAATTGATTAAAAGTATGATTTGACCTCTTGTAAGTAAAGGGTAATCTCACCTTATCATTTCTAATCGTTTTGAAATATATCTCTGCAATTTTTTTTCTTTTTTTTATAAATGATTCTATATAATCTAATTTAATATTTAGAATTGCCGCTTGTATTTCATCTAGTCGACTATTGTAGCCAATTAAGTCATGTTGATTTCTTCTTATACCACCATGAGTCCTTAGTTTTTTAAGAATCTCGTAGTCTTTCTTCGATTTGACTACAACCAGACCACCATCACCAAAGCACCCCAGATTTTTTGTTGGAAAGAAACTAAAGCATCCCATATCACCATATGTACCTGTCTGCTTACTATTATAGGTCGCCCCAAATGACTGAGCACAGTCCTCAATATGTTTAATATTATGTTCTTTTACAATCTTATTAATATTATCTAATTCACATGCTTGTCCAAATAGATTAACTGATAAAACAGCTTTTGTTTTCTTGTTAACTAGTTTAGCAATATTTTTAGGATTTATATTGAATGTATGAGGATTAATATCAGCAAAGATTGGTTTTGCACCTACTAAAGATATTGATTCAGAAGTTGCAAAATAACTAAAAGGTGTAGTAATTATTTCATCACCTGATTTTATCCCGAGCGCTCTAAGTGATAAGACAAGAGCATCAGTACCTGAATTACAGCTTAGCGTATACTTCCCATTTAAATAGTTTTTTGAATTTTCCTCAAACAATTCAACATTTTTACCTAATATATAGTTACCCGATGAAAGTATATTTATTACTTTTTTATCAATAGTTTTTCCAAATTTTTTATATTGTTCTATTAAATCAAATAGCTTTATCATTTACTAAAACCCCTTTGATATTTTTTTTGCTACAACAAGAGCCTCTAAGCCTGAATTTCCTGTTGTCATTGACTTCTCTTTTCCTAGACACGTGTTTATAAAATTATTTATCTCATCATCTAAAACATCTGTTTTTTTAAAATTGAAATCTGTTACTTTAAAACTATTACTTCTATCTTTATGTATTTTTTTTAATTTATTATTTATAAAATCTATTGAATAATAGGAATTATTGGAGAATATCCTCATTTTTCTCTCATTTTTAGTACTTATTCTACTTGCTGTTAGGTTAGCTACAATATTATCTTTGAATTTAATTCGTACATTTGCAATATCTGTTAAATTAGTTAGAATTTTTTTTCCGGATACTTCTATACTTTCAATTTTTTTATTCACTATTGAGAGTACTATATCTATATCATGAATCATTAAATCAAGAACAACATCTACATCATTTGCTCTAGGATTAAATTGGCATAATCTATGCACTTCTATAAACTGAGGTTTACACGCACTTTTTCTCAATTTACGTATCGCAGGGTTAAATTGTTCTAGATGACCAATCTGAAGCACGCATTTATTTTTTTTTGCAATTGCATTCAACTTTTTAGCTTGTGCTACAGTCTCTGTCATTGGTTTCTCTAATAATACATGTATCTTGTTATCAAGAAAATATTTTGCTAATTTATAATGAGTTACTGTTGGAGTAACAATAGATACAGCGTCTACTTTATCAACAACATCTTGATATTTTTCAAACATCAGTATGTCTTTTCCTTTTATGATCGAGTGATTTTCTTTGTCTGTATCTACAACAGATGTTAGATTTACGTGTTTATTCGCTTTATATTTCTGATAATGGAATTTACCAAGATAACCTAACCCTATGACTCCAATTCTAATTTTATTGTTTACCATATATTAATTATACATCTTGATTGATAGAATGGTTATTATATACCATTAAAGTGAAATCAAGAAAATTAATAGCAGGAGTAGATGAGGTTGGCAGAGGAAGTCTGGTAGGCTCTGTCTTTTCTGCTGCAGTTATCTTTCAGCCATCTATTGATATTGAAAATATAGTTGATTCAAAAAAACTTAGTTCAAAAAAAAGGGTAAAATTATCTAATAATATTATTGTTAATTCGCTATGTGTTTCGATAGGGGTGGCAACAAAGGATGAAATAGATGATATAAATATTCATCATGCGACACTTTTATCTATGAAAAGAGCCGTTGATAATCTTAGGATTATACCTGATATAATATATTTTGATGGACTCTATGTTCCTGACTCAAATATAGAGTCTCATGCTATAGTAAAAGGAGACAGCAAGATAAGAGAAATATCAGCTGCATCAATTATAGCAAAAGTAGCAAGAGATAATGAAATGACTCATCTCAATAAGATGTTTAAAATCTATGACTTGGTTAAAAATAAGGGTTATGGTACTCCACACCATTTACAGGCAATATCATTCTTTGGAAAAACAATTTATCATCGAGAATCATTTCTAAAACTTTAATGAGTAACTTTACACATTTACATTTACATACATGTTATTCCTTAGGTAGCGGAACAATTAGAATTGATGATCTTATAAATATTGCAAAGAAAAATAAATTAAAATCTTTAGCGCTCACAGATCACTTGAATATATTCGGTGCAATTAAGTTTTATAATAAATGTCTAGAAGCAAAAATAAAACCTATTCTTGGATGTGAAATTCCTATTATATATAAGAATAATCAACTTGTAGGAAACATAGTTTTACTTTGTATGAATATTGATGGATATTATAATCTCAATAAGATACTTTCTTTTATACATACATCACGATCGAATATCCTTGGTGCTAATCTTGAGCTTTTAGATAAATATAAATCTAATTTGATCTGTCTATCTGGAGGAAGAGACGGTGTCTGTGGTTTAAATTCATTAACTAAGTCACTACCAGATACACAAGATATTATAAGAGATATATCTAAATTATTTTTAGATAAGTTTTATATTGAAATTGATAAGACTGACCGTGAAAATGAGGATTTATATGCTAAAAAATCTTTATCAATTGCATCAAAATTAAATCTTCCAATCGTTGCAACTAATGATGTTTTATTTATCTCTGATTCTGATTATGAAGCTAATGAAGTAAAAGTAGCAATTAATCAAAAAACTAAACTAGATGATAGAATCAACCAAAATGATTATTCTCCAAATCAGTTTTTTAAAACAGAGCAAGAAATGATTTCTACATTTTCTGATTATCCGTCATCAATCCAAAATATTTATGAGATTGTAAAAATGTGTAATACTAAACTCCCTGCATTTAAATACCATTTACCAAAATTTTCTAATCCATCAGAAAAAGATGATATTACGTACTTCAATGATTTATGTATTAATGGTCTAAATGAATATTTAACAAATACAGATTTAGATAAAGAGGTTTATAAAAAAAGACTTATTAGAGAAATTGATGTTATTCAATCAATGGGATTTTCAAGTTATTTTCTAATTGTTCAAGAATTCATCTTATGGGCAAAGAATAATGATGTTCCCGTTGGACCAGGCAGAGGGTCAGGAGCAGGTTCATTGGTAGCCTTTGTTCTAGGTATTACAAATATTGATCCTATTAAATATAATCTTCTGTTTGAAAGATTTTTAAATCCTGAACGTATCTCTATGCCAGATTTTGATATTGATTTTTGTATGAATAAAAGGCAAAAAGTAATCGATCATATTATATCAACATATGGTCAAGACAAAGTATCTCAAATAATTACTTATAGCACATTGTCTGCAAGAGCAGTGATCAGAGATGTTGGACGAGTACTTGATTTCTCATATGGGTTTGTTGATTATATTGCGAAGCTTGTCCCATTCTCACTTGGAATTAAGATTGATGAAGCTTTGAAGGCCAGTAAAGAACTTGCAAAAGAGTATAAAACAAAAGATGATGTAAGAACCATAATTGATCTTGCCAAGAAAATTGAAGGTCTACCAAGAGGAGTTGGCACTCATGCAGCTGGTATTGTCATTTCGCCCTCAAGTATTACAGATTTTATGCCAGTATATTCCCTTGAGGATAAAGATGAACTTATTACTCAGTTTGATAAAGATGATATAGAATCAATCGGTTTAGTGAAATTTGATATTCTAGGCCTGACGACACTAACTATTATTGATGAAGCTATAAAATTAATAATTAATAAAGACAAGCAATTTAATTTAAATCTAATACCTCTTGATGATATGAAGGTTTTTAATCTCTTACAAAAAAAAATGACTACAGGGATATTTCAACTAGAATCATTAGGTATGAAGAAATATATGGCTCAACTTAAGCCAGATAAGTTTGAAGATATAGTTGCTCTTGTTGCCCTTTACAGACCAGGCCCTCTAGGTACAAATATGGTTGATGATTTCATTGCCAATAAACATGGCCAAAATATTTCATATGAACATCCTCTTTTAGAGAGTATTCTCTCTGAAACTAATGGACTAATTCTTTACCAAGAGCAAGTAATGGAGATAGCAAGATCACTAGGAAAATATTCTTTGGGTGACGCGGACCTACTACGAAGAGCTATGGGAAAGAAAAAGCATAAAGAAATGGAGACTCATAGATCTAGATTTTCATCTGGTTGTAAAGAAAATAATATCAATGAAACAATTTCAAAATCTATCTTTGATAAAATGGAAAAGTTTGCTGGCTATGGTTTTAATAAATCTCATTCTGTTGCATATGCGATGCTATCTTATCAGACGGCTTATTTAAAAGCGTATTATACAACGGAATTTTTTTCAGCAGCATTATCCTCAGATATGGACAACACTAATAAAATAATTAACCTACTCGCTGCTTGTAAGCAAATGAATGTAAAAGTTAATCTACCAGAAATTAATCAATCTAATTATAAGTTTTTACCATTAGAAGATGGTGTTATAAATTACGGATTTGGAGCTATAAAAGGCGTAGGAGAAACAGCAGCATATCATATAGAAGAGATTAGGATTGATAAAGGCAGATTTACTAGTATAGAAGATTTCTGCTCAAAAGTTAACTTAACAACAGTAAACGCAGGAACAATTGAATCATTAATATGTTCGGGGTGCTTCGATAATATCAGTAAAAAAACAAGATTAGAGAACCTTAAATGTCTTAATAATTACATATCTCAAGGACACAAGAAGCAGATTGATATTGCTTCAGGTCAAAGTGAATTGTTTTCAGAAAATACTGATACTACAAGCAATGTAGAATCTTTTTCCATTGAGAGACTTTACAAACCAACAAATGACGAATTAATTAAAGAGCGTAAGGTGTTAGGATGCTACCTATCAAATCATCCAATAAATGTATATAAAAATGAGCTTTCTGAAATGAAACTTAAATCACTCATGGAAATTAACAATACAATATTAAATTCAGCAAATTCTAAATTTAATTCAATTATATCTGGGGTTATAATTGACTCAAGATCACAGAAGATTTCCAAAAATAAATTTATAACCATCTATAAAGTAGATGATGGTTCTCAACAAATAAATGTTTCTTTCTATGAAGATAAATATCTTAAATATAAAAGTTCGCTTCAAGAAGATCATATATTATTTTTTAGCGGTGAAGTATATATAGATGATTATGACTCTCAATTAAGTATGAGAGCTGAAAAGCTTTATACACTTACAGAAGCACGAGAAAAATATTCTAAACATCTTAGCATTGTTCTTTCATCTGAGCTGATATCAAAAGAAAAAATACATGATATAAAGAATATTATTGATAAGCATGATTCGGGAAATACTAGAGTCGTACTTTCTTATAAAACGAGAGATTTTATTGCTCCGATCAATGTTGACAAGGAAATTTATGTAAAAATTACTGATAACTTAATATCAGATATAAAATCAATTACCGGAGACGATAGTGTCGATATTAAATACCAATAGTATTTTTTTATAGATTTCATATAATGTACTGATGTCAGAATACAATCCTAACTACCTAGATTTTGAACAACCATTACTTGATATTGAGAATCAAATAACAGCTCTTAAAACTAGTGCGAATGCCTCTCAAAAAGATTTGAAAAAAATTGATAATCTTAAGATAAGTTTAGATAAAAATATTTCTAAAATTTTTTCATCTTTATCTGATTGGCAAATTTCTCAAATTGCACGACATCCGTTAAGGCCATATACTTTAGATTATATAGAAAATATGTTTTCAAGTTTTACTGAAATACATGGTGATAGAATGTTTGGAGATGATAAAGCTATTATATGTGGTCTTGCAATACTGGATGATAAGGCATTTATGTTAATTGGTCATCAAAAAGGAAGAGATTCAAAAGAAAAGGTATATAGAAACTTTGGTATGCCTAAACCTGAGGGTTATCGCAAAGCACTTAGAGCAATGAAACTTGCAGAAAAGTTCAAAATACCAGTTCTAACATTTATAGATACACCGGGCGCTTACCCAGGCATTGATGCTGAATCAAGAAATCAAAGTATAGCAATTG
Source organism: uncultured Gammaproteobacteria bacterium (assembly GCA_902559355.1). GTDB lineage: Bacteria > Pseudomonadota > Gammaproteobacteria > CACLCV01. Next base: position 199,427 of record CACEHM010000003.1, read on the forward strand.
CAGATAATTTATATGAAATGTCAAAACTTAAATGTCCAATTATTTCAGTCGTAATCGGGGAGGGAGGCTCAGGCGGGGCTTTAGCAATTGGAGTATCAGATAAACTTGCGATGCTTCAGTACAGCATTTACTCTGTAATCAGTCCTGAAGGTTGTGCATCTATATTATGGAAAGATGCATCCAAAGCAAATATAGCTGCAGAAGCGTTATCAATTACATCTGATAAGCTGCTTAATCATAAATTGATTGATAGAATTATTCCAGAGCCATTAGGTGCTGCACATAGAAATTACAGCGCTATGTATTCTTCATTAAAGTCAAATATTTTAGATATGCTTAATGAAGTTAATGCTGTCTCTCAATCTGACCTTTTAAACACTAGAAATGCTAAACTAATGTCATATGGACAATTTGAATCTTAGAGTTCTTAAAGAGAATTTTAAAAAAACTCTTCAAAAGACAAATAAAACAGACTTTCTTTTAGCATTAAGTGGCGGGATAGATTCGATGCTATTGTTGAAAATAGCGATATTAGTTAATAATGATAAAAGCTTTAATTTTAGAGCAATCCATATCAACCACAATCATTCATCTAATGCCAAGGAAATGGAGAAACATTGTTCAGATGTATGTCACGAATATAAGATAAACCTTACTGTAAAAAACGTTCATTTATTGTCAGACAAAAACATTGAAGAACAACTCCGAAACAAGAGATACGAAAGCTTTTTCAATCATATGTTTAAAGACGAAGTGTTAGTTCTTGCTCATCATGAAGACGATCAATTTGAAACATTTTTGTATAGACTTTTTAGAGGAGCATCACCCAAAGGACTCTCGTCAATTAAAGAAATCTCTGAAAGAAAAAATAAGATATTATGTAGACCATTTTTGCAATTACCAAAAAAAACTATAATAGAACTATCAAGATATTTTAAATTAAAATTTATTAATGATTATTCCAATAATGACTTATCATATGATCGTAATTATATTCGAAGCAAAATTGTACCTTCAATAAACAAGAGATGGGAGAATATCAATAAAGTAATGAACCATAATATCGAACTTCAGAATAACTATTCACTTATTGTTAATGATTATTGTGAAAAGATTTATATGTATATAATTAAAGAAAATCATCTGGAGATAGAAAAACTTTTAAGTTATCCAGATTATCTGCATAGTACCTTTTTAAGATATTGGATTAGTAAAGAGGTTAGTTATAATCTTTCTAAAAATGAAATTTATAGTTTGTTATCCATTATTAAAGGTAAGAATAATGATTATCCAACATACATACTAAAAAATGGAATATCCATTATTCGATATAATTATTGCTTATATATTGTCAAGAATGAACTCAACAAAGTCATTAATAATAAAGTTTGGGATATGAGAAATGATGTTAGCTTTGGAAGTCATCAAATTAAACTAAATAAGTTAAAAGAAGAGGGTCTGTATGATAATTTGTCGTTAAAAGCCCCAATCACTCTAAAGAAAATAAGTGGCAATGAGAAAATTATGCTCAATAAAACTCACCATCAAGAATTAAAGAAAATCTTTCAAAATAGATCTATACCAATATGGGAGAGAGATAAGTTTATTCTTTTTTATTCACATAATGAACTTTTATTAGCTTACAGCGATAAAGAGATGTTTATATCCTCAGAATTAAGATAAATATATATCTTTTGGTACTAATACATTATAATTTACTAATCTGAATGGCTAGATATATTTTTATTACAGGTGGTGTTGTATCATCCCTTGGAAAAGGTATAGCAGCCGCCTCCCTTGCATCTTTATTTAAATTAAGAGGATATCAGGTTTCACTTCAGAAATTGGATCCATATATCAATCTAGATCCAGGTACCATGAGCCCGTTTCAGCATGGAGAGGTCTATGTTACAGAAGATGGAGCTGAAACAGATTTAGATTTAGGCCATTATGAGCGTTTCGTGGGTATTAGAATGAGTCAGAATTCAAATGTTACTGCAGGACGAGTCTATTCAAGTGTTATTAAAAAAGAAAGGGAAGGTAAATATTTAGGAAGTACTGTTCAGGTAATACCTCATGTTACCGATGAAATTAAGCGTCTAATAAAAAAAGGATCTAATGGGGCCGATATATCATTTGTGGAAGTTGGAGGAACAGTTGGTGATATTGAATCGTTACCATTTCTAGAAGCTATAAGACAACTTAATATGGAAATGAATGATAGTCATACATTATTCATACATTTAACTCTTTTACCTAAAGTCGACGTAACTAATGAGATTAAAACAAAGCCAACACAACATTCAGTAAAAGAATTAAGATCTATTGGTATTCAGCCAGATGTTCTATTATGTAGAGCAAAAAATACTATAGATGATAATATAAAAAATAAAATATCTTTATTTACAAATGTAGATAGAAAAGCTGTTTTTTCAGCACAAGATGCTAAGTCTATTTATGAGATTCCAATATATTATAAGAATCAAAATATTGACGAATACATCCTAAAAAAACTTAAAGTTCCTCATAAAAAATCAGTTATTAAACCATGGGTAACATTTACGAATAAACTTAAAAAGTGTAGTAGAAAAGTTAAGATAGGTATGATTGGTAAATATGTTGATCTCGCTGATTCATATAAATCTTTAAATGAATCACTACTTCATGCCTCTGTTTATAATAATAATTCTTTAGAAATAGATTTTATTGACTCAGAAGATATTACAAAAAAGAATATTAAACGTCTTAAGAACCTTCAAGGGATTGTTGTTCCAGGTGGTTTTGGGAACCGTGGAGTAGAAGGCAAAATACTTGCTGCTAACTTTGCCAGAGTAAATCATATTCCATACTTCGGAATTTGTCTTGGTATGCAGATATCCGTTATTGAATTTGCAAGAAATATTCTTGGTTTCAAAAATGCAAATAGTACAGAATTTGACTTGAAAACACCGTTTCCTGTTATATCACTTGTTACAGAATGGGATGATTATAAAAAAGGGAGACTAAAGGGCTCAATACGTCAATTGGGCGGGACCATGCGTCTGGGCGCACAATCATGCACGTTAGTTAAAAAATCACTCGCTCATTCACTTTACAAAAAAAATATCATTTCTGAAAGACATCGACATAGATATGAGGTCAATAATAAATTTGTAGACGACTTTAATGATACAGATTTACTATTTTCTGGATACTCAGGAGATAAAGTTCTTATGGAAGTGCTGGAAATTAGACATCATCCTTGGTATCTGGCAAGTCAGTTTCATCCTGAATTCACCTCATCTCCATTGAAAGGACATCCTTTATTTAATAGCTTTATCAAGACTGCATATGAAACAAAGTAAAATAAATCTAGTATCGAAAGATTACTTAACTCTAATCTCTGGTCCATGTGCTATTGAATCTGAAAAAATGGCACTTGATACAGCTGAATTCTTAAAAACGATAACTGATAAGCTAGGTATCAATTTTATATATAAATCATCTTTTGATAAAGCCAATAGATCATCTGTTAATTCAAAAAGAGGTGTTGGCATCGATATGGGATTAAAAATACTTGAAAAAGTAAAGAATGATCTAGATGTTCCTGTGCTAACTGATGTTCATGAATATACCCCTTTTGATGAAGTTGCTGATGTTGTAGATGTCTTACAAACTCCAGCATTTTTGTGCAGACAGACTGATTTTATATTAAAAGTTTGCTCAACAAATAAACCTGTAAATATTAAAAAAGGCCAATTCACCTCACCTGAAGAAATGAAATTTGTTTTAGAGAAGGCATATTCAACAAGTAACAAAAATATATATTTATGTGAAAGAGGTTATATGTTCGGGTATAATAACTTGGTTTCAGATATGAGATCTTTAGTCATCATGAAAGAAAATGGCTGTCCAATTGTATATGACGCCTCTCATTCTGTACAAAAGCCAGGTGCAAATAAAGGAGTTTCAAGTGGAGATAGTAAATTTATTTCTCCTTTAGCGAAGGCAGCGGTAGCGATAGGTATTGATGCGTTATTTATTGAATCACACCCAAACCCAACAAAAGCTATTAGTGATGGGGATAACTCTATGAATATCAATAATATAGAGAATCTTTTAAAAGAAATAATTGATATAGATAAGACCATAAGGAAAGGGAGTTTAAAAAGTTAAATGTTAAAGATAAAAAAGATATTAGGGAGACAGATTATAGATTCGCGTGGCAATCCTACATGTGAAGCTGATATAGTACTTGACGATGGAACTATAGGTAGAGGCGCCGTACCATCTGGCGCATCAACTGGTAAACTTGAAGCTCTAGAACTTAGAGACAATGATCCAAGTATTTATCTTGGCAAATCAGTTAATAGTGCAATTGATAACATAAATAATGTTATATCTAGTAAAATAAATTCAGATATTGAATATGATCAATCATCATTTGATAACTTCCTAATAGATCTTGATGGTACTCATAATAAGGAAAGGCTTGGGGCAAATGCCATTCTTGCACTAAGTATTGCATTCGCGAATGCTAAAGCAAATAAACTTAAAATCCCATTATATCAATCACTTACAGAAGAATCATCATATACTCTCCCAATACCAATGATGAATATAATCAATGGCGGTGCTCATGCAAATAACAAATTGGACTTTCAAGAATTTATGATATTGCCTATAGGTTTTGATAAAATTACTGAATCTATAAGAGCCGGTGCTGAAATATTTCACACACTTAAAGATGCTTTGAATAAATTAAATATGCCTACTTCTGTTGGTGACGAAGGCGGATTTGCACCAAACCTTAACAGTAATTCAGAAGCAATTGATATAATTTTAGATTCAATCTCAAAAGCTGGATATAATCCAGGAAAAGACGTATACCTTGCTTTGGATGTTGCAAGCAGCGAATTCTACGATAATGACGTTTATTCTCTTGTGTCAGAAAATCTCAAGCTGACTAGTGATGAATTTATCAATTACTTAGTTAAACTAAGAAATGATTACCCAATTATATCAATTGAGGATGGCCTTGCTGAGGATGATTGGTTAGGCTGGGAAAAACTTACTAAAGAACTTGGCTCAAATACTCAATTAGTAGGTGATGACTTGTTTGTAACCAATCCTAAAATTTTTAAACAAGGGATTGAAAAAAATATAGCTAATTCTATACTCATTAAACTTAATCAAATTGGTACAATTACAGAAACTTTGGAAGCTATAAAAATGGCCAAAGATAATAATTATAATTACATCATATCTCACAGATCAGGTGAGACTGAGGATGTTACAATTGCAGATCTCGCAGTTGCAACATCTTCTGGATTAATTAAAACTGGCTCTATGTCAAGATCTGATAGGGTCGCAAAGTACAACCAGTTAATTAGAATAGAAGAAAATATTGTTAAAAATGTAGTAAATAATAAATTGAATAAATATCTCAATTAGATGAAAAAACTTTTATTTGTACTTGGTATATTGGTATTAGGAAACTTGCAGTATTCAATAATATTTAAAAATAATAATATTTCAGATTTTTTCTTCCTTAATCAACAAAATAATAAACTTCTAGAAGATATTAAAAAGATTACTATCAAAAATACTATTCTTGAAAATGAAATTGAAGATCTATCATCATCAACTCATGCACTAGAAAACTTTGCTAGATATAATTTAGGCTTAGTTAAAAAAGATGAAACTTTTGTACAAGTTATAAAAAAATGAACAGTAATATTTCTGTTGTATTGTTAGGCGCAGGTAGTAGTAGGCGTTTTAAATCTAGTCAGATAAAACAAAATGTGATAATTAATAAAGTGAGTATTTTAAATCACTCAAGATTATTTTTTAATAAATATTTCCCTGAATCAAATATATTCATAGTTTCCAATAGGAAGGTAGTTATTAATAAGCTCAAAAATAATGAAACTATAATTTATGGCTCTTCTAGTCGTTTAAAATCATTACATGTAGCACTTGAGAATATATTTCAAAATAATCTCCAAACTAAATATACATTAATCCATGATGTAGCACGTCCAATTTTAAATATTAATGACATAAAGAAATTAATAGCATCTATGAAATCAGACATTGATGCTTCGACATTAGGTTATCCTTTAACCAATGCTTTGAAAGATGTTAAAAATAACAAAATACTTAATAATTTATACAAAGATAAATTATGGTCTTCATTCACACCACAAATTTTTAAAACAACTAAGCTTTATGAGTCAATAGTAAAAACTATCAGTAATGGATATCATATTGATGATGATATCGAAGCAATGATGATGAATGATTTTAATTGTTCCATTGTCAGATCAAGTCCTGATAATATCAAAGTAACATTTTTAGAGGATATAGAGGTTATAAAGAGACTGTTATGATTACTACACGGGTTGGATTTGGCTATGATATGCACAAGCTAGAAGAGGGCAGTTACATCATGTTGGGCGGCATAAGAATTGATTCTAATCATACTGTAGTAGCACATTCTGACGGTGATATTGTACTGCACTCTCTCTCAGATGCCATATACGGCTCTCTTGCAGCTGGCGATATAGGTACACATTTTCCATCAAATAAAGAGAATATAAATATTCAAAGTGTAAAAATACTTAAACATGCGTGTGAGCTGATTACTCAGTCTAATTATATGATTAATAATATTGATATAACTATAGTCATTGAGAGTCCTTATTTACAAGACCATATTATGGATATGAGAAAAAGCATTGCTAATATACTGAGTATTGATATTAGTCAGATAAGTATAAAATCATCCACATCACAAAAAATAGGTATGATCGGTGAGCATAAAGCTGTTGCATGTTACTCGACTATTCTAATTTCAAATGAAAGATAATCAAGGATATTTAATTATTAATTTAGATACAGAGACTCTTCTTGATAAAGAAGCAGAGATACTGAATAATAAATTTATTGGTGGCGTCTTACTTTTTGAACATAATTTTATTAATCTCGATCAAATAAAATCACTTATTGCTGACATTAAAAGTATTAATAGTAACTTGTTAATTGCAATTGATCATGAAGGAGGAAGGGTTCAAAGATTTAAAAAAGGATTTACTTCTTTACCATCTTTTAATTCTATAGGTAATATTTATGAAGAAGATCCTAATTTGGGAGAAAAAATTGCATATTATGCAGGATATATTGCAGGATATGAGCTTAAAGAAATTGGAGTTGATGTTAATTTCTCACCAGTAGTTGACTTATCAACAAATAGTAATGTTCTAAGTTCTAGAACATTTTCAAAATCTTCGAACGATGTTGTCCGATTATCATTATCATATATAGATGGCTTAATAGATAATGGAATCATTCCTACTTTAAAACACTATCCGGGACATGGTTGTGTTTCAGGTGATACACATACAGATCTCATGAGTTGCAAAATGTCATGGGAAGAGATTCATAAGCATTTGATTGTTTTTGAGAAAATTTATAATAAACAAGATATTCCAATCATGACAAGCCATATACAGTTTAATAATATATCAAAAGATCCAGTTACTACTTCATCTAAATGGCTTAATGAAATCCCTAGTAAAGTATTTGGTAAGTTTCCGTTTTTTATTAGCGATGATCTAGAAATGCTTGGCATAAAGAAACATTATCCTGAATTAAGTAAACTAAGTATATTAGAAAAAACTCTTACAGAAGGATGCTCAATGGCAATAGTAACAACCATGCAAGATAAGAAAATTATTGAAGAAAAAAGAAGTTATCTATTTTATAAACATGAATATCTGGATAAGTTAAACTCTCATAACTTTCATCCTAGAAATATAAATTTACCATGTTTACATGAATTAACATATAATAAGGGAGATATGAATACATATCGAAAAGCTACTGAAGTACTCGGAAGGCACATAAAAGAATAATGGATATACTATTAAATAACGCACATTCCAGTTTAATAACCATTACGCTTATCACTCTATTTCTCTTTTTTATTAAGAACAAGTTAATAAATGTTATCTTTGCCTTATCTCAAAAAACTAATACCGTTTATGATGAACTAATCTTATTTTCTATAAAAACACCTTCTACTTACTTAATTATATTTGGATATATATTTGTAATTACTGATTACTTTAATAAAAATGAAGTATTAAACCTAAGTTTTAGTCTTTCATCTGCTGTATTTTCTCTAATTGTAATCATTATTTCATGGTCATTACTTAGAGGTTTAAACTATTACCTACAGCTCAAGCCTTTCACTAAAAATTTATCAAGTGAAGACGACATAACTTTAATTACTGAGACTTATGAAATTGTTGTAAGAATCTTAAAAATATTGGTCGTAGTAATCACTGCTTTAATAATTATGCAAGAGATAGGTTTAAGCATATCTGGTTTACTTGCATTTGGTGGAGTTGGAGGATTAATTGTTGGTCTTGCTGCAAAAGATTTACTATCTAATTTCTTTGGTGGCATGATGATATTTTTTGATAGACCATTTAGAGTAGGTGAATTCATAAAATCTCCTGATAGGAATATTGAAGGCATAGTTGAGAAAATTGGTTGGAGACTAACCGTGGTGAGAACATTTTCTAAAAATGTTCTTTATATTCCCAATACTGCCTTTTCAAGTATTATAGTAGAGAATGCAACCCGAATGTCTAATCGAAGAATTAATGAAACAATAGGGATACGTTATGATGATTTGAATAAAATCACAGATATAATTCAAGACGTTAATAATATATTAGAAAGTAATCCTGATATTGATCAAACACAAAAAGCAAAAGTCTATTTCAAAAGTTTTTCAGCCTCTTCATGTGACTTTTTCATATACGCTTTCACAAAAACTAAAGATTGGGAAGAATTTCTAAGAATTAAACAAGATGTTCTGCTAAAAGTTGCTGAAATCATTGAACAGCATAATGCAGAAATTGCATACCCAACAACAACAGTATTTATTAATAAAGATTGATTTAATTAGATATCGATTCGAAAATAGTTATAACTTCATTACAGATATCAGAAAAGCACTTCTCTGATGAGTATTTATACTTAAAATTAAACTCATTTAAAAGTATTATGTTTCCTTTGTTAACATATTTATTTATAAGATTATCATGATTTATAAGACTTTTTTTATTTAAAGTAATTATCGTACTTTCCTGATTTATTTTTACTTTTTCAGCATTGATTACATTTGCTGCTATTCTAATTCTCGTAAGATCAAGAAGATTCTCTAAATATTCGGGAAGAGGGCCATAAATATCAACCAGTTTTACTATAATTTGATTTAACTCATATTCATTATGAACATTAGATATATCACTATAAAATTCTAATCTTAAAAAAATATCTTCTATATATTCCTGAGGTATTAGTGTTGATATATAAGCATCAACTTCTACATGTTGTTTGATTTCATCAATTTTATTATTTTTTATTTGATTAATTGCTTTAGACAACATGGATGTGTACATACCATATCCAATTTCAAGTATTTGTCCACTTTGTTCTTCTCCAAGTATTTCGCCAGCACCCCTAATATCTAGATCATGACCAGCAATGTCTAGTCCACCTGCTAAACTATCTGTTTTAATAAAAGCATCTATTCTTAAATCAGCATCCTTCGTTATTCTTTTTCTATCAGATAATATTATACCGGCGTATGCTTGCTTATTACTTCTTCCTACTCTTCCTCTTATTTGATGAAGTTGTGATAATCCAAAATTCTGGGCATTATTAATTATTATTGTATTTACATTTGCCATATCTAAACCACTTTCTACTATACTTGTACATATCAAGATATCTATTTTCTCATTGATGAAGTTACTCATTATCATTTCAATTTCTTTATTTGTTAGTCTTCCATGAACTTTTTCGATTTTATATTTATTATTTATCTTTTTAATAAAATTTATTTCTTCATCCATTGTATCTATATTATTATGAACAAATAAAACTTGCCCACCTCTATTTATTTCTCTATCAATATATTGACCAATCAGCGTATCAGACCTTTCTATAATACTAGTTACTATGTTCTTTCTACCTACAGGAGGAGTATTAATAATACTCATATCTCTTATCTCTGATAATGCTGAATTAAGAGTTCTTGGGATTGGTGTCGCAGTAAGGGATAAAACATCGATATCTTCTTTTATACCTTTTATTATTTCTTTGTGTTTGACACCAAACTTGTGCTCTTCATCTATGATAAGTAAACCCAAATCATTGTATTTTACACTTTTATTTAAAAGCGCATGAGTTCCAATTATTATTTGAGCATTACCATGTTTAATTTCTTCTAATGATGTATTTTTTTCTGATGAAGATAATACTCTCGTCATTAAATTTATTTTAAAATTATAAGTATTAAATCTATTTTTAAAAGTTTGATAATGTTGTTTTGCCAATACTGTCGTTGGAACAATGATAACAACCTGTTTTTTATTATTTGCTGCTATAAATGAAGCCCTTAGAATTACTTCAGTTTTCCCAAAACCAACATCACCACAAACAATACGATCCATTGCTTTTGAAGAGCACATATCATCAATCACCTCATTAATACAATTTAGTTGATCTTCAGTCTCAACATAAGGAAATAATTTACAAAATTTCTCATAACCATTTATATCGAAATCATACTTATAACCTTTATGTAATTCCCTTTTTGCTTGAACTAGTAAAAGTTCTGCAGCAATATCTTGTATTTTCTTTTTAGCCCTTTGTTTTATTTTTAACCATTTATCAGAACCTAAATTAGCTAATTTTGTGTTTAAACCTGAATTTCCAATATACCTTTGCATCAAGGAAATTGATGTTATCGGCATATATAGATTGTTATTATCTGCATATTCTATTTTTATTAATTCTGTAGTTTTACTTTCAATGTTCATCGTAATTAGACCCTTATATTTTCCAATGCCGTGTTCTTGATGGACGACTAATTCATTTATTTTTAGATCATTTAGATTGTCTATTAAGATAGTTTTTATTGATTTATTTTTTGATATTCTGGCTTTTATTAGACCAAATAAATCATTTGAACTTATGTATACAGCTTTACTACTATTATCAATGAAGCCTTGATTTATATCACTTCTAAATATACGTATACCACTATATTTATCATCAAGGCGGTCAATTTCTTTATATGATATATTTTTACTTTTAAAATAATTTATTATAGTTTTAAAGTTATCGTTTCTTTGTATAAAGAATGTATAAGTATATGTTGATTCATTATAAAGATTTTCAAGATTAGTAAACGGATTCTTATAATTATAATTAATTGAAACAGAGGGTAGAGGGCTATAAGAAGATTTAATCGTGGGAACACTAGTATGAGTATTTGCTGATAAGTAAAAATAATTATTTGCTACAATTTTATTTAATGTTTTACTACTAATTATTAGATCTTCAGGTTTTAATATATATCTATTAATAGTTTCTTCTTTATAATTACTTATTAAGTTCTCTGATTGTTCTTTGTATTCACTTAAAATATCATTTTCAATGAAACAGACAAAATCTTGTCCAATTAATGACAAGAGCGAATATGTTTCATTATAAAAACTTGGCACTAAGTTCTGTATATTAATACCACTTCTATCATTAACTATTGCCTCATACTCTAGATCTTCTCTATACTCATCATTAAAGTTTTTTGATACATAATCCTTATACTTTTCAATATTATTAGAATCCAGATAATACAAACCTCTTGATCCAAGAGCAGTAGAGTCTAAATCAGCATCTGATAGCTGCGTAATTGTACTAAAATATTTTAATGTCTCAATTTCATCACCAAAGAAATTAATTCTTACCGGCTTATCTGCTAAAGTTGAAAAGAAATCAATAATTGATCCTGATAATCTGTATTGACCACGTTCATCAACTTTGGTTACTTTTTTGTATTCATATTTTTTTAGTAAATTTAATATTTCTATATATTTAGAATTTTTTGAAATTGAACACCATGATTTACTAGCTTCCTCAATAGATGGTGTTTTACTAAAAATTGATTTATAAGTCCCTATAATAATTTTGTTAGATTCACTATCATCTTTTATATGTATCAAACAGTTTAATCTTTCTTTTATTACATCTTGATCAATCGATGTTGAACTATAATTTGCTACTCCATAATTAGGAAACTTTAATATTACTTTATCATTATAAATATTCTTCAATTCATCAAATAAACTATCTACCTGATGATTATTATCCACAAGGACAACAACATATTTATGATGTTTTGCTAAATTTTCTATCTCTAATAGATATGATGAACCAGAAAGGTTACTTACTAAATTGATACCTTTTGACAGAATCTTCATAAAATACTCAAAAAAAAGCAGCACATGTATTTATGTGCTGCTTTGCAATAATTATAAACTTATTTATTTAACGGTATTGAACCCTAGGTTTTCCCAGTTTTGCATACCACCACGATACCATTTGATCTTATCAGCTGGATATCCGTATTTTAATAAACTTTTAATGTTATTTGGTGATTGACCACACCACATACCATTACAAAACATTACTAGT
>CACEHM010000004.1 GCA_902559355.1 uncultured Gammaproteobacteria bacterium
TATTTTGTTATTAAAGCTGATTATTATTATTTATTTATTTTTATAATGTTATTCTCTATTACAGTTTTAGTTAAATTATTTAAAATAAAAAAGGAATATGAATAGAAGAGAATTTTTACAAGTCATGGCAGCAGCATACATTGCTGGTTTTACAAATAAATCCTTTTCTAAAAACACCACAAATTATCAACATCCCTTTAATGCTGATATCCGCCTCCTTCATATAACTGATACCCATGCTCAATTGAATCCAACTTTTTTTCGGGAACCAAATATAAATCTAGGTACCGGTGGAAATAAAAATGTTCCTCCACACATAGTAGGTGATAATTTCCTAAAATATTACTCACTGAATGGTGATTTTAATAAATATCTATACACCTATGTAAATTTCAATGAACTTGCAAAACAATATGGGAAGTTTGGTGGATATGCTCATTTAAAAACTATTGTTGATAGTTTAAGAAAAGAATCAAATGGACATTCTCTTCTACTAGATGGCGGTGATACTTGGCAAGGGTCTGCAGTTTCTTTGTTTGAGTCTGGCAAAGATATGGTAGAAGCATCAAATATATTAGGAGTGGATGTTATGACAGGTCACTGGGAGTTTACCTTTGGAGAAGATCAGTTTATAAAAAATATTGATAACTTTAATGGTGAATTTGTTGCAAATAATGTTTTTCTAAATGATGAGGCTATCTTTAATGATATTCCTTCATATGATGACGAAAATCATTATCAGAAGCCATATACAATTAAGGAGGTCAACGGAAGACAAATAGCTATAATTGGTCAGGCTTTCCCATATACACCAATCGCTAATCCCTCTAGGTATGTATCTAATCTTACCTTTGGTATAAGAGAACAAGAGCTCCAAGAAACTATAGACAAAGTAAAAGACCGGTATAAACCATCTATAGTGGTTGTCCTCTCGCATAATGGAATAGATGTGGATAAAAAATTAGCAAGTAGAGTATCAGGAATAGATATCATTTTTGGTGGACATACTCATGATGCTGTTCCAAAACCAATAATTATTAAAAATAATAGCGGTAAAACACTAGTCGCAAATTCAGGTTGTAACGGAAAGTTTCTTTCTTTCATAGATATAAAATTCTCAGGTAAATCATATACATACAAATATAATTTATTGCCTATATTATCTAATGAAATTGAACCAAACCGTAAAATGCAAGCTTTTATCAATAAGGTATCAAAGCCATATAATAAGTTATTATCTGAAACAATCGGATATGCGGACGACACACTATACCGCAGAAGCAATTTTAATGGCACGTTTGATGACCTTTTATGTGACTCAATGAATGAAGTGTTGGATTCTGAAATATCGTTAAGCCCAGGATTTAGATGGGGACCATCATTAACGCCAAATCAGCCTATTACTATGTCAGATATATATAATCACACAGCTATCACATACCCAAATACTTATACTAGATATATGAGCGGTGAGACAATTAAAAATATATTAGAAGATGTTGCAGATAATATATTTAATATAGATCCTTACCTTCAACAAGGTGGTGATATGGTTAGAACAAGAGGTATTAAATACAGTATTAATCCTAGTGAGAAGATGAATAATAGAATAGAAAAATTGAGACTAAACAATGATATAGAAATTAAATCGAATAAAGAATATAAAGTTAGTGGCTGGGCAAGTGTTAATAATATTGAAGAAGGGAAACCAATTTGGGACATTACCAAAGAATATTTAAAAGCTGTAGGTACTTACAAAGTAGATCAATCCCATAAAATTAAAATAGTAAATGAAGATGGCAATATTGGTATTGAAACTTAGACAATATTCATAGTTGGTGGTAAAATTTTCTTGCTGAATTAGATTAAATGGAGACTGATATGTTTACTATGGATATGAAAATTGCTGGATTTGATGATGAACTCAATGAAGCAATGAAAAAAGAAATAAAACGTCAAGAAGAGCACGTAGAACTTATAGCATCTGAGAATTATGCAAGCCCTAGGGTCTTAGAGGCTCAAGGATCCCTAATGACCAATAAATATGCAGAAGGATATCCTGGTAAAAGATATTATGGAGGCTGTGAAAATGTCGATGTTGCAGAACAGCTTGCCATAGACAGATTAAAAGAATTATATGGTGCAGATTATGCTAATGTTCAACCGCACTCTGGTTCTCAAGCAAATGCAGCTGTTTATTTAGCATTATTAAAACCTGGTGATACCATTTTAGGTATGTCTCTTGATGCAGGTGGACATTTGACTCATGGAGCGAAAGTTAACTTTTCAGGTAAAATATTTAATGCAGTCCAATATGGAATAAATGAGCAAGGACTTATTGACTATGATGAAGTTGAAAAACTTGCTAATGAACATAAGCCTAAAATGCTGATTGGTGGATTTTCTGCATACTCCCAAATTATTGACTGGGAAAGAATGGCTAAAATAGCTAAATCAGTAGGTGCATACTTCCATGTAGACATGGCTCATGTATCAGGACTTGTAGCTGCGGGTGTATACCCAAATCCAGTGCCTCATGCGGATGTTGTAACATCAACTACACATAAAACATTGAGAGGACCTCGTGGCGGGATAATTATTTGTAAATCTAATCCAGATCTTGAAAAAAAATTCAATTCATTAGTATTTCCGGGAACACAAGGCGGCCCTTTGATGCACGTAATTGCTGCTAAAGCTGTAGCATTTAAAGAAGCGCTTGAACCTGAGTTTAAAGAATACATGCAACAAGTAGTAACAAACGCTAACGTATTAGCTCAAACTATGATGGATAGAGGCTTTGAAGTTGTATCAGGCGGTACTAAGAACCATTTAATGTTAGTAAGTTTAGTTAAACAAGGTCTGACTGGAAAAGCTGCCGATGCTGCTTTGCACAGTGCTAACATTACTGTTAATAAAAACTCAGTGCCCAATGATCCGCAATCCCCATTTGTAACTAGCGGAATTAGACTTGGTACACCTGCAATTACGACTCGTGGATTCAAGGAGAATGAGACTAAAATTTTAGGTAATTTAATATGTGATGTTCTAGATAACATGGACAATGAAGCTGAAATTAAAAAAATTAAAGAAAAAGTTCTTAATTTATGTTCACAATTTCCAGTTTATTCATCTAGTAAACAAGCAGTAGCCTAGGAAATTATATGCGCTGCCCATTTTGTGGTTCAGCAGAAACGAAAGTCATAGACTCACGTTTTAACGAAGATTCTTTTTCTGTCAAAAGAAGAAGAGAGTGCATGGCCTGTGGGGCCAGATTTAACACTTTAGAGACATCGGAACTTAGTTATCCTAGGGTAATTAAAACTGATGGCTCTAGTGAAATTTTCAATGAAACCAAAGTTCGAAGGGGCGTTAATCGTGCATTCGAAAAAAGAAAAATTACTACAGATCAAATAGATGAACTATTACAAAAAGTTCTTACTAAATGTTCTCAGTATCCTAGTAAAGAAATACCATCATCCGCTATAGGCGAGGCAATAATGAGTGAAATTATATTAGTCGATCAAGTAGCTTACCTTAGATTTGCATCAGTATATCTTAGATTTGATAATGTTAATTCGTTTACTAAAATAATAGAAAATCTAGAAAAACAACCCTCGCCGAGAATGATTAAAAATCAAAAAAAGATAAATATTGATGAATAATTCTAATGACATCAAGTTCATGCAAATTGCTATAGAGCAAGCAAAAAAGGGAAGATATAATACACACCCTAATCCTCTAGTAGGAGCAGTTATAGTAAAAAACGATAAAATTTTAAGTAAGGGTTATCACAAAAAATTTAGAGACAAACATGCTGAACAAGATGCCATAGATAAGTCAAAAGAGACACTCAAGGGAGCTACGTTGTATGTAACTCTTGAGCCATGTCATCACCATGGTAATACACCGCCCTGTGTTGATGCCATAATTAAAAATAGATTCTCTCGTGTTGTTATAGCAACAAAGGATCCAAACCCACTTGTAAATGAAAAAAGTATCAGTAAATTACGAGACAACGGTATAGAGGTAGAAACAGGGGTCTGTGAAGACGATGCAAAGGAACTAAATAAACCATTCTTTCATAAATATAGATCTTCTAAACCTTACATAAGGCTAAAAGTAGGAGTAAGTATTGATGGTAAAATAGCCGATGAAAAAAAAGAGAGCAAATGGATTACATCAACTGAATCAAGAAAATTTGTTCAAGAATTAAGAGCTGAGGTAAATGCTATAGTTACGACAAGTAGTACTGTTATCAGTGATAATCCACAGATGAATGTTAGGGAAAGTTCTGTTCTAAAAAAAATTAATAATCAGCCTGCAGTAATTATCCTTGATTCAAAACTGAGGATTCCGATATCATCTAATATATTTAAAACAAATCGCCTAATTATTATTTTAGCTGATATAAGATATGCTACTAATGCGCCATTACGTATTTATAACAATAATGTTGTAATTAAGTATGTAGAGACAAAAGATGGAAAAATTCAGCTAAAAGATATTTATATGATTGCGAAAACATATCATCTTGATGACCTGCTTATAGAATCTGGAAGCACTTTTTCTAATACTCTATTGAGTGCGAATGAAGTTGACGAATTGATTTATTTTGTTGCCCCAAAAATACTTGGTAATAAAGGGCTAACTTTTTCTGGCATTAAACCAATAAATAAACTTAAAGATAAAAAAACTTTTATGATAAAAAATATTAAGTCATTCAATAACGATTTATATATAAATATGAGAAGACATTAATGTTTACAGGAATCATAGAAAAAATAGGAAAAGTACACTCCATTGATAGAAAAAGTGATTCATTTGTCATCGGTCTACAAATTAAAGATGTAGATTATTCTTTAGGGGATAGTATTTGTATAAATGGAGTATGTTTAACTGTTGAAAAAATACATCAAGATATATACTCATTTAGTATCTCTCCCGAGACAAACAATCTGACGAACTTAAATCGTTTAGAAAAGAATCATGAGGTAAATATTGAGACCTCGTTGACTATTAATAAATTAATAAGCGGACATATAGTTCAAGGACATGTTGATACGACCGCAGAAATAGTTGAGATAGAACAACAGGATAATTCATGGTTCATTAGACTCAAGCTCAACGGAGATTTTTGTAAATACATTATTCATAAAGGCTCAATTACGTTAGATGGAGTAAGCCTCACTGTTAATGATGTAACTAATTCGGGGTTTAATGTTATGATTATTCCTCACACTTATCAAAATACTATATTTAGAACATATGAAATGGGAAGTATAGTAAATATTGAGATAGATATACTCGCAAAATATATTGAAAAATTAGGTAACACAAATGATTAACACGACTGACGAAATACTATTATCAATAAAAAATGGTGAAATGGTTATTATAATGGATGATGAAAATAGAGAAAATGAAGGCGATCTAGTGATGGCTTCTCAATTTGTTAAACCTTCAGATATCAACTTTATGGCTTCACAAGGAAGAGGTCTCATTTGTCTTACTCTAACAGAATCAAGATGTAAGTCTTTAGGTCTGTCTTTGCTAAAGCAAAGTGGAAGTGAAACTTCTAAAGAAACAAATTTTACAGTATCAATAGATGCTCTTAAAGGTGTAACTACCGGCATTTCAGCTTCTGATCGTGCTAAAACGATAAAAGCAGCCGTTAGAAAAAATGCAAAGCCATCTGACTTCGCTCAACCTGGTCATATATTCCCAATAATGGCTAAAAATGGTGGAGTACTCACCCGAGCAGGGCATACAGAAGCAGGGTGTGATTTAGCAAAACTTGCTGGTCTAGAACCGTCATCGGTAATAGTTGAAATTCTTAATGAAGATGGATCTATGGCAAGGAAAAAAGATTTAGTTGCTTTTGCAGCAAAACATAAAATTAAAATTGGGACTATTGAGGATTTAATTAAATATAGAGTGTCTAATGAAAAGACAATCCAAAGGATTAGTCAGCAAATAATAAAGACGAAATATGGATCATTCACCTCTGTATTTTATAAGGACATCCTTACTGAAAATGTACACTTTGTTCTTATTAAAAATAAAATATCGCCTCAGAAAGTAACGCTTACTAGAGTACATGTTCAAAATACATTAACAGATACTATAGGCCTCTTATCCCCGAGTAGTTGGCCTTTGGATGATGCTTTAAAAAAGATTAGTAAATCTAAACAAGGAGCTTTGGTTTTTATAACAAACATTATGTCTGAATCTGACACATCTAATATTGAAATTATACAGCAAAAAAAATCAAACAAAGGTGTTTATGAAGATTATAGAACAGTAGGTATAGGTGCTCAAATTCTAAATGATATTGGTGTAAGAAAAATGAATTTAATGAGTGCTCCTAAAAAATATCATGGCATTAATGCTTTTGGATTAGAAGTTGTAAAACATATAACTAAGTAATCATATGACTAATATTGACAATAATTTAGATCTACTTATTTCTTTGAATACATCTCCAAGAGGTTATGAGCTGATAGACCTTGATTTAAATAATAAAGAAATCACTAATCTGGATATCATCGTTCTTTATTCTAGTTATAACTTATCGATTAATGAAAGCTTACTCAATGGATATCTAAATGAGCTTGATACACTAAAATTTAATGGTAAAGTTGCTATAGTCAAAGTTCCTGGTGGCGCTTTTGAATTACCTGTTTTGTCATCTCGAATTATTAATAAATATAAACCAAAAGTTACATTGATTATTGGATGTATAGTCAAAGGTGATACTAAACATTATGATTTTTTGTCTACTACTGTAACTAATGCTATAAGCACTCTATCTATGAAAACTGGCATTCCAATTTTAAATGGAGTGTTGACTGTTGAAAATAAACAACAAGCTATTGATAGGGCCGGAGCAAAATTTGATAAAGGCTGCGAATATGCTAATGCGACCACACAAATATTACATCTTCTAGAGAAATTATGATTAATAAAAAATATAAACCTCAGCTAATAGCAAGAGAATCAGCTGTTAAAATTTTATATCAAATGAAAATTAAAGATGATTCATTAGAAGATGTAATGTTTAGCTTTGTAGAAAAACGACCATACGATAAAGAATTATTATCATCGATATTGAATAAGTACATTAGTAATACTAATAAAATTACTGAGCTTTTAACTTCTAAAACAGATGTATCTTATGAAACTATACCTGTGCTAGATTTATGCATAATCCATTTAAGTGTATGTGAGTTTTTATTCATAAACGACTCAAAAAATATCGTTATTAACGAATATATTAATATAGCTAAAAAGTATTCGTCGCCAAAAATGTATACTTTTCTCAATAAAGTACTTGATGATGCTTTGTAAGTATTTCTAATGAAGAGTGAACAGGATTTTGTAACTTTCTTAGAGAAGTTAAACAGCTATGATCGTAACATCATAAAAGGCATTGGAGATGATTGCTCGATTATACGTTTCGATAAGAATAAAAAATACGTATTTACAACAGATACTTCATTACTGGGACCTCATTTCACAAAAGACTATACTCCCGAAGAAATTGGTTATAAATGTTTAGCCACAAATATCAGTGATATTGCATCAATGGGCTGCATACCTCTCTATGCAATGTATGCCATTACAATACCTAAAATGTCTGAAAAGTGGCTTAGAAGCTTTTATAAGGGCGCAAATAAGCTATTAAGAAAATATAAAATTTCAATTATTGGCGGGGATACAACTAGGGGGCCGCTTAGTATTACAATTCAATTGATAGGGACTCAAAATAATAAAATTCTTCAAAGAGATGGAGCTAAGGTTGGTGACGATATATATATATCAGGGACAATTGGTAATGCAAGAGCCGCATTACTTATGGCTAAAAAAAGCGAAGGTCATAAATATTTTAGAAAATATTTAGTAAATCCTGTTCCACGTGTGAATCTTGGTTTAGAAATCTCTAAATTTGCATCATCATGTATTGATATTTCTGATGGATTAGCAAAAGATTTAAAGAATATAGCAATGTCATCTAATAAGGGTTTCAAAGTTGATATAGACCAGATCCCAGTTACGCCTAAGTTAAACCAGTACATCTTACCTAAGTATAGAGAAGAATGTATCCTAGGGGGTGGTGAGGACTATGAACTATGTTTCACTGCAAATAAAAAATATTCCATAAATATCAAGAATATATCATCTAAACTAAAATTAAATATCACTAAAATAGGGATTATTACGAACAAAGGTTATGAATATTCACAAAACGGTAAAGTTACGAAGGTTAAGACAAAAGGATACGATCATTTCGCAGAAAGTTAGCTATTTAGTCATAATGTCGATATTAAATCTGGCCAAATAATCTATTAGTTTTATCAAGGGAAGCCCCATTATTGAAGATGGGTCTGCACCGTTCATCTTCCTAACTAGATTTATGGCTAAGCCCTCAATTCTAATACTTGCAGCACACTTAAGCACATCATCACTTTCAAGATATTTATTAATAATATTATCATTTAAGTCTTTGAAAAATATATTATAATTATTAACCGAAGCATAGTACTTACCAGTTTCTGAATTTAATACACATAGGCCTGTTCTAAAAACAACTTTATTGCCTGAGAGCATTCTTAATTGTTTCTTTGCATTTTTTTTGGTAATCGGTTTACCGATTATTCTACCCTTCAAATCTGCTACTTCATCTGAACCTATTATTATGCTTTTCTGGTTACTGCATGCAATTTTTGAAGCTTTCTCGATGGATAGTCTTTTTACATAATCTTTCACAGCCTCATTGCTCAATCTCTTCTCATCTATATCTGGACTAATACATTTGAAGGATATATTAAGCTTATCGAGGAGCTGTTTTCTGAACTTTGAGCTTGATGCTAATATGACTTTCATAATTTCAATACAAGATAATACAATAAAAACTATAAAAGGGTTAATTTTACTATTAATAATTGCTTGTAGGTTTATTATTGCTTAGAATACGATATCTAAACGATATGGAATAATAATATGGCAGTACAAAAGAGCAAAAAATCAAGATCAAGACGTGATATGAGAAGATCTCACGATTCACTTACTGCATCTTCTGTATCTTCTGATGCGACAACAGGATCTAAACACTTGAGACATCATATTGCTAAAGACGGATTTTACCGTGGTAAAGAGATATTTACGCCAAAAGTAAAAAAACCTAAAGAAGAAACTACCCAAGAACAGTAGACTATCCATATAATGCCAGGATCTATTACGATAGCATTGGACGTAATGAGTGGAGATAATGGACCAGCTCCAGCTATTGCAGGTGCCGTTAAGTCACTTCAAAATACAAATGATCTTAGAATTATGTTAGTAGGGGACGAAAGCATTATAGATCAAGGTCTTACACATACCGATCAGTCTTCAAAAGACCGTATAACAGTAATTCATACAGATGAATTCATAAAAATGGATGAAGATATAGTCAGCGCCATTAGAAACAAAAAAAAATCATCTATGCGACTGTCAATAAATCAAGTCAAAACTAAAGATGCTCATGCATGTGTTAGCGCAGGAAACACAGGTGCTTTGATGTCACTTTCTAAAATAATATTGAAAACTATTGATGGAATTGACAGACCAGCTATATGTACATCCTTGCCTACAAAACAAAACTTCATGCAGGTTCTCGACTTAGGAGCAAATATCGAATGTGATGCGCAAAATCTTTATCAATTTGCTGTAATGGGATCTTCTGTTGTAAAAAGTTTAGAGATTTCTGATAACCCTAGGGTCGGCTTATTAAACATTGGTTCTGAGGAATTTAAAGGTAAAGATGAAATAAAACTAGCTGCAGAATTACTCAACCAATCAAACTTAAACTATCAAGGCTTCGTTGAGGGTAATGGTATGTTTAGTGGCGATTATGACGTTATAGTTACTGATGGTTTTACTGGTAATATTGCACTAAAAAGTATTGAGGGAGTTGCTGGCATGATAAAACATTTTATCAAATCTGAATATAACAAAAACTTATATAATAAATTGTCTGCAATTGTAAGTTTGCCTGTCATGAAAGGTGTGAAGAAAAAAATGGACCCGAGAGTATATAATGGAGCTTCATTTTTAGGGTTAAACGGTATAGTAGTAAAAAGTCATGGAAGTGCAGATGATTTTTCATACAATAATGCAATTCAGACTGCTTATTATGAGTCAAAAAATAATTTATTAGAAAATATAAAACAATATACAGCAAGAGAGCTTAATGACTAAATTTACAAAAATTATTTCAAGCGGAAGCTACCTACCTAAAAAAGTTCTTACCAATAAAGAGTTAGAAAGTAGAGTTGATACTAGCGATGAGTGGATAACAGAAAGAACGGGTATAAAAGAAAGAAGAGTAGCTGATGATAGTGAAACTTCAGTAGATTTAGCATATAACGCAGCTATAGATGCTATCAAAAAATCAGGTATTAATAAAAATGATATCGGGGCAATTTTTTTAGCTACATGTACTCCAGAGAGAAAATTTCCAAGCACAGCTGTATTATTGCAAAATAAGCTAGATATTAAAGACGCTTTTTCTTTTGATATTAATGCTGCTTGTACAGGATTTGTATATGCATTAGATATTGCAAAAAAATATATTGAATCTGGACAAATCAAGTACGCTCTTGTTGTAGGAACAGAAAAAATTACTTCACTCCTAGATTGGACTGATAGAAACACTTGCGTTCTTTTTGGCGACGGCTCTGGAGCAATGATATTAGCAGCGTCAGAAAAACCTGGCATTATATCAAGTACTATTGGGTCAGATGGTTCTTATAAGGATCTTTTAACAGTTAATACAGATTTAGAATATATTGAAATGAAGGGGAGTGATGTATTTAAAACTGCAGTTAATACGCTAGGGAAGCTTGCAAAGCACACCCTTGAAGATAACAACGTAGGCAATGATGAGCTAGATTGGCTCGTGCCTCATCAAGCAAATGAAAGAATAATATTAGCAATTGCTAAAAAAATTAATTTACCTAGAGAAAAGATAATTATAACTGTAAATAAACATGGTAATACTTCTGCTGCATCTATACCTTTAGCTTTTGATGAAGCTAATTCTAAGGGAATCTTTAAACAAGGGGATATGATTATGCTAGAGGCGTTTGGAGCGGGTTTCACATGGGGATCCATTCTATTTAGATATTGAATGCATATTATTAAATGCAAGGTATGCAAAGAAACTGCATCTCATCACAAGCAATTAATTAAAAGATATCCAGACTATCATTGTAAACCAGTCAATAGCTCTGGTGATATTCAATCAAAAATTGCTCTAATCGGGTTGGCACCTGGTCTTCATGGAGCGAATAAGACAGGTGTTCCATTCACATCTGATTTTTCAGGCGAAGTTATACGAAAGATTTTAGATAAACTCTGTCTTCAGGACATTTTTATTACAAACGCAGTACGATGTTATCCAAAAAATAATAAACCATCATCAATAATGATTAATAACTGTCAAATACATACAAAAAGAGAGTTTAAAAGCTTATCTAATCTGAAGGTTGTCATTAGTCTGGGCACAACAGCTTATTACCAAATACTTAAGTTGTATAATATAAGCCGTAAAAACCATAAATTCTACCATGGAAAGATTACTAACTTAGATAATACAACGAGTTTAATTGCGTCTTATCACTGTAGTAAGTTAAACTTTAATACTCATAGAATTAATCTAGTTATGCTGGAGAAAATATTTTATAAAGCAAAAGAGGTTGCATGCTGTGAATAAATTATTTTTAAATAATCTACCAGCTTCGCCAGGCGTTTATAAAATGCTTGATGATAATAAAGACATTATATACGTTGGCAAAGCTGGTAACTTAAAAAAAAGAGTATCTTCATATTTCACGAGATCTAATCACTCAATTAAGAATCAAAGATTGATTGCTAAGATAAGGGATATTGACTATCAAATAACTTCTAATGAACAAGATGCTCTTCTTCTAGAGAATAATTTAATAAAAGAATATAAGCCAAAATATAATATTCTTCTAAGAGATGATAAATCTTATCCATACATATATATGAATAAAAACCATAGTAATCCTGGCTTTAAATTTTTTAGAGGCAAACCATCAAAAGATGGTCAATTATTTGGACCATATACACATGTAGTAAACGTTAGAAAAATACTTTCTATTCTTCAAAAAACATTTTTAGTTCGCTTATGTGAAGACAGCTACTATAAATCAAGAAGTAAACCATGTCTGCAATATCAAATTAAAAGATGCTCTGCTCCTTGCGTTGGTCTCATTGACGAGTCTGATTATAATAAATCCGTAGATAGTGCAACAATGTTTCTTAAAGGAGAGACATCATCTTTATTTGAAAAATTAGAAAAAGAAATGTCGTTTGCAGCTAGTGTTAAAAACTATGAAATAGCAGCTAAATATCGAGATAATATAAAACTTATACGCGATATAACTAGCCATTATTCAATATTTCCAGAGGATAAGAGTATTGATTTTGTTTTATGTCTAAAAAGCGAATCTAAAATTTTGGTTGATATTAATATTATTAGAAATGGAATTAATATGGGTTGTAAAAATTTCACATTTAATAAAATTGATCATGATGATATTAATGAAACGTTAACGTCATTTTTTAAACAATATTATTTAACACATGTCCCTCCAAACCTTATTATATCGAAAGATAAAATATTAGATAAAAGTAATATTGAATCTGTAATAAATAAAAAATTTAAACAAAAATCAAAAATCATGAATCGTATAGATAAAAAATATATAGAATTCTTAAATTTATGCTTAACTAACTTGCAAAATAGATCACTAAAGAATATCAAAAAAGAAAAAAATTCACTCGATAATATAAATAGACAGCTTAACATTCACTCAAAATTTGTCTTGTGTTTTGATGTTAGTCATATTAGCGGGAGTTCTACTGTTGGTTCTGCAGTATATTTTGATAACGCAGGTTTTAGTAAAACGAACTATCGAAAATATAATATTAAAAATAGCAAAAAATCTGATGATTATGGTGCTTTAAAAGAAATGATCAAACGCAGATTATTAAGAATTGATAACTATACAGATGAACATGTATTAATAATTGTTGATGGGGGAAAAGGACAAATTACTCAAGCGAGAAATATTATTCAAGAACTAGGCTGTAATAATGTATTTATAATTGGAATTCATAAAGGTCTCAATAGATTAACTAAGCATGACAGGATCCTAAATAATGAAAACACTGACATATCAAATAATATTAATAAGGAAGCATTTACTTTAATTCAATTAATTAGAGATGAAGCTCATCGCTTTGCGATTCTTAATCAACGTAAAAGACATAATAAGCTAATGTTCAATTCTAAGCTTGATGGCATTCCTGGAATAGGGGATGAGAGAAAAAAAACTATCATAAACCATTTTGGTGGCATTCAAGGTGTACTTAAGGCATCTGTTAGAGAACTTAAAACTATTAATGGTATTAGTGAAAAATTAGCTACTACAATATACACTAGTATTCACAAATGATTCTTAACGTAGCGACAATACTAACAATATCAAGAATTATATTTATTCCAGGAATTGCTTTTTGCTACATCTATAATAATGGCGAACTAAGAAACCTTGCAGCTTTTATTTTTCTATTAGCATTAGTAACTGATTACTTTGATGGTTATATAGCAAGAAAATTTAATCAAGAAACTCCATTTGGAGCATTTCTTGATCCTATAGCTGATAAACTTCTCGTTGTTGTAACAATTTTATTATTATCAAGAACATTTGATTCAATATTCTTTTTAATTCCATCTTTGATAATTGTTTCCAGGGAATTTCTTGTAATTGCTATTAGGCAGAGATTAGCAGAAATAAGAGTATTGGTACCTATGAGAGTAAACAATCTAGGGAAAGTAAAAACAGCTTTTCAGATGATATCTCTTTTCCTCCTTCTTCATCCAAATATTATTATTAGTTTTATAAATTTACATACAATAGGCTTATTGCTATTATTCATAGCTGCAGTTTTGACAGTTATATCTTTCATTTATTATGTAAGAAATTCTTGGGATGATATACTAAGGTAATTTTATGCGGGAATAGCTCAGTTGATAGAGCGCAACCTTGCCAAGGTTGAGGTCGCGGGTTTGAGCCCCGTTTCCCGCTCCATATTCTGGCTAAGTGGCAGAGTGGTAATGCAGCGGCCTGCAAAGCCGTCAACGCCGGTTCGATTCCGACCTTAGCCTATATCATGTTAAAATGATCCTTTAACATTATCTCTATGCTACTTTAATTAAAATAATTGGATTATATTAAATTCTCAAACATTAGACAAAAAAGGATTTTAGTATAGAATAAAGTCTTAATACATGCTGATACCTCACTCAAATAATTTTACAAAGATGTCATCAAATTTTATTAGCCCGGGTGGCGGAATTGGTAGACGCAAGGGACTTAAAATCCCTCGAGAGCAATCTCGTGCCGGTTCGACTCCGGCCCTGGGCAAATGAAAATCTATCCGTTTTTTCTATTTTTTATATTGCTATCATCTTGTAGTAAAATACCTGCTCCATCAATCATATCTCCCAGTGTTAATAGTAATATTAAAAAGGTAAGTTTTGGTGGAGAGCCTATTAATTATCAAAAAATTTTAAAGGATTATCTTGTTAATAATTTAGAAAATTCTAAAACTGCAAAAATTGAATTTATAAACTCCCCCTCTAAAATAAGTATTGATCATCTTGGAAGCAACTATGCAGGTTATAGAGTATGTTTATCAATAAACCAAAAAAGAGGGGACTACTATGTAGGGTATAAAAATCATTTTTTTTTGATCAAAGACGATAGAGTCAGTCTTCATCTATATGATTCTGGTTTATTAACCATACCATTTGAATACTGTGTTTCAAGAAATATCGATAGAGAACTTTATATTGATGAGATACCCGATAATCAAGAAGAAATTAATGTAGAAATGATGGATAATGTGAAATTGACGTCGAAAGAAAATAGTAAGTATAAAAAATTAGAAACAGAACTTGAAAAATTAAAGCAAGAAAATAGAGAGCTTAAAAAAATAGATCAGAATAAATCTGATGTGAAAATAAAGGATATGAATAATCTGGCTAAGATAGAAAGTAATAAAGATATTGACATAAAAACTAATAATATTTATATCTTATGTTCTTTTGATGATACTGAGAGTACGTATATTCTTAACACTAATAAAAAAACATTTAATTTAGTTGATAAGCTGAATGTTATTCCTTACTCTTTAAGCTTTAATGAAGTTTATATTGTTGCAAGTAATGAAACCATAGAGTTAACTATTAATAGAGTATCTGGCAAAGCAAGTTTGGAGAACAAAGTACGAAAGAATGGAATGTGCAAATTAACAAATAAGACTAAATTTTAATTATGGATATAAAAGATATTATTAAATCATCACTTGACGAATCAGCTAGAGTTAACACTGAAGCTTCAGTTGATAAAGATCTAATTTTTGCATTATCAAAAGCTTCGAATTTATTAATAGAAACATTCTTAAGTAAAGGCAAAATACTTTTAGCAGGAAACGGTGGAAGTGCTGCAGACTGTCAACATATTGCAGCTGAATTTATAGGGAGATTAAACTTTGATAGGAATCCTCTGCCTGCTATAGCATTAACTTCTAATACATCTAACTTGACATGCATTGCAAATGATTACGGTTACGAGGAAATATTCACAAGACAAATGCACGCGCTTGCAAATGAAAATGATAGTCTCATTGTGTACAGTACATCAGGAAAATCAAAAAATATTATTAAATTAGTAGCAGAATCTAAAAGTAAAGTAAAAAATATAATTGCATTAACAGGTAACTATACTGAAGAACTCTCAAAGTATGCTGATGTAGTTATATCGGTCAAAGCCTCAAAAACTACAAGAATACAAGAAATTCATGCTATTGCAGGGCACATCATGTGTGAATGTGTAGAAGAGACATTGTTTAATACATGAATAATTGATATAAATATAATTGAAATTGATTTTACTTTTTTATTTGTTACAGCTTACAGCTGTAAATAAAAATTTCTAACTAAAATCAACATCTATAAGAGAGTATGCTTGCAAATAGAAAATATTATTTCATAGAAAAACTCTCATGTTTATTGTTTTATGCATTCATAATTAGTAATTTCCTGCCATCTAATTTACGAAATATTATTGCTATATTGCTTCTTATTTTATCAATTTATTATGTTTACAAGGAAAAAATTTGGCTTACTATTGATACAGATGCTCTAAAGTTATTAAGATCATACATATATTTTTTTCTCATTATATTGTTCTTTGGTATTTATCACAATTCATCGCTACAAGAATTAGATACATACTCAAGATTTATTTTAGTCCTTCCGTTATTCTATTTGTTTAGTCATGTCAAAATAAATCAAAGTTATTTCGTGATTACAATCATAATCACCTCACTAGTTGTTGGTATTACATCATTGTATTTATATATAGATAGAGATGCTGGAATAAATCGGATATCAGGTTTTACTAACGTCGCAATCACTTTTGGAAACTTGAGTATGACAATTTTTCTATTGGGACTGATATCACTTATGCAAGAAAATACAAACCGCATGAAAATCTTATTGATCATCTCTATGATACTATCATTGTTAGCGTGGTCTTTCTCTCTATCTAAAGGGTCACTCATTGGGCTAACTATAGCTCTGGTTTATTTGATTTTTACTAGAGAATTAACTCTATCAAAGAGAAAACTTATTGCTGTTTTAATATTATTGATTTCTTTCATTTACTTAAGTCCAGCAAAACAAAGTTTAGACAGATTCTTTTATGATATGACGAATAGTACTAATTATTTGTCTGAAATATATAAAGACGAGGATATTTCTTTCTCAACTAAAGAAAGAGTTTTTTTGCTCTTGAATGCTAAAGAGATTATTAATAATAATTTCCTAACAGGTATTGGTTTTGGTAAATTTAAAGAACACATAATTGAAGAAACTCAATCAGTCAACAGAAAGTATGGCATGGGACATCATGATCATGTTCACAATGATTTTTTAGATGTTTGGGTAAAAGCAGGTGTATTAAGCACTCTAGCATTGATTTATTTTTTCTTTATTCATTTAAAAGTACTTATTAAGCATCGCAGAGAAAAGGGAGATTTTTTCTCTCTTGTTGCAATTGTATTGTTGTTGTCTCAAATTGGATTTATGATGACACAAAGTCAATTTGCTCATCATCAACCAACATTATTTTTTTTAATTTTGTTAATAGTTTCAGTAAGTCAGGTATTTCTAAAAAGTAGGAATTAACTATTAGGTTTATTATTAATGTGTGAGACGAATAAGAGAACTAGTGTTTGTTTTCTTCTCTTTCTATTCTAACACCAATGACGATTGCTACTACAAAGAAGGATAAAATGACTCCAGCTATGCCTGATTTGATTATATTTGATAAAAGTGGGGCATTAATAGTCTCAACAGGAAGCCATTTGTAAGTAAACAGTTTTTGGTTTTTATATTGATTCCAGAATATATATGTTCTATAGTCGTCAATTCTAGTAAATCTAAATAAAGCATTATCTCCACTTTTTTCTATATAATCAGAAATTATTTTATTTTGTCTAGATTCAGATGAAATATATGAAGACTCAAATTTTGATACTAAGGACTCAAGATATTTTTTTGCATCTATATCTTTACTAGTATGAGTAATTTTCATCACTCCATTAGGAAATTGATTAAAACTAATATCTCTAGCTCTATCTGTAGTCTTGAATATATAGTTTCTTTTTATATCATTCGGTTTGACTATACTAAATATATCAGTCATGAGCACAGACACTTTATAGCTAGGATTTTTATCTGTCATCACATATCCCAAGATTATTACTGTGATTATGAGTGGAATATAAAGTTTATAATATGACAGAACTTTTCCAAAAAATTCTACTAAATTGATCGAATTGTCACTATTCATAAAAATAGTATATTATAATTATGGTTTTATTCATATTTGATAGTAAAAAATTTTTAACATTGTGGCGGCATTTTTAGATGAACAAACTGATAGATAATTCATATTCACATGCCAAGCTTGATGTTATAAAAGAAAAAAGCTTAAACTATGTAATAAAAACATTTGATTATGACCTGAATAGAGTAAGTTGCAATATATCAAAACAAAATCAATTCACTAACAAAACATTAGGAAATGTATCATTAATGTCTGTACCAATAACAGAAATTACAAAACATAAAAGAGAAATATCAATCAAAATGCCGTATATTGATGGTCTTAATGGCAGTGATATAATTCTTTACTCACATAGAAGTAATTTTATTTCTTTCTTAAACTTTGTTGAAAGCTATTTCCTCGAGTCATTTAAAAAAGTAAATTATGAAAATGTTGATGCAAATATACTCTTAAAGAAGGTAGATGATATTTTCTCTAATATACGATTCAAAATACCAATATCAAAGAAAACAATAGTAAATAGTATAAATAAAACAAAAAATTATGCTTTCCCGATAGGTGATTGCCATGGTGATTTTACACTTGATAATATTATAATTGGGAATGATGGAAGATTTTATCTAATTGATTTTCTAGTGACATATTTAGAAACTCCACTTCAAGATTTTGTCAAATTAAAACAAGATACAGAATATGGATGGTGTGTGAGAAAATTAAGTAAATCTGATCAAACAAAAGCAAACGTATTTTTCGATAAAATAAAAGCACTACCTATATTAAAAAAATTAGAAATAGAGCACACTAAAGAAGTAAAAATATTAAATCTTATTTCACTATTGAGAATAGCTCCATATGTTAGAGACAAAATTACAGAAAATTGGCTAGTCCACCAGCTAAATAAAATTACAAGAGATTTATAATGACAACACTCATTCTACCAGTAGCAGGCAAATCAAGCAGATTCAAAGGTCTAAGACCTAAGTGGCTTTTAACAATGCCTGACGGGAAATTACTTATCGAAAAATCTATTAGGGATATTAATTTGGATGAAATGAATAAAATCGTGATTATTTGCTTACAAGAACATCTTGATAAATACATTAACAAGAGTGATCTTATCAAGTTATTTTCAGATCTAAAGTTATCGGTTGAAATTGTTGTACTAAAAAAACAAACTTCATCAGTTGCTGAGACAGTTGCAAAGGGTATAGTGAAAGCAGATATAAGTGGACCAATCTTTATAAAAGACTGTGACAATACCTTTGCTTTAAAATTTAAAGGTAATAATAGTGTTGCAGTTATAGATCTGAATACTATTGACTTTATTGATGCTAAAAATAAAAGTTATGTTGAAGTGGATAAACTTCATCACATCAAAAACATCGTGGAAAAAAATGTAATTAGTAATTTATTTTGCTGTGGCGGTTATGGATTTAAAGACTCTTCTGAATTCATTAAATATTTCAAGAGGATATTTAAAGCAAATACTGAGGGAGAAATTTACATTTCACATGTGATTTATAGCATGCTGATTGATGGTGAAGTGTTTAAAGCAGAAAAAGCGGATAGTTATGAAGATTTTGGCACATCGAAAGAGTATTTTTCATATATGAATACATTCTTGACTGTGTTCTGTGATATTGATGGGGTTCTTCTTGAGAATGGAAGTAAATTTGGTAAGAAAAAATGGAAAACAGAAGCTTTAGAAAATAACATAAAATTACTTGCCGAATATCAAAGAAAGTCAAAATTATACTTGATTATCACAACATCACGTCCGGAGTCCGAGAAATCATATATTACGAAGATACTAGCTAAATTTGATTTAATTCCTGACCAGTACGTAATGGGACTACCTCATACAAAAAGATATTTAATAAATGATTTTACTCAATCTAATCCTTATCCAAGTGCAATCAGTATTAATATCAGTAGGGATTCTGATAATCTTGAAAAACTACTCAAACCTATTCTTAAAGATTTTTAGGACCCATAATTATGCCAACAATAGGAAAATTCATTAGAAATCTCAGACAAATATGGATTTATATTTCTGAGAAGAGAAAACGGCAATTATTTCTTTTAATTGCACTCTCTTTAGTTTCTGCCTTTGCAGAAATTATCACAATTGGTTTAGTTGTTCCTTTTTTGGCTATTCTAACTAATCCTCAGGTATTAATGGAGTTCGTGCATATTAATAATTTCATGAAATATTTGAATTATGATGCTACAAATCTATCTGTTGTTGACGTGTCTATCTTCTTTGCAGTTGCAGCTCTTTTGTCTGGAATAATAAGAGTCCTTATGATCTATATGACTGTAAGATTCTCATTCGCAACAGGTTCTGACCTAGCTTTAAAAATGTATTCAAAAGTCTTAAATCAAGAATTCAAAACACACATAAACAGAAATAGTAGTCAAATAGTTGATATTGTTTTCCAAAAGATAAATCTGGTTATACAGAACGTTATCGTCACTTCTATAACATTAATAAGTTCAATTATTATAATATCGATGATATTTTTATTTTTATTATTTATAAAACCCATCGTAACAATAGGAACATTATTAGTTCTCGGTTTATCATATGCAATATTAATTAAGTTTACGAGAAATCGTGTCTATTCCAATAGTACATTAATTGCAAAAAATTCGAATCTTGTTATTAAGAATATACAAGAAGGTGTTGCAGGAATTAGAGAAATATTATTAACTGGAACACAGAAACTATTTATCCAAAAATTTCATAATGTACAATCTCCACTGAGACTCTCGCAGGCAGATAATTCTTTTATCTCATTCAGCCCGAGATATATCATGGAGACTGTTGGAATTCTATTACTGGTAGCACTTGCATATTTTTTGCACAGTCAAGGAGGTCTTGGGTCATCTATAACGCTGCTAGGTGTTTTAGCTCTTACTTCACAGCGTTTATTACCATTGGTGAACCAATCATACTTCTCTTACACCAGTATAAGAGGAGAGCAAGTTTCATTGGAGGACGTTATCGACTTATTATCACAACCTCAAATTATTTTTGAAAAGGTCAATGATAGTTTCAAATTTGAAAAGAATATAATTTTAGAAAATATTAATTTTTGTTATGATTCAAAAAAAAATGTTCTAAGCAACATAAATCTTGAAATTACTAAGGGGACTAAAGTCGGTATAATTGGGACCAGTGCGAGTGGCAAAAGTACCTTAGCTGATATTATTGCATGCTTATTAATGCCTGATTCTGGATCTATCAAAATTGATAATAAATTATTAGATAAAGGCAGTTATAATCAATGGCAAAATAAAGTAAGTTATGTATCACAATCAATTTTTCTCAATGATAATACAATTGCTGAAAATATTGCATTTGGTGAGATAAAATCAGATATAAATATAGAAAGAGTAAAGATGTGTGCTCAAAAAAGTCAACTAGCGACGACAATAGATAAGCTACCAGATAAATACAATACAGTCATCGGTGAGAAAGGGACAAAACTCTCTGGCGGACAAAAGCAGCGATTAGCTATTGCTAGAGCACTTTATAGAGAATCTTCTTTTCTTATTTTGGATGAAGCTACTAGTGCTCTGGACCATGAAACTGAAAAGCTTGTAATGGACTCAATAATGGGACTAGAAAAAGATATAACAATGTTAATTATAGCACATCGCACTACAACACTTGCAGGTTGTGATACTATAGCAGAGTTAAAAAATGGAGAGATTACCTTCATAGGAGATTATAATAATCTTATGAAACAAAATTAATGGGGTACTTATGTCAGTCACAAAAGAGCAATTAATAAATTTTGAAAAAAAAGTAAAAAAAGTTTACGAAGAGGGAAAAATCCTTGCCCCGGTCCACTTATCTGGTAACAATGAGGATATATTGATAGAGATCTTCAAAAAAATAGATAGGGAAGACTGGGTTTTCTCAAGTTGGAGAAATCATTATCATGCCTTGCTTCATGGAATAGATGAACATGAACTCTTCAATAAGATACTTGACGGTAGAAGTATGTCAATCAACTCAAAAGATCGAAATTTTTATTCATCTTCAATCGTAGGCGGTATTATACCTATAGCATTGGGTGCAGCGTTAGCACTAAAAAGAAATAAAGCAAAAAAAACCGTATGGTGCTTCATTGGTGACATGACATTTGAAACTGGTATATTCCATGAGTGTTATAAATATTCACGTAATTTTGATCTTCCATTAAAATTTGTAGTTGAGGACAATGACCTGAGTACTAATACTCCAACTGAATTTGCTTGGAATAAAAAAAGTACTATTCCGAAAGATATAATCTATTATAAATATGAAAGACTTTATCCTCACCATGGAACAGGCTCTTGGGTATTATTTTAAATGAAATATAAAGACGAATTAATTAGATCTATGAATTACCTTGCAAGTAATCAAAAAACTATATTTATTGGACAATCAGTCTCCTACTCAGGTAACGCAATTTTTAATACATTATCAGATATACCTAGTTCTAAAAAAATAGAAACTCCTGTTTTTGAGGATGTTCAAATGGGCATGTCACTCGGTATGGCATTAAATGGTTTCATACCAATTACTTGTTACCCAAGATATGATTTTTTAATATGTGCTTTAAATCAAATGATTAATCATGTCGATAAAATTCAATTTATGTCAGAAGGCAAGATGCAACCTCGAGTAATAATAAGAACATCAATAGGCCCAAAGAAGCCTTTAGACGGAGGTCCTCAACATACAGGAAATTATACTGAGGCTATTGAGAAAATGGTAACAGAAATTAAAGTTATCAGTCTCAATGAACCTGAAGAGATCTTCCCAGCGTACCAAGAAGCTTTAGATAGTAAAGAGCCCAGGTGTACACTAATCATAGAAAATGGCGCACATTATAATGATAAGTAAATTAGGAATGAAATTTGAAAAAAATTAGAGTAGTTGATTATATTATGGATTTCCTTTGTTCAAAGGGCTCGGATTCCATATTTGTCCTTACTGGAAATGGTTCGATGTATATAAATGATGCAATTGCTAAAACTAAAAGATTGAAATACTATACCGTACGCCATGAAACTGCAGCACCAATGATGGCAGAGAGCTACTCAAGGCTGACAGGTAAGTTAGGAGTTGTGTGTGTAACAGCTGGCCCAGGCGCAACTAA
The DNA here is from genome assembly GCA_902559355.1 of uncultured Gammaproteobacteria bacterium. Taxonomy (GTDB): domain Bacteria; phylum Pseudomonadota; class Gammaproteobacteria; genus CACLCV01. The sequence goes on from CACEHM010000004.1 coordinate 23,147, forward strand.
TACAGTTTCAGGACTTGCAGAAGCTTGGGTTGATTCTGGTGCAGTTATGGTATTATCTGGGCAGTCTCCAAGAAAACAAATTCCAAAGAATAATATTAGAACTTTTGGAACTGCTGGATTTAATGTATTGCCAGTTGTCAAGCCTATGACAAAGTATGCCGTATGTATAAATAATCCTAAGTCTATTAGATATCATCTTGAAAAGTCCTACCACATAGCAACTACTGGTAGACCTGGGCCTGTATGGATTGATATACCAATGGATGTTCAGTATGCACTTATAGATCCAAAAAAACTAAAGAGCTTTTCTCTACCTTCCACAAAAAATATACAAATACTCACACAAAAAATAAATACAATAATAGATATATTAATGGATTCCAAAAGGCCATTAATTATAGCCGGTCATGGTGTAAGGCAATCAAAATCAATAGATATTTTGAAGAAACTTATAAATAAATTACAAATTCCAACAGGTTTCTCAAGGCTAGGTAATGACATCTTACCTTTTTCAAATAAGTTGAACATGGGGCAGTTAGGAAGAAGGGGTCAAAAGTACTCTAATAAGCTTTTAAAATCTGCAGATGTTGTGTTGGTTTTAGGCTGTAGATTAGCTACGCCATTAGGTGGCGAAAACTTAAATCATTTTGATAAGAAGGCTAAAATTATTATGATAGATATTGATAAGAATGAAATAGAATTCCTTAAAAAACACCTATATATGTACATCAATGGAGATGTTAATATTTGTTTGAAAAATCTTTCTAAGTCAAAAAAACTTAAAAAACAACCAGAGTGGGATTCCTGGTTAAGTGAATGTTCATCCCTCAAAAATTCTAATCCTATGATTGAAAAAGATTTATTCAAAAATGATAAACAAATTGATCTTTATAATTTCATGTCAGAATTAGATAAATGTTCTAATCAAAATGATATTTTTACGACAGATGCTGGCTCTAATTATTATGTTGGAGGACAAGTTTATTGTTTTGAAAATAATCAAAGAGAAATAACATCTGGAGCATATGCTGCAATGGGTTTATCAATTCCTTTAGCAATTGGTGCAGCTGTAGCCATGCCTGATAAAAGAATATTAGCTGTTACAGGAGACGGATCACTAGAACTGAATATACAAGAACTAAAGACCATTAGTTATTACAACTTTAATATAAAACTATTTGTAATTAACAATGGTGGCTATGCCTCTATGAGAAACTGGCAAGATAAATTCTTTGATGGTAGAAGGATTGGTTCTGATAATGATACTGGCGCAGAAATGCTTGACCTCAGTGCAGTTGCCAAAGCATTTGATTTGAGGTACGAGTGTATTTCTGATGTAAAAAGCATGAATAAGGATATAAAGCGTATTTCTAAAAAACCAGGCCCAATTTTCATCGAAGTTGTATGTAGTTCAGAGCAAGAAATAGTTCAGGCCTATACTCTTACTGAATGGTCAAATTGATGGATATTAAAAATCTAAAAGAAATATCCAATAAATTAAAATTCGAAATTATTAAGACAGCTTTTGACAAACAAAAAGGAAGCTTAGGAGGAACACTGTCATGCCTCGATATACTTATAGCTTTATATTTCAAACCTATTCTAAATGTATCTTCTGACGAAGCTAATGATATAAACAGAGATCGATTTATACTTAGTAAAGGACATGCCTGTGTGGCATTGTATCTTATTCTAAAAAAATTAAATTACATTGATGATGAAACACTTCTGTCCTATGGTGATAATGGCGGTCTTGGAGCGCAATTAGATTATTACATACCAGGTGTCGATTGGAATACTGGCTCTCTTGGTCATGCACTTGGTGTTATTGCAGGTATGGCTTTATCTGCTCGTATGAATAGTCAGGATTATCATTCATATACTATTCTGGGTGACGCAGAAATGTCTGAGGGTTCCATATGGGAGGCATTAACATTTATTGGTGATAACAAATTAAGTAATCTTACTTGTATCATAGATAGAAACAGATTGTCTGTCACAGAGGAACTAGAAGATGTTGGCCTTTTCCGAGACTTTAATAGGATAATGTCTTCACTGGGCTGGGAACCTATTGAAATAGATGGCCATAACTATGATGAGATAATAACTTCTCTTCAAAAATCTCGTATTAGTAAAAAGCCAACAATAATTTTAGCCAATACTATTAAAGGCAAAGGTATATCGTTTATGGAAAATAACATTAAATGGCATGGTGCAATTCCATCAAAAGAAGAGGTAGAGATTGCAAGAGTGGAGCTAAATCAAGGTGAGTAACAATATAGATATAAGAGATGCATTCTTTGATGAGATTTATGAATGTGCAGTAAATGATAAAGATATTGTTATTATTACAAATGACATGGACATATTTAGCTTAAAAAAATTTAAAAAAAATTTTCCTGAAAGATTTATAAATGTAGGTGTTGCTGAACAAAATATGGTGAATTTAGCTGCAGGACTAGCATCATGTGGGAAAAAAGTTTTAGTATATGGAATACTCCCATTTTTAATTTATCGCTGCTTTGAGCAGCTTAAGTTTAATATCTGTAGTATGAATTTACCTGTTATCTTTGTAGGGGTAGGTACTGGATTAGGCTTCTCATTTGATGGTCCAACACATCATGGTATTCATGATATTGGCTCACTTACTACCTTGCCAGAACTTGATATATATAACTTTGGTGATGTTGGCTCAGCAGCTCAAATTGGAAAAACGATTTTTGATAACAAAAATCCATCTTTTATAAGACTTGATAAAGGAGATTTCCCTGCACTTGATAATTTTGAAAACATAAATAGAGGTTCATTTAATATTATTAAGCCAATAAAAGAAATTAATATTCTACTTACTGGATATATGACTAAACAATGCTATGAAATTTATAATTATTTTTCTAATATGGGTATAGAGCTTGGTATAGTTGATGTGTATGGACTAAAGCCAATATCTGAAGATTTAAGAAAAAGTGTTATATATCCAAGTAAAAAATTAATTGTTATTGAAGAAAATTCTATTACCTGCGGTTTAGGCTCTATTCTCTCTAATATTTTAGCAATAAAGGGTCTGAATATTCCCCTTAAAATATTAGGATTAAGCAACAAACAAATATTTGATTATGGCGATAGAGATTGGCTTATAGCTAAAGAGAAATTAGCTATGAGTGATATTATAGAAAGAATACAAGAATTTATAATATAATCTGAGCATATGGATCTAAAATTAAAAGGCAAGAAGGCGTTTATATCCGGTGGAACACATGGAATAGGCCTTTCTATTGCAAAAAATCTTGGCCATGAAGGATGCGAAATTATTTTTTGCTCTAGAACTATAAAGAGACTTAATTTTACATTAGATTTGCTGAAAAATATGAATATTAGTGCCTATGGATATCAGTGTGACGCTCTTATTCGTGAGGATGTTGATAAGTGTATTAATATTGTTAAAGATGAAATAGGAGGGATAGATATTCTTGTGAATAATGTAGGAGGCGGCGGCAGCTGGGGAAGTGAGGATATTACAAATACTGATGAGATAATATGGCACCAAGTATATGAAAAAAATGTTACAGCAGCAATAAAGTTTACAAACGGATTTTTGCCTAGTATGGTCGAAAATAATTGGGGTAGAGTAATCACTATAACATCTACTCTTGGAATAGAAGCTGGAGGCAGGCCTTGGTTTAATATTGCTAAAACTGCACAAACAGCTTTAATGAAAAATCTTTCAAAAAATAAAATGTTTGTTAAAAAAGGCATAACATTTAATTGTATTGCTCCTGGACCAATAGACATTCCTGATACAGGATGGGCAATTAAAAAAAAGGAACCAAAATTTGATGAATTTATAGATACGTTGATTCCGATGGGCAAATTAGGTAAACCTGAAGATGTCGCAAATATAGTTTCATTTATAGCATCTCCATTAGCTAAATTTATTAATGGTTCCTCGATAACAGTTGACGGTGGAACAAGTACAGCATTTTAATGAAGACCTCAAAAAGATCCTCTAATATTAATCCGCAGCCTATGTTTGAGATTTTACAAGCAGCCAAACAGCAAGAGAATCTTGGTAAGGAAATAATTCATTTAGAAATAGGAGACTCAAGCCCTTTAAATAATAATCAGATATTTAATCTGCTTAAAAAAAATCTTAATAATTCAGAATCGCTAGAATATAGTCCATCGGAAGGAGAAAGAAAATTACGGGAAGCTTTTCTCTATCACTATAAAATATTATGTAATTATGAATTTACACTAGACAATGTCGTTGTTACACCTGCAAATGCAGCAATATCACAGGTTATAAACAGTATAACTGATATTGGAGACTCATTACTCTTGCCTGATCCAGGCTTTCCAACGTTTAATTTATCGACCAAATATCATGAGGTACGTACAGTTCTTTATAATCTAGATCAAGACAATGGATATCAGCTTAATATTCAAAATATAAAGAACAAAATTAAATCTGATTCATCTATCAAAGCTATTGTGATTAACAATCCATCTAATCCTTTGGGTATTTACCATAATCTTGAGGATATTGATGAAGTCACTGAATTCTGTGAAAAAAGAAAAGTATTTGTTATTTTGGATGATACTTATCGTTGTCTTATCTATAACCCAACATACAAAAGGAATATACATAGAGACAATATAATATATATTTATTCTATGTCTAAAGATACAGCATCCCCAGCTATGAGAATCGGATGCGTAGTCGGGGATTCAAAAGTTATCAAATGTATATCAAGACATAATTCTTTATTTTATTCATGTTTACCTAAATTCATACAGCTTGCAGCTGCAGAATATTTAATGGAAGACCATAGACCGTATAGAATTAAAATGCGAAATGAAATGATACGTAGAATTAATACAATAGATGAAATTTTAAAAAAAACACATGCAATCTCATATATAAAGCCAAATGCTGGAATATATTATTGGATAAATGTATCAAATACAGGTATGACTGGCAAAGAGCTATCACTCAGACTATTAACGGAGTCGGGCGTATGCGTATGTCCTGGGGAAGGATTTGGACCTTCCGGTATAAACTATATAAGAATTTGCATCAGCGGTGATGATGAATTATTAATGAAAGGAATAGATAAAATATTTAAGTACATAGAAAACGCGTAAATATGATAACTTTTAGAAAAATCATTGGAATCATTAATGATTGAAATAGCACTAATAACTCCTGTATATAATCCAACAGAGAAACAGCTAAATAATTTAGTCAAAACATATACCTCTCTTAAAGATGTTATTAGCTGTTTTTACCTTGCTATAAACGTAAAATCAAAAAATATTGAACTACTGAAAGAAAAAATAAAAGACTTTAATTGTTTAATTAAAATTGCTGACGATAATGGTCCAGATGATGCTCTAAGAAATATGGCTGAAGATGTTAGAGAAGAATTTACTTGGATGGTAACATGCGGAGAACTAATAGAAATGAAAGATAAAGATTTTCTGAAAAAAGTTGATAAAAATTGCATAGTTTTTGGTAATACAACATTCATAAATCAAAATGGTAATAATTCCACTATGAATCCTAAAAAATTTAACAGATTTTATAAATATAAAATACCTATTCTTAATTTAAGTTCTTGTATTATGAGTAAGGATAATTTTTTTAAGTCTACGCCTACAAAAAAATTTAAAGTTGCAACTGACTATGAGCAAATATTACGACTTTATAACCTAAATTTAAATTTATGTTTTACTGATTCATACAAACTTACATTCTTTAATGATGGAAACTCTGTACAAAACAAAGTTAGAGGTATTGCTGAAATGTATTGTATAAGCAGAATATTTTATCCTGAAAACAATCTATCTAGAATAATATTTTATACAGCATTCCTAATGAAACATCGAATAAATCCTTTTAAATTCTTAAATGAACTAACTAAAATAGATGAATATATAAATTAATACGTTAATATACAAACGATAGAGATTTATTAACCCATTAAATAATTTATATTTCTATTTAAAAGACTGAAATATTGAATCAACAGAGTGGAGACTTTATGATTAATAATGAAATATTAGATGAATTTTCTCATAAGAAGGTTCTAATTACTGGCGGAACAGGCCTCATTGGAAGAGAAATAGCAAAGCTACTTGTAGATGCTGGCTCAGAAGTGACAGTAGTTTCTTTAGACAATATCAAAATCAGTGATCAGGTCAAACACATTCATGGAGATCTTACGGATTTTAATTTTTGTAAAGATATAATTAATGGAATAGATTACGTATTTCATGTGGCTGGAATTAAAGGCTCTATTGATGTCACTATAAATAATCCAGCAAGTTTTTTTGTACCTCTCTTAATGTTTAATACAAATGTCCTAGAAGCATCCAGATTGAATAATGTTAAAAAACTTGTTTATACCAGTTCAATTGGCGCTTACAGCGCTGCAGAGATATTTAAAGAAGGCGAGAATGAAGATAAAGAGCCGATGGATATGTTCCCAGGATGGGCTAAAAGAATGGCGGAACTACAGATCAAGGCTTATGCTAAACAATATGGAATTAATACCTATTCTATTGTCCGCCCCTGCAATGTATATGGTCCAGGTGATAATTTTGATCCAAAAAATGCCATGGTGATACCGACGTTAATGCAAAGAATACTCAATAAAGAAAATCCTGTAACTGTATGGGGAGATGGTTCAGCTATTAGAGACTTCGCTTATTCATCTGATGTAGCAAAAGGGACAATATTGGCCTTATATTATGGAACAGATGGTAAATATGTGAACCTAGGAAGTGGGGATGGCTATTCCATTAAAGAATTAGTTGAAACACTAGCTGAATTCCTAGATTTCAATTATGAATTTGATACTTCTAAACCATCTGGATTCCCTCGTAGAATAATGGATATAAACTTAGCAAGAGAAATGATTAAGTATCAGCCTGAAATAAGTCTTTTGCAGGGTTTAAAAAATACATGGAAGTGGTTCAAAGATAATGCAGATGAATATAAAGATAAACAAAATTATTTTGTCTCTAAATAATGAAAAATAAAATAGCATTCATTACAGGAATTACAGGCATGGTAGGCTCACATTTGGCCGAATACTTAGTTAATAATACAGACTGGGATATTATTGGGCTCATAAGATGGAGAAGTCCTTTGGACAACATTAGCTCATTAGTAGAAAAAATAAATAATAATACAAGAATAAAGCTAGTTTATGGTGACATTAGAGATCCATTGTCTATTGATGAGGTTATTAAGAGCAATAAACCCGACTATTTATTTCATCTGGCTGCTCAAAGTTATCCTTTAACAAGTTTTACTGCACCCTTAGATACATTAGAAACAAATATTCAAGGAACTGCTGTTGTACTAGAAGCACTTAAGAAGTATTCAAAAGACTGTATAACACATGTATGTGCATCCTCTGAAGTTTTTGGCAGAGTTACAAAAGATAAGCTTCCTATTAATGAAGAATGCACATTTCATCCAGCATCACCTTATGCAATATCAAAAGTTGGTACAGATCTTTTAGGAAGATATTATGCTGAAGCTTATGATATGAAAATTATGACAACGCGAATGTTTACGCATACCGGGCCAAGAAGAGGTGATGTATTTGCTGAATCAACTTTTGCAAAACAAATTGCTATGATTGAAAAAGGTTTCATAGAACCTGTAGTAAAAGTTGGAAATTTAGATAGTTTGAGAACTATATCTGATGTAAGAGATGCAGTACGTGCTTATCATATGCTTGTGACAATTAATCCATTGGGAGGGGAATACTATAATATAGGTGGTACATATAGTTGCACTATCGGAGATATATTAACTAAGCTAATCTCATTAAGTACTAAAAAAGAAACAATTTCAATTGAGACTGATCCGGATAGACTCAGACCAATTGATGCAGATTTACAATTACCTGATACAACAAAATTTCAAAAACATACTGGATGGGAACCTAAGATTGATTTTGAAACTACTATGTCAGATCTACTTAGTTTTTGGAGAGATAAAGTTTCAAAAGAAGGTAATATTTTTCTAAGGAGATAATAATGAAAGTACTGAAAACTAATTTAAATGGAGTTATGAAAATTGAATTGGAGTCATTTAGTGATCATAGAGGTAAGTATACTGAAACATATAACGATGAGATTTATAAAAAATCAGGTATAAATGTTGATTTTGTTCAAGATGATATTTCTTATTCAAAAAAAAATGTCCTTAGAGGATTGCATGGTGATGAGGAGACATATAAATTAGTATCTTGTTTGCACGGTGCATTTCAGTTAATTGTGGTTAATAATGATGATAAGTCTTCTGAATATAAAAAATGGATTTCATTTGAATTATCAGGTGACGATGATTATCAAATTTTAATTCCTCCAAAATTTGGTAACGGCCACTTTGTTACAAGTGCTGATGCAATATTTCACTATAAGCAGAACACTTATTATAATCCAAAAGGACAATTCACAATTTTATGGAATGATCCAGAATATCAATTTACTTGGCCACATAATAATCCTATTCTGTCTAAAAGAGACGAAATAGGTAACTTTGAAAAGTAATACTTTTTATCAATCACCAAGGTTTCAGAGCAGTCTATACAATAGCTATTAAATTATTCTATTAGTAATTTAATGTTTTAAATTTAAATGCATGTATAATCTTTCATATGGATTTTTTGAAAGATAAAAATGTCCTTGTTACAGGAGGCAGTGGTTTTGTTGGTACAAATCTTCTAAAAAGATTGCTATCTTCAAAATGTAAACTTTACACGACTACTCACCATACAAAACCACAATTTACTGACGATTCCATTAAATATATAAATGCAGATTTAACTAATCCAAAAGATTGTCTGAAGGCTACATCAGGTATCGACTATATATTTATGTGTGCAGCAAATACATCTGGCGCTGCAGTGATGGAAAATAACCCGCTTGCACATCTTACACCTAATATCTTGATGAACTTATCTTTATATGAGGCTGCATACAAAAATGAAGTTAGTAAAATACTTTTCATTAGTTCAAATACAGTATATCCAGTTACAGACTTTCCTGTTAAAGAAGATGATGTGACTAATGAATTCTTTCATAAGTACTTCATTGTGGCTTGGATGAAAAGATTTACAGAGATAGTCTCTGAAATGTATTCAGAAAAAATTAAGGATAAAATGAATATTGTAGTAGTTAGACCTGCTAACTTATATGGAGAATTCGACGATTATGAGTGGGAAACTTCACATGTAATACCTGCGTTAGTTAGAAAAGTTGCAGAAAGGCAAAATCCAATCAATGTATGGGGGGACGGAAAAGATTTAAAAGAATTTCTATATATTGATGATTTTATTGATGGAATAATTTTAGCAATGGAAAAAATCAACTCTTCAAACCCAATTAATCTCTCTTTAAATAAACCAGTAACCGTTAAGGAGATTATAAATCATCTGATAGATATTGAAGGGTATAGTGATGCAGAAGTTGAATATGATATTACAAAACCAACTATGATTCCAAAAAGATTAATAGATAATTCACAAGCAAAAAAATTACTAAACTTCAATCCTCAAATAGATATTAAAGAAGGTTTATCGAGAACATTAAACTGGTATAAGAGTAGGAAATGATTATAACTAGGACTCCATTTAGGATTTCTTTTTTCGGCGGAGGGACAGATTATCCAGATTGGTATAATAATAATCCAGGGGCTGTAATAAGTACTACAATAAACAAATATTGCTATATTACATGTAGGCCACTACCACCATTTTTTGATTATAAATATAGAATTAGGTATCACAAAAAAGAAGAGACAAAAAATATTCAAGAGATAAAACATCCATCAGTCAGAGAGTGTCTTAAATATACAAAAACAACACAAGGACTTGAAATAGTTCATCATGCAGATTTACCCGCAAGATCAGGTTTAGGCTCAAGTTCTACTTTTACGGTAGGCATGCTTCATGCCTTGAATGCTTTGCATGGAAAAATGATATCTAAACGACAATTAGCTTTAGACGCTATTGATATTGAGCAGAATATAATTAAGGAAAATGTAGGATCTCAAGACCAGACTAATGCTGCCTTCGGTGGCTTTAATCATATTGAATTCAATAAAACAAAAAAAATTATTGTCAATCCAATAATTTTATCTAAAATGAAGATAAGTAAAATAAGTTCACATTTAATGCTTTTTTTCACAGGCTTTTCAAGGACTGCATCGGATATATCAAAACATCAAATTACTGCAATTAAAAAAAATAAAATAGATATGACTCATAATTATGAATTAGTCGAGGAAGCAAAAAAAATATTAAATAAAAATTATTTCATTAAAGACTTTGGAAATTTACTCAATGAACAATGGAGAATAAAAAAAAGTTATACCAACAAAATAACTAACCCAGAAATTAATTCTATTTATAAAACTGGCATTAAGTCAGGTGCTTATGGAGGTAAACTTTTAGGAGCAGGAGGAGGTGGATTTATCTTATTTATTATAGATCCCAAATATCAAAATAGATTAAAAAATAAACTTAAGAAATTACTTCATGTTCCAATAAGTCTAGAGTCTCTTGGTAGCCAAATCGTATACTACTCTAATGCAGACATATAATTGTTTAATATTATGTGGTGGGCAAGGGACGAGAATAAGAGAATATAACTCTAATATTCCTAAGTCTTTGCTAGAGGTAGGAGGAAAAAGATTCATAGATCATTTACTTTTACAATTCAAGGAATTTAACATAGTTCTATGTACGGGGTATCTAAGCAATCATTTTGAAAATCTTTTTTCTAACTCTCAAACTGTAAATATATCAAAAGAAAAAAAACCATTAGGAACAGGTGGCGCAATACTAAATGCCATCAAATATATTGATAACTGCGATTCTTTCCTTGTTATTAATGGTGACTCATATTGCGATTTCAAGATTAATAATTTTATAAATTCTTATAAAACTGAAAAATGTGATCTTATGATTTTAGCTACTGATAATTATGATAATCACTCTGATTTTGGTATGATAGAAATTAGAGATAAAAAAATAATCAAATTTCATGAAAAATCCTCTCATCTAATTAAAGGAAGTCTAAAAAACTGTGGAATCTATATGATAAAAAAAGAACTTTTGAATATATTTAATCATAATTGTTCTCTAGAAAAAGATATAATACCAACTTTAGTAAAAAATTATCATTGTTCAATCCATAAAATAAGCGAAAAGGTATACGACATTGGTACACCGAAGAGAATAGCGATAGCTAATGAATATTTTAATAGTCAAAAGAGGACATAGTATTCACTGATGAATAATCAATTCGAAAAAATAATAAAATATATAAAAGAGACTGGCCACAATCCTTACTCAGACAAGGCAATAAATCAGTCTGATCTTTTCTATATTAATACCCTAAAGAGTCATTATGAAATTTTGTTTGATGAAATTAAACAAATACAATATGTAAGTGATATTAATGCATTATTAGAATTAGGTTCGTATATGTCTGTTGGATGTCATATAGCAAGAGATTTAAAAGTTAATAATGTAACAAGCTCTGATATGTATCAACTAGATACTAATTCTAACTATAAAAAATGGCTCCTAAATAAAAAAATTAATTATCAACATTATGATTTAACATTACATCCTGAGACTTCTCATCAAGAGAAGTATGACTGTATAATATTTCAGGAAACACTTGAGCATATTCCTTCTAATCCAGCTAGGACCCTTTTAAATGTAAACCAAATGTTAAAAAATAATGGATATTTGATATTTTCTGTCCCTAACTTTTATAGCTTAAGAAGCATAATAAATCTATTTAAGTTTACGCATCCGTATGTGAAGAAAGAAGAATTTTTAGATATTGATTCTGTTACAGAAAAATCTGGAGTGCATTGGATTGAATTTGATACGAAACTCATAACAGCAATACTAGGATTTTGTAATTTTGAAATTGTAGATTATAAAAAAAATAATATAAATTACGGAAGTAGTAAAAAATATAAAATTAAAAATCTAATCAATAAAATACTGCCTCCTGTTTTTGATCAACACAGATTCATTCTAAAAAAAGCTAAACCATATTCTGAATATTTAAAGACTAGGAAAAAAGTACATGCTGAACATGAAGCAATGAACCTCTAAGAGATGCCATCAGTTGTAATTATTAAATTGGGTGCTGTTGGAGATGTATTAAGAACATCCTATTTGATAAATGCATTTAATAAAGATTTCGATTATACAGTAACTTGGATAACCTCTGAGGCTTCTAAGGATATCCTTACGAACAATCCCCATATTAATAAAATATTAATTTTTAATAAAGATATATTACCATCTAACACTGATATTTTAATATGCCTTGAAGATAAAAAAGAATTTGTTGTGGCAGCCTCTAAGATATCAGCTAACAAAGTCATTGGTTCTTATATAAATGCAAACGATAATTTAGAATATACTGATGATGTATCCGAATGGTTTGATATGGGCATTATCTCAAAGTATGGTTTGGAGAGAGCAAATACTTTGAAGAAGGAAAACAATAAATCATTCAACGAAATTTTTACTAACTCGCTATCTATCAAAATTGATGACATTCAACCTAAAGTATACTTTAAAGAAAAGACAGAGTTATCAAAGCCTAATAGTAAAAGCCTTAAGATTGGTCTTAATTTATTTGCTGGTAATAGGTGGCCATCTAAGGAACTCAAACAATCAGACTCACAAAAACTAATTGATGCTATGAGTAGTTATCTTGTTGCTAATAATATTAATTATACGATGACTCTTTCTTGTGATGACTCTTCCTCAGAAAAAGCAAATTATATTATTGGAGATAGAGATATCAAAGTAATAAATACTAATAATAATATTTCAGAATATTCAAATCACGTTCGTAAGTGCGATTTTTTTATTACTACAGATTCTTTAGGAATGCATTTAGCAATTGCAAATAATATTAGACACATCGCTTTTTTCAATCCGACATCAGCAGTTGAAATTGATAATTTCAATAGTGGTGTAAAAGTTATCTCTCAGTCATCTGGTTATTGTTCATATGAGCCATATGCTAAGTATGATAAAACGTTATGGAAAAATGTCTTCAATCAATGGATAACCGAAGTCGAACAGTTTATATTATCAAATAAATGAAATCACATTTAATTATTCAGGGCCCATTTTTCAGTGATAATAAAATTCATACAAAGAAATCTATTATTTCAGCTATCGAATCGGGTATTTTCTCGAAAGTAACATTGTCAACTTATGATCACCCTGAGCTGAATGATTTAAGAAAATCATATGACATAGAAGTTATAATCAATGAAGATCCAGGTAGTCAAGGCAGAGAGGTTTATAGAAAAAAATATCAAAATATTAATCGTCAGATAAAAACCATAACAAGTGGAGTAATAGTTGATGAGTTTGATTATTCAATGAAAATTCGGAGTGATTGCTATATTTATCAGGCAAATAAGCTTGAAAGAGTAATAAATGATTTTATGACTTCTAATAAAAAGTTTCTTCTAACTGACAGTTCATCTGTAAGATTTGATATTGATCATCCTAGGACCTTGTATCATCTTTCAGACTGGTTCATAGGATTTAAGCAAGAAAAATCCAAACTTGTAAAAAGTATTCCGTTTATAGATGAAAAATACAATGAATCTTGGCTAAATGAACAAAGTCATGAAATTAAGAGTTTATATAAGAGAAAGAAATTAAGTAATAGGTATGGAGCAGAAGTCTGGATTACTCTGAATTTATTGTCTAAAGTTAAATTTCCTATTAAACATTCATTAGATTATTCGATTGGTGCTGAGAAACAATTTACTAGTGACCTTAAAAAAGTTATGTGTGCACCAATGTACTCGATGGGTATGAGATGTATGAAGATGAGGTCAGTACATATACCTCACTTGGACAGATATGAGAACTACTTAGGAAGGTTAGAGAAAATTATTTATAAAGTAATTGGTTTTTTTTATAAGATCTATGCAGAGGCTCGTCAGAAATTCATAAATAATTGATATGATTATTAATATCATTTTAAGATTTTATCATTGCTGTAATATTTTAACTATTGCTATCATCAGATAAAGTTTATAATGTAACTCTATATGAAGATATTAATTACAGGTATTTGTGGCTTCGTTGGCTCTTCTCTAGCTCAAATATTATGTAAAGATGATCAGCTTGATATACATGGGGTTGACGACCTCTCATTTGGATACAAACAAAGAATTGAAGGTTTAGAAAACAAAATTATTTTTTATGAAAAAGATGTAGATAGCTTTTGTTTATCAGATGAAACAAACTTTGACATTATAATAAATGCTGCTGCGGTAGCGCCACTTCCCGATAATCAAGTAAATCACAATCGTTCTCTGGCCATAAATGTAGGAACTTTAGGTTCATTAATAGATTTTATGATAAAAACAGGTTGCAAAAAAATGATTCATTTTAGTTCTTCAGCAGTATATGAAGGACTCCCATCGAAAATATACTCTGGCCATGCAGTTGGAGATAAATTAGAACCACATTTGATGTATCCAATAAGTAAATACCTTTCGGAGGTATATCTTGAAGCACAAGCAAAAGTATATGGTTTTGATATAACAGCTCTAAGGCTATTCAATCTTTATGGTCCGAGACAGGATTATTTTAGAAAACAACCACCATTGTTGGGATATTTAATAAAAAATATCTTACAAAAAAAACCTGTTACTTTATTCGCGTCACCTGAAGCAAAGCGAGACTATATCTATATTCTAGATTTGATTAATTTTATAAAAATAATACTAAATCAATCATATATTGAAAAAAGATATAAGGCTGTAAATATAGGTAGTGGCAGCGCATACTCAGTTTATGATTTGGTTGAAAAGCTTGAAGAAATTTCCGGTCAAAAATTAATTTATAACAAAGGCAATAAGAAGAAGTTTTGGGATAAGTACCCATCAATGTTTGAGAACAAAATCCCTCTACCAGAGGATATTGTTCAAACTGAAGTTGATAAAGTATCATTTTGTAATCTTGATGAAACTATAAAGCAATTCAATTGGTCACCAGAAACTAAGATAGAAAGTGGACTTAAAATGTGTTTTGATTATGCTAAGAAAATAATTAATACCTAGAAATAAATGAATAAACTCACATTACTATTCTCTGGTAAAAGAGGTGGTGGAATAACTGACCTTACAAATATAATAAATGGATTTATTGATAATGAAAATACTCAAATAAAATTAAGCATTATCACTCTTAGGAGGTTCGACCATCTTGAAAAATTATGTAGTGAAAACAATATCAAATATTCGTTCATAACGAATGAGTGTAATAATTTCTTTAAAGAATTTTATGTGAATATAATTTATATTTTAACGGTAATTAAAAATATTTTCTTTGCTGAAAAGCTGATGTTCACTATGACACATCCTAATCTTTTGCTCTTACCAATATATAGATTTATATCTTTTTTCACAAAATGTCATTTGTATTATATTAGGCATAATCCTACGGGATTTAGGCATGTGGAAAATAGTTTAAAAAATAAACTTATAGTTTTATCTGACTGTGTTGCTAGTATCTTTTCTCATAGACTTCTTTTTTTTTCAAAAAATGTTTTGAAAACTTTTGAGCAATCAGTCTATAAAAATAAATTATATTATATTGGGTTTGGAGTTAATTCTTTTAATGAATTACCTGAAAAATCTTATAGTACCAGCATACAAACATTTATTTTTTTTGGAAGATGCTTACCATATAAGGGTTTAGATGTTCTTATAGAAGCATTGAGTCTTATAGATGATCGCCGTTTAAATTTTATAATTGCCTCTAATTCAATACAAAAGGACTACATTGATGAACTTTCTATTCTGAAAAGTTATCATAATATCGATATTTTCAATGAATGGTTAGACGACCATAAACTTGATATCTTATTTAAAAAATCGACTTGCGCGATACTTCCATATAAAGAAATCTCTCAAAGCGGCCCCATTCTCACATCTGTAGGATATAAAATTCCTGTAATTGCATCAGATCTTTCAGGAGTAAGGGAATATCTAACTGATTATGTGGATTCTTTACTATTTATTTCAGAGGATCCGGCGAATCTGAGAGAAAAAATCTTATTGTTTAATGACTCTGCTAATATACAAAACAAGCTTAGAAAAGGTATTCTAGATACAGCGAAAAAATTCTCTTGGAAAAATGTTAGTATTAATATCGAAAATATAATTACTGATGACTAAATATATAAAAGAATTAATTTATTATTCATGCCATAGATTATTATGGCTACTATTTTTAATTCCTAGCATTCATTTGAAAAAAGTTATTTTATTGATGTGTGGCTCAAAAATAGGTAAAAACGTATCTATCCATATTGGTGTTAAAATTATAGCACCCTGGAATTTGGAAATAGGGGATAATTGTACTATTAATTCATCATGCATGATTGATGCCAGAGGAGGAATATCTATATCAAATAACGTAATGATTGGCTATCAAAGCTCTGTACATTCAATAGGACACAATTATAGAGAGGATAATTTTCCAGTTTTTAAATCAGCTGTTAAAGTAGACTCTGATGTCGTTATATTTTCTCACTGCTTCATAGGTCCAGGAGTTCATCTAAAACATGGTTGTACACTTTTACCTACAACAACTGTATTTAAGGGTGTGTACGACGAGAGATCTACTTTAATCGGGAACCCATGCAAAGTTATCAATAAAAATGGAAATGTAGTCCGTGGGAAACAGTTTCATAATAGTCCTTTTGGATTCTAATGCTACCTTATTTTTCAATCCTTAGTTTTTCTGCCCTAACAGCTTTTCTAATTTACGATTCAAAGTATCGTAAGTATGATGAAGTCTTTATTTTTCTACTCTTTATTCTAGTTTCTCTATTTCTAGGTTTTCGGAGTATAGAGATAGGGCCGGATTGGTTTAGTTACAAAGAGCTATTTCAAAACCAAATCAATTTTCCATTTATTCATAGTATAACGATCGGAGACCCAGCTTACTTTGGTTTGACATGGATAGTAAGAAGGTTCACTGATGACATATTATATGTGAATATTCCAATGGCTTTCATAACTATGTATTTTTATTATATGTTTTGTAAGTTTCAAAAGTACTCAGCATTTAGCTTTTTCATTGGATTACCATTTCTAATTCTTTTTATAATAAACTTTCCCCGTCAAGCCGCTGCAATGACAATAATTGCATACTCTATGAAATATATACTTGTTGGAAGTAAAAAAGAATATCTCTTATTTATACTTTTAGCAACCCTCTTTCATAAAACAGCAATTGTATTTCTTGTATTATTAGTTGATGATTTAGAAAAGTTTAAACTTAGAAATATTTTACTTCTCAGTATAGTGATAATATCTTTTTTCTTACTATTTGTTAGCAAATATCTCTCAGGTTATGTCTTAAACTTTTCAACTTACATGCAATCAAGTGCTGCACATTTAAAAGGAATGATTTACTTACTGCCAGCAGCTACCTACCTAATATTCTATAAGCAGATTAAATATGAAATGTCATTAGAGGAGACTTTCATTATTAAAAGATTAGCTATGATTATAATTTTTTCCTATTTTTTAATTTTTCTTCATCCATTCTTGTATAATGCAATGGATAGACTATTTATATATTTTTTGCCTATTGAAGTTTTAATATTTGGAAATTATTTAATAAGAGCGATAAAGGGAAATCAAATACTTATGTATATAAGCATGATAATTGTATATAAATTTGTATTATTCTTTGTCTGGTTATTTTTAGGGAACAAATCAACTTTTTTTTTACCATTTAAATTTTATACTTTACCCTGATTTTGAGAAAGAATATAAAAAGACCATGTACTTTAGTGCGAGTATTGACTGACAGCAATTCTTTCAAGTGGCATATATTCAATAATATGAAATATCTAGATGAAAAATATAAAATATATATTATTGGTAACGACGTAGAGATATTTAAAAAAAAATGTCCAAATGTTAGTTTTATCAATATGAAAATAAAACGAAAACCAAGTTTGTTTATGGATTTCTTAGCATTAGTAAAACTTATTTATCTCTTTATAAAGATAAAGCCAGATATTGTTCATTCAATTATGCCAAAGTCTGGTCTTCTTGCAGCTATTGCAGGTTTCATGACCAGAGTCCCAATAAGAATTCATACATTTACTGGACAAGTATGGGCAACACAAACTGGATTAAAGAAACTCTTTTACCTCAAATTAGACGGCTTAGTAAATAGTTTAAATACAATATGCTTAGCAGATAGCTATTCTCAATCAATTTTTCTCAAGCAACATAAAATCGCATATAAAGGTGATAATTTGCCCGTATTGAATAAAGGATCTGTTTGTGGAGTAGACTTCGATGAAGTAAACAAAACTCTTTCTAGAGAAAATATCAATAACATACAGTCGTTGAAAAGTAAGTACAATATTAATAAAGATGATTTTGTTTATACATACATTGCCAGAAAAACAAAAGATAAGGGAGCTATAGATATTTTGAAAGCATTTGAAAAAGTTTGTAATGATAATCAAGATAAAAATTTGAAACTTTTTTTTATTGGGCCCGATGAAGAGGAAATAAATATATCTAACTTTCTTAAAATGAATATTGATAAAGTTATAAATATTGGCAGTGTTGATAATCATCTACAATTTATATTCCTAACCAACGTTTTATGTTTACCTAGTTACAGGGAGGGATTTGGTTCTATAATTATAGATGCAGCTGCTATGAAAGTTCCTTCATTGGGTTATGATATTCCAGGATTACAGGATTCTATTAGTAACAACATAACAGGCATCTTATCAAAAAAAGGTGATATAAAGTCTTTTTCTGAGAATATGTATCGTTTGTTTGCAGATGATGAACTTAGGGAAAAAATGGGGCTCAATGCACATAGTAACGCTATTCAAAACTATAGTGCTAAAGTCATGTCAGAGTATTATTGTAAGTTTTACGAAGACTTGACAAGCTCATAAATATATTTATGTAGTGGTTTTTTTGGTTTATAACCTAATTCTCTTGTCGCTTTAGTTGAGTCAATAATTGACCTACAAGTTAGTGCTCTAATTACTGAATCAGTTAAAGGAAAGCCTAATACTTTTGGTAACATTTTTGTCATGAGTTTTGCAAATTTTTGGTTGATTACAAGGTTAATCTTTTTTATTTTTAACAAATCAGTTACTTCATTAATAGTAAGAGATATCTTTGAATCATTCGAGATATTATAGATCCCTGAATATGCATGTTTAGATGATATGATTGAGACAATCAAATCTGTCAAGTCATCCACATGTAAATATGATAAAATGTTATTCTTCGAGCCTATATAAAAAAATAATCTTCGTTTAATAAGTTTTATAAGACGCCTTAATGAGTCATTTGACATATCTTTACCAAAAATTGCAGTACTCCTGAGAATGTAGACTTGAATAAATTTACTTCTAGATGCTTCTAGTAAAATATCATCAGCATTCCACTTTGTTTTTTCGTAATAATTATCAGTATGAATTTCAGCATCTTCGCCAATATATTCATAACTTTTTTTATTATGATAATTTCTTTTATATATGCCTGCGCTTCCTAATTGAATCCACTTAATATTTTCCTTTCTATAATTAATTATATCTAGTAATTTTTTTACTCCATGAACATTTGTCTCTTCCATTTTATTCTGATCAATAATTTCTCCGGCACAATTTATTATAAAATCAACATCTTCAACGAATGATTCAAGAACCGTATAATCTGATGATAACGTTCCCTTTATTATAGTTACATTTTTATAATTGTTAGCGTTGGATGATGACAGTACTTTTACATGATGGCCGTCTTTTATAAGCTTTTGCAGTAAATTCTTCCCAACAAATCCATTCGACCCCGTTAAAGATATTTTCATAATGATATTAAATCATAATTAGTATTCTATTTCATTTCAAAACATTATTATGTGTATAATTGGAGAAATGCTAATACACACGAACACATATCTTAAACTAATAGACTTTCTCGCTCCATTAATTGCAATGCTATCATTACTGCCACTCCTTGGTGAAATTAATGGAGATTTATATTTATTAGCATTACTCGCAGGTGTGAGCCTTGTATTGCATTCCTCATTCTCTGAATATTATTATAATTATTATCTTACATATATGGATTCAAAATTGAGGATTGCAATAACCTCATGGCTATTTTCTATACTAGTGACTTTCATATATATTTACTTTGTAAATCCTAATATGCCAAGCACTTTTCTGTGTCTTGTATGGGCCTTAATCACACCTTCGATTATCTTGCTACTAAAGTTCTTCTTAAAAAGAATAATTCTTAGAAGTAATGAATATATTCATAAAATTATTATTATCGGCGATGAATACAAGTTGACTAGTATAGAATATGACAGGCTTGTCACGAAAGGTTATCAAATTATTTTTGTCAAAGATGTATCAGAATTTTCAAAAATATACTCATCACTAGAAAACATTGATAGGGTCGTGATTAATACAGCAAGCTTTGATATATATAGTCTTGAAAATAATATGAGATATAGTAAGAAAATAATATCTATGTCCTCTTTTCTAGAATTATATCAACGCAAACTATCTATCAATAAAAAAGACATAGAAAGTATATTAAATATCAATCCTTTTCCAAAAAAAGTCTATTTTTTTAAACGTATCTGTGACTATATTCTTCCCATCATATTTTCTCTCCCAATTATTATAATTTTACTTTTTTCATTTGTAATTCAAAAGCTACAAGCACCAGGTAAATTTTTTTTCCTTCAAAATAGAGTAGGACAGGACAAAGTACAATTTAGTGTTTTCAAAATAAGAACAATGTATGAAAAAACAGCATATGATCCATATACTCGAGAAAATGATGAGAGAATATACCCATTTGGAAATAAATTACGAATATATAGATTTGATGAAATTCCACAAATTATAAATGTAATCAAAGGGGACATGCATATGATTGGCCCTAGAGCAGAATGGGATATTTTAGCAAATGATTATGAAAAAAATATCGAATGCTATGATATTAGGTCTATAGTAAAACCTGGCATCACTGGATGGGCACAAGTAATGTTTAGATATGGATCAAATTTAGAGGATTCAAAACAAAAACTAATGTATGATTTATACTATATTAAAAATTGGTCAGTGTGGCTTGAATTTGAAATTGCAATTCGCACATTTATGGTAATTTTCAATAAAGGTGGATTATAATAATAGGTGATACATGAGTAATGCAGAATCTGTAATATTTAATAGCGATTCTCTTGAATTCAGAGGCTCTCTATCTAGGACCAGCTGGATTCAGTCTCTATGTGATACTGGCAAAAAAGTATTCAAGTATAATCATAGCGATTATAATTTTGATAAAGAAATTATTGACTTACTTAAAGACCGAGGTTTTATTCATTCCTCTGTTCGTTTAGATAAAATTCATGAGGAGCTTTCAACTGATGATATGACCGTGGACGTTAATCAAATAAATAATATTGTTAAGACTTGTTATGAGACAAATGAGCGTATCGGCAACTTATATCATGAGTTTATTAGAAAATGTGTTAAGCCGATAATGGATGATCAGATTTATTTTCAAAAAACGCCAACGTTTAGATTTAGTTTTCCTAAGTCTATAGGTATGACAAAAAGAGACTATCATAATGACATCATGCTTGGTCATCCTCCAGAAGAGCTTAATATATGGGCGCCATTTACTAATTCATCACAGAGTAAATCTTTTGTTATTCTTCCATTAGATAAAAGTCTCTATTTGTTAAAAAAATTTGATTATAATTTACAGTCCCTCCACCAAGCAATTTGGAAGGATAACAAGATTAAACAATTCTGCGATGACAATACAGACATTGTCTCTTTGGATAAAGATGAGTTTCTGATATTTGATTCTAGATGTCTACATGCTGCTATTTTAAATGAATCAGAATATACAAGAGTAAGTATGGATATACGCATAATTAGAGTTAATGAATACAATAATCTTCCTTTTACATACATTGGTACAGGAAGAAGAAAGGCTAAGTTTACACCAGATGATTACTACCATCAAAATGAAATATAAACAATATTGATGTTTCGCATATATAATATTATATTGAGAACCTAAGTATGAAAACCGATATAGAAATAGCACAAGCAGCCAAATTAGAGAAAATCAACTCAATTGCTAAAAAACTAGATATCCCTGAGGACTCTTTGGAGCCATTTGGTCATTATAAAGCCAAAATCTCTCTGGATTTTCTAAATTCACTTGAATCAAAACCAGATGGCAAGCTTATTTTGGTAACTGCAATCAGCCCGACGCCAGCAGGTGAGGGCAAGACTACTACGTCTGTAGGATTAGGTGATGCACTCAATCATATAGGTAAAAAAGCATTAGTTACTATTAGAGAGCCATCTCTTGGCCCTGTCTTTGGTATGAAAGGTGGAGCTGCAGGAGGGGGTATGGCACAAGTTATTCCTATGGAAGACATAAACCTTCATTTCACCGGAGATTTTAATGCTATACAGTTAGCAAATAATCTACTTGCTGCAATGTTGGACAATCATATCCATCATGGAAACAAGTTGGGCATTGACGTCAGGCGTGTTGCTTGGAAAAGAGTTCTTGATATGAACGACAGAGCACTAAGAAGCACTGTCTGCTCGCTTGGATCAATTGGCAACGGCTTTCCTAGAGAAGATGGGTTTGATATTGTCGTCGCCTCTGAGATTATGGCAATTTTCTGTCTAGCCACATCTATTAAAGATTTAAAAACTAGATTGGGTAAAATAGTCATCGCATATACTAGAGAAAAAAAACCTATATTAGCTAGTGATATTAATGCACATGGTGCCATGACCGTGTTACTTAAAGATGCAATGAAACCAAACTTAGTTCAAACACTAGAAAATAATCCTGCAATGATTCATGGAGGACCATTTGCCAACATTGCACATGGATGTAACTCTGTTATTGCGACAAAAGCATCGTTAAAACTAGCTGATTATGTTGTTACAGAAGCTGGATTTGGAGCAGACCTTGGAGCAGAAAAATTCCTTGATATAAAATGTAGAAAAGCAAATATTAAGCCTTCCGTAGTAGTACTAGTAGCTACAATACGTGCTCTAAAATATCATGGTGGCTGTTCTCTAGATAAACTTAATAATGAGAGTACGGAATATTTATCAAAAGGATTAAGTAATCTTGAAAGACATATTCATAATTTAAAAAATAATTTTGGACTTCCTGTAGTTGTAGGTATTAACGGTTTTTCATTCGATACTGAAAAAGAAAAAGAGCTTCTTAAAGCAAAATCAAATGAATTAAATGTTCCAATAGTATCGTCAACACACTGGGCAAATGGCGGAAAAGGCGCGGAAGAATTAGCTAAAGCAGTAGTAAATGAAATAGAAAACGCAGAAAATAATTTTGAATATTTATATCCTGATGATATGCCGCTATGGGATAAAATGGAAACTATAGCTAAAAAAATCTATGGAGCATCAACAATTTCAGCTCCAGCAAATATAAAGAAACAGATAGATGAATTACAGAAAAACGGATATGGGAATTTCCCTGTATGCGTTGCTAAAACTCAATATTCCTTCTCAACAGATCCAACGCTTAGAGGTGCACCTTCAAATCATGAGATACCTATTCGTGAAGTACGCTTATCTGCAGGGGCAGAGTTTATCGTAATGGTGTGTGGAGATATAATGACAATGCCTGGATTACCAAAAGTTCCTGCTGCAGAGAGAATTGATATTGATGATTCTGGAAATATTATTGGATTATTTTAATATCTTGTCATTAGCATAAGATGTTAAGAGTTTAATCATGACGATAATTGTATTTGGTGGTTCCGGTTTTATAGGCTCCCGTTTCATAAATCTATGGGCCTCAAGAAAAGATACTAAGATTATTAATGTCGATAAACTTACCTATGCTGCAAATCAAGACTATCTTCATAAAGTTAATAACTCTGATAAGTATACTTTCTACCACGAAGATATTACAAATAAAAAACAAATCAATGAGATAGTTGATAAACATCAGCCAACTATATTTATAAATTTCGCAGCAGAGAGTCATGTTGATAATTCTATTAAAGCATCAGAGCAATTTATTATAACGAATGTTGTTGGCACACATGTTCTTCTAGAGATTTATAGACAATATTGTAACAGTAGAGCTGGCACTAAATTCATTCAAATCTCAACTGATGAAGTCTTTGGTGATTTAAAACCTTATGATCAACCATTCTGCGAACAGTCCAAATATGATCCTAGGAATCCTTACTCAGCATCAAAGGCATCTAGTGACCATTTAGTTTTATCTTACATTAACACCTATGCTCTACCTTTATTATTAACGAATTGCACAAACAATTATGGTCCAAACCAGTACGAGGAGAAACTAATTCCAAAGACAATTAAATCAATAATGAAGGGCGATAAGATAACGATTTATGGAAAAGGTGATAATATTAGAGATTGGATATATGTAGATGATCATTGCGATGCATTGATTAAAATAATAGAGTCTGAAAATATGCACAATAGATATAACATAGGCAGTCAAAATGAAGTTGATAATCTTAGCATAGTCAAGATGATTTGTAATAAATTATCGAAACTAGAAATTAGTTTACCTAAGGATCCGCTTAGTTTAATTTCTTTTGTTGACGACAGGCTTGGACATGATAAAAGGTACTCTATAGATAATACTAGGATAACAGAGGAGTATAAATGGCAACCAACTACATCCTTTGATAACGGCATTGACAAAACGATAGAGTACTATGTTAAGAGTTTGTTATATAAATGAAGAAGATGAAAGGATATATTTTTATTTATAAACTTGTTGATAAATATTAATTGATCGAAAGGGGACAAAATAATTTCAGCTAAATATAAAAAAAGGATTTTATTTAAAGATTCGTAATAGCTATGGATATTTTCTATGAGGCGTTAAAAAATCTAGTCGAATTTGATATAAAGTTATATGAAATTATTTTATTGTCACTATTTGTTTCTATATCTGCAGCTATTCTTTCATCAATTATTGCGATAATAATCACTTCTTTTTTAGTATTAAAAAGATTTGTTGGTAAGAATGCTACTCTTCTAATAATAAACTCTATGATGAGTTTACCGCCGGTAGTAGTTGGATTAATTTTGTATCTACTTTTTTCAAATACAGGCATTCTAGGTTTTTCAGATATGTTGTATAGCTATCAACTAATGATAATTGCTCAATTTCTTATCGTTTTACCTATTATTATTTCATTGTCCTTTACAGTACTAAATAACAAATATATGTATTTATATGATTATTTAATGTCACTAAATACCTCTGATTTCAAAATATTAAAAACAATTTTACACGAAAGTAGAAATGAACTGCTAATAATATTCATGACTGGCTTGGGTAGAGCTCTATCTGAAGTAGGGGCAGTAATAATTGTTGGTGGCAATATAGCGCATATGACAAGAGTTATGACAACGAGTATCGTGCTTGAAACATCAAGAGGAGAGTTAGCTACTGCATTAAGCCTTGGAATTGCTCTAATATTAATTGCTATTTTAATTAATATGTTTATTTTCATTATTAAAAATATATACAATAAAAAACTATGAAACTCTTTCACTTAGACAATATCTGTTATTTTCAAAATAATTTTAAGATTCTAAAAAACATAAACTTAGATATCAACAAAAGTGGACTTAGTGTAATCACTGGACCGAATGGTTCAGGGAAAACAACATTATTAAAACTTATTTTTGGATTGATAGAACCTACATCAGGCAGGTTATATAAATATGATTTATCATATAAGCAATCATCATTCGTATTCCAAAATCCTGTTTTTCTTAATCGATCATTCTTTTATAATATAGAACATGCACTTTATTGCTCAGGTAAGAGTAAGCATGAGAGAATAATAATAATAAATAGATTAATAGACGAATATGAATTACAGCATTTAAAAGATAAAAATATACATAAATTGTCTGGTGGAGAATTACAAATTTTATCTCTCTTAAGATCTGTCGCTTTAAATCCAAAAGTTCTTTTTTATGATGAACCATCCAATAATTTAGACAGGCGTAACTTAATGAGAGTAAGTTCTATAATTACTTCATTATTATCAAAAGATATAACAATTATTATGGTTACACATGATGATAAGTTTATTCAAGATTTAAATTATGACTATACTAATATAATACTTAATCAAGGTAAGAGAATTAATGAAATATAAAATACTATTTCTGCTTTTTTTTATAACAGATTTATTTGCAAGCAGTTTGACTATTCAATCTACTACCTCTACACGAGATTCTGGTTTATACGACTATTTGCTTCCGCTATATCCAAATATAGATAAAGTTGAAATCAAAGTTGTAGCAGTAGGTACAGGACAAGCTATATTAAATTCTCAAAAATGCGATGGCGATATATTAATAGTCCACGATAGAGAGAGGGAAGATGAATTTCTAAAATTCTATGGTGAGAGCAGACATAGTCTTATGTATAACGATTACGTTCTTATTGGACCAAAAAATGATCCTGCTAATTTGCAAAAAGAACAATCAATAGAGGATGCCTTTAGAAAGTTGTATGAATCAGGTAAATTTAAATTTATCTCAAGGTCAGATTCTAGTGGGACACATGCTGCAGAAATGGAAATATGGGATAGAATTAAGTCAAGACCCGAAGATTACAGCGGTTCTTGGTACCTTGAGACAGGACAGAGTATGGGGCAGTCTTTAAATATATCAGTAACAACTAGTTCATATATATTTTCCGACAGATCCACTTGGATTAGATTTAAGAATAAGAGAAATCACATAATTATTTATGAAGATAAGAATGTTTTAAAAAATTATTACGGCATGATTCTTGTCAGCAAAAAAAAATGTCCTAATCGACACCCATATTCAGAAAATCTATATAATTG
Organism: uncultured Gammaproteobacteria bacterium; assembly: GCA_902559355.1. Lineage (GTDB taxonomy): Bacteria > Pseudomonadota > Gammaproteobacteria > CACLCV01. Next base: position 50,182 of record CACEHM010000004.1, read on the forward strand.
GCTTAAGTCGAATGACGTAAAAACATTAATTACTAAGTATACAATTGATGGGAACGAAATATTTTATATAGAATAATTACATAATATATATTATACGAACCTATATATTAATCTAGCATATAATATTCATATAACCTATTCTACTTATATATGGATATGAATGATCGTATAAAGGATGTAGATCTCCATCTAGTACTAGGAAACCAGTTATTTCCTATATCAAATGTAAATAAAATCAATCCCACGAAGATATTTATGAGAGAGGATTATGGCTTATGTACATATGAGAAGCATCATAAGCATAAGATCACCCTCTTCTTATCATCTATGCGCTCGTACAAAGATTATTTAAATAAACATAATTACAACGTTCATTATGAATATCTAAATGTAGATAAATCAATTAGTTATATTGATTCATTAAAAGATTATATAAATAAAGAAAAAATTAAAATTATGAGCGTATGGACAATTGAAGATAAATGGTTTGAAAAAATAATAAACAAAATTTCAGAAGAATTAAATGATCTAATAATACTCGATAGCCCTATGTTTCTTACAAATAGGGATGAATTTATATCAATGTGCCCTAAAACGTCAAAACCGACATATAAGATGACAAACTTTTATATCAATCAAAGAAAGAAATTAAATATATTAATGGATAATGGTAAGCCTGTTGGTGGCAAATGGACTTTTGATAGCGAAAATAGAAAGAAAATAAGCCATAAGGTGCTACCACCTCCAATTAAAAAATTTAGACATACAAAACACACTAAAGATGTAAAAGAAATAGTGTCTAAATACTTTGAAAATCATTATGGAAATATTGAAGAATTTAACTACCCTACTACACGTAAACAAGCTATTGAGAATTTAGACGATTTTATAGTAAACAAATTTAAGTCATTTGGTGATTACGAAGACTCAGTTGATCAAAGATCATATCTTTGGTTTCATTCAAACCTAAGCTCTTCTTTAAATCTAGGGCTAATAACACCCACTGATATAATCAATAAAATCAATGATTTAAAAGATATACCTGTAAATTCTTATGAGGGTTTTTTACGTCAAATTATAGGTTGGCGCGAATTCATGAGAGGTTTGTATCACTTGGAAAGTAAAAATATTGAGAGAGGAAATTTTTTTAATCACAAAAGAAAACTATGTGATTCCTGGTACACAGGAGAAACCGGTATAGATCCCTTGGATTACAGTATAAAAAGCACTATAAAATATGCATATTCGCATCATATTGAAAGGTTGATGATACAAGTTAACCTTATGAATTTATGTGAAATAGAGCCAAAGAATGCTTATAAATGGTTTATGGAGCTGTATATAGACTCTTCAGATTGGGTTATGACACCAAATGTATATAGTATGGGTCTTTTTGCTGACGGAGGGATAATGGCCACTAAACCATATATATGCGGTTCGAATTATATATTAAAAATGATGGACTTTAAAAAAGGAGAATGGTGTGATATTTTTGATGGCCTTTATTGGAGGTTCATAGACAAGAACCGCAAATTTTTTAAAACTAACCCAAGATTGAACATGATGGTGAGTTTATTTGATAAAATGAAGAAAGAAAGAAAAGAAATTATTTTAACCAGAGCAAATGAATTTTTAAGAGATAATACGAGATGATCAAGGTTTTGTTTAATGACAGTTGTTCAATATGCTCCAAGGAGATAAATCATTATAAATCGATAGATAATGATATAAATTGGATAGATATCAATGATTTAGAAATATCTACTAAATTATCTGGAAAGAGCCATAAGGATCTTCTTAGACGATTACATGTTGTTAAAGATAATCAGGTCTACTCTGGTGTAGAGGCATTCGTTATTATGTGGAGAAATATTCCTAAGTACAAATGGATTGGTAATTTAGTCGCATTGCCAGGAGTCTATCAAATCAGTGTAATATTTTATGAAGTCATAGCGCTACTTCTATTTTATAAAAATAGACATCAGTTAAATGAAAAAAAGTAGCCTTCCGAAAAAAATATGTCCTATCTGTAAATTACCATTCTCGTGGAGGAAAAAGTGGGAGCGAGATTGGCAGAGTGTAATATATTGCTCAGAGAGATGTCGTAGAGCTGCAAAAAAAGTGCGAGATAATATCAGCTGACGAGAGACTAACGGTTATAGCTTATTTTTTTCGATATTCCCATGGTTCTAGTGGATTTTTTGTACTCCAAAGGCCATTATTATTTGATTTAGCGTAATCCTCAAGATTTATAAGATATCGGTTGTTTCTGTATCTCTTATATACCCATGCATTACCGCTTTTTATAAGTTTTGCATTTACAAATATGGACCCTTTATCATCATGTATGTAAACTTCTCCGATTATTCTGTTATACCTATCTTTTCTATATGTATCAATCTGTACCTTTTTATCTAGAACTAAATTTGTTAAATAATTTTTACTTCGTACTCCAAATGTCTGCCTTAACTCGGGTGCGTCGATATAACTGAGTCTTATTTTTACATGTTTATTCTCAGTTTTGACCCAAATTGTATCTCCGTCAATTACTTTAATGACCTTAGCATCAAATTGACCAGAAAAGGCAGGGCCTGTAATAATTAGACTAAAAAGAATTATAAATTTTCTAAGAAACATTTTATTTCTCTTGAGAATGTTTCAATATCAACAAGAAATGAATCATGCCCTTGTAAACAGTCTAAACTTTTATAAGCAACTTTTGTTGTACCACTGGCTAGATATTCAGCAATTTCTTTTTGTTGGCTTACCGGGAATAAAGTATCAGATTCTACTCCAAGAACAAGTGCATTACTTAATCCCGTCTGCCCTAGTATTTCATTTGGCGAGGAGCCATAATCAACTAAATCAAACCAATCAATAGATCTAGATAGATATAAATAAGAATTTGCATCGAAAACATTTTGGAATTTTATTGCTAAATGTTCTAGGTAAGATTCTATTTCAAATTCAAAACCTGTATTTTCTATGCCAAAAGTATTTTGTGTTATTTCTGTTTTAGCAGATTTTTTTCTACCAAAGCGTTGTGCCCACTCATCAGCCGATCGATAAGAAAGCATACCAAGTTTACGCGCAATACGTACACCATTAAGAGGTGGATTATCATATGAATAGTAACCATTGTTCCATAATGGATCTTTTCTAATTACTTCCCTTTGTAACGATCGAATTGCTATAGAATATGGTAATGACTGTCTTGCAGTTGAAATAGCAATAAAGTTTCTAACAAAATTATTATTTTGTATTATTAATGCAAGGCTGTGCATACCACCCATAGATGGGCCTACTAAAGTATGAATAGATTTAATTTCTAGCTTATCAAATAATAATTTTGATGCCTTAGCCATATCATCAATCGTTAATTCAGGGAAAGTTAACCTATAGGGCTCTCCTGTTATTTCATTTATTGATGCAGGACCTGTAGATCCAAAACAACTTCCTAGGGAATTTATACATACTACATAATATTTGCTTGTATCAAATGCTTTACCTTTACCAACCATACCTTCCCACCAGCCAGTTTCAGGGTTAGTAACGCTTGAAGCAACATGTGAACTGGCACTTAGACCCGTTAAGATAACTATAATATTATCTTTTTCTTTTGATAACTCACCCCATGTTTCATAAGCTAGAACAGGATTTTTTAGATAACCTCCTCTTTTTAGGCGTAACGAATCAGTTAATGTAATCTTTTGAAACCCCGGGTTAGTTTTTTCAAATAAACTAACGACTTTTTTATCAGATTTTTGCATAACTGGATATTATTATGATTAGCTTGCTAATTCAATTGATAAGTTATTGAGTAGATATTTAGGATTTATATTCATCAAGATATTCTTTTTAATATTTGGAATTATTTCATAAATGTTTGAAAGCTTTTTTATGTGACCATTAGATTCTATAGTTTTGAGGTCAGTAGAAATATATTTCTTCAGTATATATATAATATACATATTAATTATCTCTATTATCAATTTAATCCCTAATTTATTCCAAATTATAGAGACATCAATAGGATCATATGATTTATCTAGGAGTCCGTTAATCTGATCAACTGTTTCATTAAGTGATGTAGATATGTCATAAATATTGTCATTATCTTTTAAAAAAGAATGTCTTGAAAAGAAAAACTCTTCAAAGCTATCAGAGTTATCATCAATATATGAATCAATATTAATATGCAAACATCTACTTTTAATTGTTTCATGCACATCCCTAACAGAGTTACAAATAAGAATAAATGAACAATTTGAAGAAACTTCTTCAAGTGTTTTCAGTAAAGCTGATGATGCTTCTATATTCATCTTTGAAACGTCATTTAAAATAACAATTTTTTTATCTTTATGTGCTGATAACTGCGTGAATGATATGACGTCTCTGATTTGATTAATTGTTATTTCCGTCCCAATTTTATTCGAGTCTATATTGTTAATTAAACCATAATTATTAAGAACTAAGTCTTTGTTTGAAACGGAATTAACTGTTTTGCCAGTTTTATCGATTATCGGTAGAGATACATATTTTACATCTGGATTATTCTCTAATTGATCTTTTTTGATATTCATCTCGCTACAAATTTTTTTCGTTACTAATAAATATCTATTATTTAGGTCTGTTGATGTAACTAAATAGTTTCTTGGTTTATTACTCAATATTAATTGATCAATCATTTTTTCTTGAATATCTTATCTAATGATTTAATTAAATTGTCTTTAGTTATATTTTTATCTTCAGAAGTATCAATCTTTGTTATATTTTTCATACCATTAAAAACTAATTCATATGCGTTTGATAGATCTTCCAGGTAACTAAGTCCTCTACTTTCAAATTTATCTGTCACAGATCGTTTTGAAATTCTTTTAAAGCTTTCTTTAGGAGTTGTGTATAAATAAATTATATGATCAATCATTTTAGAATATATAGCATCAAATATTTCATGAATAGCTTTAACAGAAGAATTATTTCCAACTATACCTTGATAAACTAGCGTTGAATAATGATATCTATCACAAACAACTGTTTTGCCAGCATCCAAGGCAGGTAATATAATTTTCTTATAGTTTTCATACCTTGAGGCATAAAAAAGCAATGAATCTGTAAGTTCTTCAGTATTATTATCATCATTCAAAATTATGTCTCGAATTGATTCTCCAAAGTTTGTGCCGCCTGGTTCACGAGTAAGAATATAATCTATCTTGTTATCAATCAGATAGCGCTCAATTATCTTTATCTGATATGACTTACCTACTCCTTCACTACCCTCTACTACTATAAATTTATTACTCATATATATATTTATGTAATAAATCTTCTAAAGATTCAATATGATTTAATGATTGTTTATCAATCTGGCTGACAAACTCTATGCCGGAAATTGAATTACATATAAAAGAACCGTGATATTTTGCAATATCATTTTTTTTAATACTTCTCTCAAAGACAGATATATTTTTCTTTATAAGAGTTTTAATAATTTGCTGTTTCAAAATACCATCTACACCATTATTTTTTAAATTTGGGGTATGAAAAATAAATTTATTATTATTAAATTTATAAAAGAATATATTTGAAGATATGCATTCAATAATATGATTTTTTCTATCAACCAAAATATAATTATCAAATATCTTTTTAGGTTTGAAAGTTATACCTAATATTTGTTCTAACCTATTCATATGTTTTATTTTCGAAAGATAGCTATTAACGCTCAAGCAGTATTGTGAATAACCAAGTGAAATAGCTTTTCTATATTTTGGAAGTGCATTCATTTTTTTGATTATATAAAGCTGTGGAATGATATCTTTATCGTAACCATATCCATGATCAGACAAACCTCTTGTATATATAATTTTTATTATACATTCTCTGGTTTTACCTATAGATTTTTTTATAGAGCTATTTAATAGCTGTTTGCTCGGAGAAGAAATTTTTAATACTTTACAGCCTTTTATCAACCTGTTTATATGATCTGACTGATAAAGACATTTATTATTTTTTACACGAATTGTTTCAAATATACCATCGCCATAATTAAAACCTCTGTCTTTTACAGACACAGATGTTTTATTAATATGTACTTGAATTTTCAAGTTAGGGATTAATCTTTAAATTTCGAAAAAATTAAAGATCCATTTGTTCCGCCAAACCCAAATGAGTTAGACAAAGCATAGTTTATATCGCAATCTACAGCCGCTTCATGATTAACATTTAAATCACACTCTGCATCCAAATTTGATACGTTGATAGTTTGATGGACTTTACTATTTAATATAGAAAGTATGCAAACGATTGCTTCAACACCGCCAGCTGCGCCAAGCAAATGACCTATCATTGATTTTGATGAATTTATTATTAAGTTCTTTGAATGATCATTAAACGTCTTTTTAACAGCCTTTAACTCGAGAATATCGCCTGCCGGTGTTGATGTTCCATGTGCATTAATATAGTCGATTTTAGCTGAATCTAGCCCCGCATCTTTTAACGCTAAGGTCATGCAGCGAGATGCTCCTTCACCAGTTTCTGATGGTAAAGTCATATGATATGCATCCGCACTCATGCCATAACCATTAATTTCAGCGTAGATTGTAGCTCCTCTTTTTTTTGCGTGCTCTAATTCTTCTAGTACTAGAACTCCAGCTCCATCTCCAAGGACAAAACCATCTCTATCTGTATCCCATGGTCTACTAGCAGTTTCTGGAGAGTCATTTCTAGTTGATAGAGCTCTGGCAGCAGCAAAACCTCCAATACCTAAATCAGATGTCGCCATTTCAGCTCCACCACAAATCATTACATCCGCATGTGAATATTGTATTTGTCGAAATCCCTCGCCTATATTGTGCGTACCAGTTGTACATGCGGTTACGATAGATAAATTTGGGCCTCGAAATCCATACTTAATCGATAAATTACCTGAAATCATATTAATGATCGTTGCGGGAACAAAAAATGGAGATATTCTCCTTGAACCGCTTTTTTGGAAAGTATCTCTAGTTGATTCAATATTAGGCAGACCGCCTATCCCAGATCCTATCGATACGCCTACTCTATTATAATCTATTTGTGATTCTAATAATTTTGAATCATCGACAGCATCTATTCCTGCAGCCATACCATACTGCATAAATAAATCCATTTTTTTAAGTTCTTTTTTGTCAAAGTATTTCTCTGGGTCATAATCTTTGACTGATGCAGAAAATTTTACTGGAAGTTTTTCAATATCTAGAAAATCAATAGTTTGAGCTCCAGATTTCCCTTCTAATAAAGCCCCCCAAAATTTGTCCTTAGTAGATCCTAAAGGCGTGAGACATCCGATACCTGTGACTACTACGCGTCTTTTAGTCATAGTTATTGATTTGAATTAACGTAATCTATAGCTTCTTGTACGGAGGTAATTTTTTCAGCGTCTTCATCAGGAATTTCAGTTTCAAATTCTTCTTCTAAGGCCATTACTAATTCGACAGTGTCAAGAGAATCTGCACCTAAATCATCTATGAATTTTGATTCATTTTTGACTTCATCTGCTTTTACACCTAATTGAGTAACAATTATATTTTTTACTCTTTCTTCTATACTACTCATTATTGATTTCTCCTACCCGAAATTGAATTGATTATATTAAAATTATATGTATTTTTACATATATAAGCCGCCATTTACATTAATATTTTCACCCGTTATATATGTTGAATCTTCTGATAATAAAAAGGCTACAACTGATGAAACCTCGTCAGGAGATGCTATTCTTCCAAGCGGGATATTTTTTGTTAAAGCTTCAATTTGTTCTTCTGATAACGCTCTTGTCATGTCAGTGTCAATAAAACCAGGTGAAATGGCATTAACATTTATATTTCTTGATGATACCTCTCTTGCTAAAGACTTTGTAAAGCCTAAAAGCCCTGATTTAGTAGCAGAATAATTTGATTGTCCTGCATTACCCATCATACCCACTATTGATCCAATGTTAATTATTCGCCCTGCTCTTGCTTTCATCATGTCTTTAACTACTGATTTTGTGACTCGATATAATGATGTGAGATTTGTCTCTATTACTGTATTCCATTGCTCATCGGACATTCTCATTAATAAGTTATCATTTGTAATACCAGCATTATTTACTAATCCATATATTACCCCATAATCATCTTTAAGTTGACTTACAGAGGTATTAATAGACTCTTGATTCGTAACATCCATGACAATCCCTTTACCCATGAAATCTTTTAAAGTTTCTGTAATCAAATCGGCACCATCCTTACTTCTAGAGGTCCCAATAACTGTGTATCCACATGTTGCTATTTTTTTAAGTATGTTATGCCCTATCCCTCTATTTGCACCTGTAATTAATATTATCTTATCTTTCATAATTTAATATTATAATGCTTGCGATAACATTTTGATATCTTCAATCGACTTAGTTGGATATACATTGATTGATTTATCAAATCGCTTAACCAAACCAGACAATACGCTACCTGGTCCAACTTCAATTATGTTGGATATATTGCTTGCTTTAAACTTCTCAAGAGTTTCAGTCCATCTTACAGGTGAACAAACTTGATTTGAAAGAACTCGATTTAGATGTTCACCATCTTGGCTAACAGATAAATCATAATTATGTACGATATCAAAATTATTTTGATTAAAACTTAATTTACTGAGTACATTACTTAATTTGTCAGCAACGGGCTTTAGCAAACTTGTATGAGCAGCCAATGATACCGGTAATTTTTTTACTATTTTAGCTCCGGCACTTTTCAGTACTGGTGTAATGGCATCAACTGCTGATGAATGCCCTGCGATTACTGTTTGACCTGGACAATTAAAATTAACTGCTTCAATAATATTATTTTCTTTTGTTTCTTGTTTGCAGACTTTATCAACTGAGGCACCTTCAATGCCTATCACAGCTGCCATTGCTCCATCAATGTGTTCCATTGCGTTAGACATAAGTTCTGCACGTTTTTTTACAAGCAACAAACCCTCTTTATATGTGAGAGCTCCATTTGCAACTAAAGCAGTATATTCACCAAGGCTATGACCAGCGCCCAAAGATACATTTAAAGTTACTTTATGGATTAAAGTTTTCCAGATAGCATAAGATACAGCTAACACAAGGGGTTGTGTGTATAAGGTATTATTTATCTTATCTTCATCGGCTATTATTGATGCAATATCGTAGCCTAATATGTCGGAGCCTTCACTAATAATATTTTTAAATACATCTATTTCTTCAAAACTATCTAGCATAGCTTTATTTTGTGAACCTTGTCCTGGGAATACAACTGCAATTTTCATTAAACGCTTTCCATGAAGTCTTTGTATGTATATAGTCCTGGTTTTTGATTTGCAATCCATTGAGATGTCTCTAAGGCTCCTTTTGCAAATATTGATCTATTAAATGCATTATGATAAATGATAATTTCATCATCATCTGATTTAAATGTAGTTTTATGGACTCCAATTTCACCCTCTTCCCTGTAAGCTTTGATATCTATGCTGCTAGCTTCGGTTCCTCGAGCATTTGCTATAACGTCTGCAATTTTTAGTGCAGTACCCGAGGGTGAATCAATTTTATTTTTATGATGTGTCTCTTCAATAGATACTTCATAGTTTGTTAATAACTTAGATAAATCAGAAATTGATTGAAGTGATGCATTTACACCTAAACTCATATTAGGCGCGAGTAGCAATGGTATTTTTTCGCTAGCAGCAATTAAATATTTTTTTTGTTCGTCACTAAAGCCTGTTGTACCAATCGTAATAGGTTTTGAGATTTCTTCGCATGTTTTAACTGCTTTGATAGATGGTTCTGGAAGTGAAAAGTCGATGACCACATCAAATAAATCAGAAAATTTAGATAGATTATCAGTTAATGAAATTTCGTGCTGCAGATTTATTTTATCTTTTTGATCACAGCCTACGGTCACTTCAAATTTTTCTTTGTCTTTTATAGATAAGTTATAAATAGTTTGTCCCATTCTTCCAAAGAATCCATTTATAGCTATTTTACTTACATTCATTTATCAAAAAATTCCTTAATACCATCTAACCATGACTTTTCATTTGGTCTATGCTTAGATTTACTTTTTGAAAAGGATTTATCAAGTTGATTTAATAATTCTTTTTGTTCCTTTGTTAAATTAACTGGAGTCTCAATGTTTACCTTACAGTATAAATCACCTTTATACGACGACCTTACTGACTTGACTCCTTTATTTTTGACCCTAAATGCTCGACCACTTTGAGTACCAGCTGGAACGGTTAATTCAACTTTACCTTCAAGTGTCGGTAATATTATCTTATCCCCCAATGTTGCAGAAGTGAAACTAATTGGCACTTCACACAATAAGTCATCTCCGTCTCTTTGAAAAAATTTATGAGGCTTAACTTTTACAGAAACATATAAATCACCTGCAATCCCATTATTAGGGCCTGCCTCACCTTCTCCAGATAATCTTATTTGATCCCCAGTATCCACTCCAGCTGGTATTTTAACGGCAAGTTTCTTAGTTTCTTGCCTAAAGCCTGTTCCTTGACAGTCTGGACAATGTTCTTCTATTACTGTGCCTCTTCCTTTGCAGACAGGACATGTTTGTTGAACAGAGAAAAATCCTTGGCTTACACGAACTTGACCTTGACCATTACAATGGCTACAAGTTTTCATCGCAGTACCATTTTTAGCACCAGTGCCATTGCATGATTTACAGTTAATTCTCCGAGGTACACTCATTTTTACCTCTTTGCCTTTAATAGCATCTTCAAGTGACACTTCTATACGATATTCTAAATCAGAACCTCTTCTGGGTTGATTTTGTGATCTTGAACCACCTCCGAATATGTCTCCAAATACATCACCAAAAATGTCATTAAAGGAGCCGCCTTGAAAACCGCCGTTTTGTCCAAATCTTTGATCTAGTCCATCATGACCGAATTGATCATAAGCTTGTCTTTTATTTTGATCAGATAAAACTTCGTATGCTTCTGACACTTCTTTAAATTTTTTCTCAGCAGCATCTTTATCACCCTGATTTCTATCAGGATGATATTTCATAGCAAGTTTTTTATATGCTTTTTTTAGTTCCTGCTCGGAGGCATTTCGAGAGACCCCGAGCAACGAGTAGTAATCGGCCTTAGCCATTATTTAGAATTTTCTTTTGGTTCGTCTTTATTATCTACAACTTCTTCAAATTCTGCATCCACCGCATCTTTCGATGCTCCAGAAGCGCCACTATTATTATCAGCTTCCGCTTGACCGCCAGCTCCTTGAGCTTGAGCCTGTTCTTGGTAAGCTTGTTGCGCAATCTTTCCTGCAACCTCAGTTAGCTTCATTGTTAGATCTTTAATTTTTTCACCATCATCAGATTTAACCGCCTCTTTCAATGCATCTATTGCTTTATTTGTAGCTTCTACATCAGCCTTATCAGCTTTATCTCCCAAATCCTTTATTGCTTTCTCAGAACCGTTAATCATTGCTTCAGCTTGATTTTTAGCATCAACCAACTCCTTAACTTTTTTATCCTCTTCAGCATGTTTTTCGGCATCTTGGACCATATTATTAATCTCTTCTTCACTTAAACCACTTGAAGCTTTAATAACAATAGATTGCTCTTTATTAGTAGCTTGATCTTTTGCAGAAACATTCAGTATTCCATTTGCATCGATATCAAAAGTTACTTCAATTTGAGGTGTACCTCTTGGTGCAGGTGGAATATCTGATAGATCAAACTTTCCAAGTGATTTGTTACCAGATGCAACCTCTCTTTCACCTTGAAGAACATGAACTGTAACAGCAGGTTGATTGTCTTCTGCAGTTGAAAATACTTGGGATTTCTTTGTAGGTATGGTCGTATTTTTATCTATCAAAGGCGTCCTTACTCCACCCATTGTTTCTATACCTAATGTCAATGGGGTGACATCAAGTAACAACACATCCTTAACTTCTCCGCCCAATACACCAGCTTGTATCGCTGCACCCATGGCAACAGCCTCATCTGGGTTAACATCTTTTTTAGGTTCTTTATTAAAGAAATCTTTTACAACTTCTTGAACCTTAGGCATACGAGTTTGACCGCCAACAAGTATAACCTCGCCGATGTCACTTACAGAAATGCCTGCATCTTTAAGTGCAATTTTGCAAGGCTCTAAAGTTTTTTGTACTAAATCATCAACTAAAGATTCCAGTTTAGCTCTACTAAGTTTTAGATTCATATGTTTAGGACCAGAAGCGTCTGCGGTTACGTATGGTAGATTAATATCTGTTTGTGAGCTTGAAGAAAGCTCTATCTTTGCTTTTTCTGCAGCTTCTTTCAATCTCTGAATAGCCAGAGGGTCTTGTTTAAGATCTATACCTTGATCTTTTTTAAATTCATCTACCAAATAATCTATAAGTCTAAGATCAAAATCCTCTCCACCTAAGAAAGTGTCTCCACTAGTAGAAAGAACTTCAAATTGTTGTTCTCCGTCAATTTTCGTCATTTCAATTATAGAGACATCAAAGGTACCTCCGCCTAAATCATAAACGACGACCTTTTTTTCATTTGTGTTTTTATCCAAGCCATAAGCTAATGCTGCAGCTGTGGGTTCATTTATAATTCTTTTAACATCAAGGCCAGCAATTTTACCTGCATCTTTAGTCGCTTGTCTTTGTGAGTCATTGAAATATGCAGGAACAGTTATTACTGCCTCTTTGACTTCAGACCCAAGATAATCTTCAGCTGTTTGCTTCATTTTCATAAGTATTTTTGCTGAAATTTCTGGAGGTGCAATTTTTTTACCGCTTGCTTCAACCCATGCATCACCGTTTGTATTTTTAACAATAGTGTATGGGACTAGATTAATATCTTTTTGAACTGCGTCTTCATCAAATTTTCTTCCGATGAGCCTTTTAATGGCGTATAGAGTATTTGACGGATTAGTAACAGCTTGCCTCTTTGCAGATTGTCCGACAAGAGTTTCGTTATCATCTGTAAAAGCAACATAAGATGGTGTTGTTCTGTCACCTTCGCTATTTTCGATTACTTTAGTTTTATTTCCATCAATAATTGAAACACATGAATTAGTTGTTCCTAAATCTATACCAATAATTGCCACTTGTTTTCTCCGTATTATTAATTACAAAAGTAATATATGTACTAAAAGGTATTTTTCAAGTAATTAATTTTTTATAACTACTACAAGTGCTGGCTTGATAACACGATCTACGAGTTTGTATCCTTTTTGAAGAACTTCATCTACGAAATTATTCTCTTTTTTATCATCTTTTATGGTCTTAATAGCCTGATGTAAATTAGGATCAAATTTCTCATTAATAGGATTAATTACTTCTAGAGAATTCTTTTCTAACAGTGAGTCAAACATGTTTTTCAAAAGCTTATTTCCTTCCATAAGCTTGTCAGTTGTGGTCTTTTCCTGTCCTTGAGATATAGCAATATCTAAGGATTCGTAAATAGGTATTAAATCAAGGAAAATCCCCTCAGTGCTAAAGTTATAAGCATTATTGATTTCTTTTTCAGATCTTTTTTTAATATTTTCAACTTCAGCCTTTGCTCTTAACAATGCGTCGAAGGTTTCGTTGTATTTCTCTTCGATTGTTTGTTCCTGATCTTGCTCTTCTGTATCAATGTTTTTTGAAATATCATCAAGTTTTGATTCTTCGATATTGTTGTTATCTAAGCTATCATCCTTATCAGTCATATTATCCTCTTATTTTTTCGAAAATATTTTAGCAGTAAAATCTACAATCTCAACTATTCTCTGATAATTCATTCTCTTTGGGCCAATCACACCGAGTACTCCTACTGTTTTATTGTTTTTTTTATATGGTGCAGAAATTACACTACAATCTGCTAAAAGCTCACTTCCAGACTCATTTCCTATATAAATTTGAATATTTTCATTAGATATACAGTTTGTCAAAATCTCTTTAAGAGTCTGTTTTTTCTCGAAAAGTTCAACAAGATTTTTTACTTTGTCAATATCATAAAAATCTTGTGAATCTACAAGTTTCCTTTGGCCTGTGATGTAAAAGTCATCTACATCAGGGTATATAAAGTTATTTAAGACTTTCAGTGCTGTATCTATCTCTCCTCTTATTGTCTCTAGACTTTTAGTAAGAATTTGAGGAATTTTTCTCAACTCAATACCGGAAAAATTTTCATTTAGATACTTTACGCAAGAATCCAACTTTTTAGAGTCAATTTTATCAATATCAATGATTTTATTATCTATTTGATTGTTGTCCATAATTACAACTGCTAGAGCTCTGGTTGAAGAAAGCTTGTGAATATCAAGTTTAAGAAATATCTTCTTATCGTTGTCTAGCGAGCCGATAACAGCAGCAAAATCAGATATTTCAGAAATAAATTCGCTGGTCGAAGAAATGATACTATGTTTATTTGCATCAGAGTTAATAAGGTTTTTAATAGCTGCTTGTTCTTCAATAGATAATGGTTTTCTTCTTAAGTTATTATCAATATAGTGTCTGTATCCTTTGACAGTAGGTATTCTCCCTGATGAGGTATGAGTAGCTTCAATAAGCCCCTTACTTTCTAAATTATTAAGGTCTTTTCTAATAGTAGCTGCGCTACATTTAAGTTTAGATTTAGCTAATATTTTTTCTGAACTAATAGCCTCTCCTGTAGATATATACTCATCTACAAGGTTTTTTATTAATATTTTCTCTCTTTCTGTCAACATGAATAACTATTCACTATAATACCATTAATGATAAAAAGACGAGATACATATAATGTTGATGTTGGCGGTGTAGTTATTGGGTCTTCAAATCCTATCCGTATTCAATCTATGACTAATACGCCTACAGAAGATGTCTCCGCAACAGTGGATCAGATAAAGTCACTATTCGATGCTGGGTCTGAACTAGTAAGAGTGACTGTAAATAATGAAAAAAGTGCTAAAAATATAATAAATATCAGAAACTTACTAATTAAATATAATTATAATCTACCTATCATTGGAGATTTTCACTATAACGCTCACATACTTCTATCTGATTATCCTGAAGCTGCTAATGTCTTGGATAAATATAGACTGAATCCTGGGAATATTGGAACGTCTAGTAAGTATGATGATAATTTTGCAAAAATTATAGAAATTGCCATTAAGAATGCCAAACCTATCCGTATAGGCGGTAATTGGGGCAGCTTAAGTAAACAATATCTTGAGAATACTGTTATTGAAGGTCAAAAAGCAGATGATTATGAACATATCATTAAAAAGGGTTTGATAGATTCTGTTCTTAAATCTGCAAGTTATGCTGAAAAACTAGGGTTATCGTCTGACAAGATTATTTTGTCATGTAAGGTGTCATCTGTGCCTCAACTTATAGATGTTTACACTGAGATAGCTTCAAAATGTAAATATCCACTTCATTTAGGCTTAACTGAAGCCGGGATGGGTGATGAAGCCGTTGTCTCATCGGTTGCAGCATTATCAATTTTACTCAATCAGGGTATTGGGGATACGATCAGAGTTTCTCTTACACCTGACAAAATGGGAATAAGGACTAAAGAAGTTGAAGTTTGTAGGAATATTTTATCTAGTCTTAATCTTAAACAATATAAGCCTAAGGTAATTTCTTGCCCAGGTTGTGGTAGAACGTCTAGTAACTATTTTATAGATTTGACGAAAGATATAAATAATCATATAAATAACAGTATGATAGAGTGGAAATCTAAATATATTGGTGTTGAGGAGATAAATATTGCAGTTATGGGCTGCATAGTAAACGGGCCAGGGGAATCAAAACATGCAAATATAGGCATAAGTCTGCCAGGTACGAATGAATCCCCTAGTGCACCTGTTTTTGTGGATGGCGAAAAAGTAACAACACTTAAAGGTGATAGCATCAAGGATGAATTCATAGCCTTAATCGAAGAATATATAGCTAAAAATTACAAGAAAGTTAGCTAGGCTTAATTGTTACAACTGTGCGATTTGGATCTGTAATCCATTCACTCCAAGACCCCACATACAGTTTCGCATTTTTTATACCTGCAATCTCAAGTGCTAAAATATTATGACACGCTGTAATACCAGATCCGCACATTGAGATAATCTCTTTTTCTTTTAGATCATGCGCGATCTTATTAAAGTTATGTATAAGTTCTTCTTTATCTTTAAATTTAGCTGTTCTATCTAAGTTTGTTCCCAAGGGATGAGATATGGCTCCAGGAACGTGTCCAGCAATAGGATCTACAGGATCGCTTATACCCTCGTATCTTTCTTTCGATCTTGCATCAATTAATATTGTATTTAAAACATGCTGTGCATTTTCAACATCTCTCAATGTTGCAATCATTTCATTGTTTATCTTAGGTTCAAAATATGATTTTTCAAATAAAGTAGGAGATGTAACAAGCTTATTTCCGTTTTTTACCCATGAATTTAAACCTCCATCTAAAACTGCGACATTTTCATGCCCTAGCCATTTTAACATCCACCACATACGCCCAGCAAAGGCTCCTCCAGCATCATCATAAATAACAGCTTGTTTATTACTATCCATACCCCAATGTGATAATTTGTCACAAAATGTCTCAATCTTGGGTAATGGATGACGCCCGGTACCTTGCTGTTTTTCACTCGCTAAATCAGTGTCTACATCTACGAAAATAGAGTTTGGAATATGACCCTCGGTATAAGAATCAATTCCGTAACCTCTATCCTTAATATCACAGCGTGAATCAAAAATAATAAAGTCTTTATTATCTACATTATTTTTTAGGTCTTCTTCAGATATTATTGTTTTATATGACATTTATAGAAGCATTCCAAGAATAATAATTCCTATAACGAGAGTGAGCACATTCATCATTACACTGATTAAATGATACCTTTTGAACGCTTGTTCATTATTTGTGTCTCTTGCTTTGTTTATAATTGGTATAGACATTCTTCCAAGGATAGTTAAAACAGTCATCACTATTATTGAGTATAACAAATGGTTGTGTACAGGGTTAAATAACAGATAAATTATGGATATCACGCCGAGAACAATGCCAAAAACATAATACTTAGGGAAAAATGCTCTCAAAAAGATCCCTGCGTCTTTCTCACCTAGCGATTTGAATACTGTAGGCGCAACTACTGCTGAAAAGAAAATTATAGTTCCGCTCCATATCGAAATAATAATTATAATTGGATTAATGCCCATATGTGACCTCCGATGTCTGTTGTATATATTCTCATAAGTTACAACCAATTAAAATGTAACTTGATAAGGAAAACACGCCTGGAAGGATTCGAACCTCCGACCGATGGTTTAGAAAACCATTGCTCTATCCCCTGAGCTACAGGCGCATTATTCTTTATCTATGACTCTAAGTTTATCAGAGATATCCTTAGTAGGTTCTAAGTCACCTATTGTACGCATTTTCTCAACTTTGGAAACAAGGTTTTTAGTTCTTGTTTTACCTGAAGCAATAGATTTATTCGCTTGCTCTAGAGATTTTTCAAAATCCTCAAAAGCATCGCCAACTAATCTTGTTTTATCATAGATTTCAGTAGCAGCTGATATAATAAGGTTTGTAGCTTCTGATTGTCTTTTACTACTCCATATTCTTGAAATTATCTGCAAAATAGCAATTAAAGTTGTGGGTCCAACGATTGCGATTTTTTCATTGGCTGCTTTTTTGATCATGTCTTCATCACAAGCAAGTATGTAGGCTCCTTCGATGGGCATAAACATTACTATCAGATCAAGAGATTCATCATTAAATAGATTCCGGTAATTAGATGATGTTAAAGACTTTAGATGATTTTTAACAGAATTTTGATGTCTTTTGTAGAAGTTATCCTTATTTATTTGATCATTTGCATTCAGATACTCATTATAATCTGACAAGGAAACTTTAGAATCAATAACTACTTTCTTGTTATCAGGCAATTTAACAATTATGTCGGGAATAGATCCCCCTATACCCTTCTGTTCATCATAATTAATGCCCTTTTTAAATCCAGCGCTCTCAAGTATAACTTTTAGATTAATTTCACCAAATTTACCAGCAACAGAGCCTCCCTTTGTGAGCAAAGTATACATTTCATTCATATTGTCTGAGCTCTTGCTTGTTGTCTGCTCCAATTGTTTAATTGAGTCTTTCAAATTCTCAAGTGAATTATCATATTTATTTGATAAATTATTATTATCTTTGGTATTTTTAATTAGCTTAAACAGCAGATAGAGATTTATAGATATAAGAATGATTAATGCTAAATATTCTAAACTTATCGTCATATCTTATTATACACCTAAGAATAAAATAGGTGATAATCCTTAATAGCTTTGATAATCTTTATTTTAGTAAATGAATTACGAGTCTTTAATCAGGGAGAATATTTATGGTAAACAGTATTGTTTGGTTTAGGAATGATCTTAGGATTACCGATAATGCAGTCATAAATTACTCTTTAGAAAATAACCGAAAAGTCCTTCCTGTCTATATTTATGACCCCTCAACTTCATTAGGATCTGCAAGCAAGTGGTGGCTTAAAAACAGCCTAATATCACTGAATAAATCGCTAAAAGGTAACCTAATAGTAATTGAAGGAGAACCCAGCAAGATACTCCTAGATTTAGTGAATAAGAATAACATCAAAGAGATTCTTTGGAATGAGCGTTATTCAAAAGATGATAGAAGTCAAGATAATGAAATTAAAAATATCATTAAAAATCATGAAGTTAATTTTATAACCTTTCACTCATGCTTACTAAAAAATCCACAAAATACACTTAAAAAAGATGCTACTCCTTTTAAAGTTTATACCCCATTTTACAAACAACAATATCAGGGAATGACGTATGAATTATATAATTATAATACTGAGGAAATTGACTATATTGATTGTGGGCATAAGGAGCAACACTTAAAAATTTTGGATGACTTTATAAAAACAGAGAAATGGCACGAAAAACTCCACGATAAATGGGTTCCTGGGGAAGCTGGTGCTCAGGAAAAATTAAAAGTGTTTCTATCAAATGGGTTAAATGGATACTCAGAAGGTAGAAACAGACCTGATAAACAGTATACGTCAATGTTATCTCCACATATACGATTTGGTGAAATATCAATTAGAGAAGTTGCTAAATCTATAGAGAATATAAATACAGAAGATGCTGAGATTTTTTATAAAGAACTTGTTTGGAGAGAATTCTCCTATCATTTGCTCTATCACTTCCCTCATTTGGTGGATACAAATCTTCAGAAAAAATTTAATAAGTTTAAATGGCTGGATAATAAAAATCATCTTGAGAGTTGGCAAAAAGGTATGACCGGTTACCCAATAATTGATGCGGGCATGAGGCAGTTATATCAAACAGGCTATATGCATAACAGGGTCAGAATGATAGTGGGCTCGTTTTTGGTTAAAAACTTGATGCTGCACTGGAGTCATGGGCAAGAATGGTTTTGGGATACACTTGTAGATGCTGATATTGCAAGCAACAGCGCAAGTTGGCAATGGATAGCAGGAACTGGTGCTGATGCAGCTCCATATTTTAGAATATTTAACCCGATTACGCAGAGTAAAAAATTTGATCCTGACGGTGTATATATCAAAAAATATGTTCATGAACTTAAAGATATTCCTAGTAATATCATACATATGCCATCAGATTGTGACGCAGAAACTTTAAAAAACTACGGTCTAATATTAGGTGAAGATTATCCTTCTCCAATTGTTGATTTGTCAATAACAAGAGACAGAGCATTAAGTGCATTTAAAGAGCTGTCTACTGAAAAATAAAATATCTGGAGAAGGAGGGATTCGAACCCTCGATAGGGATTAAACCCTATAACACCTTAGCAGGGTGCCGCTTTCAGCCACTCAGCCACTTCTCCGTGTTATCTGATGATTACTTTGCAGCAGTTTCAGAAGATTCTTCGTTTATTTTCTCGTAGATTTCTTCTCTATGAACTTTAACGTCTTTTGGTGCATTTATACCTAATCTTATTTGACTGCCTTTCACCCCTAAAACGACAATCTTGGTGTCATCACCGACCATTAAAGCCTCTCCTACACGCCTAGTTAATATAAGCATGGTACCCCCCTCCTTTTTATGCAGCCAGATTATTTCCTTTCTAGCTTAAATTCATTATGTAACGCCTTTACAGCGTTTTCTAGGTTTTTTTGATCAATAACTACAGAAATTTTGATTTCTGAAGTGGAAATCATACGAATATTTATCTTTTTCTTGGCAAGACACGTAAACATTTGTCCTGCAATACCTGCATGCGATCTCATTCCTACCCCTATTAAAGATACTTTAACTATATTTTTAGTTGCAGATACTTCTTGATAATTCATTTTTTTCTTATTTTTTTCAATAGTTTGTATAGCTTTATTAAAATCTTTTCTACTTACAGTGAATGTAAAATCTGCAAGTCCGTCAGACCCTACGTTTTGTACTATCATGTCTACCTCGATATCAGCCTCGCCAATAGGACCCAATATAGAGGCAGCTATACCAGGTGAGTCCTTAACACCTCTAATCATGATTTCAGACTCATCTTTTGCGAATGCTATTCCCGATATCAATGCATCTTCCACGTTTTTCTCCTCTTTTTTTATTAATGTGCCTTCACCATCTTTGTGAGCATGCATGACACGTAATGGTACATTATATTTACTTGCAAACTCAACTGCTCTTAATTGTAACACCTTAGATCCTAGCCCAGACATTTCAAGCATTTCCTCGTATGTTACATTGTCAATTTTTCTTGCTGTCTCACATACCCTGGGATCAGTTGTATATACGCCATCTACATCTGTAAATATTTGGCATTCAGAGGCATTCAAGGCTGCCGCAATAGCTACAGCTGATGTGTCTGACCCACCTCTTCCTAATGTAGTTATTGAGCCGTTATTCACACCTTGGAAACCAGCAATAACCACAATTTTTTTCATTTTCAGAACTTGTTTTATCTTATTTGCATTTATACCTAATATTCTTGCAGTTGAGTGCGCATTATTTGTTTTAATACCAGCCTGCCAACCAGTATATGCGACTGAATCTTTGCCTAGGTCTTTGAGAGCCATGGACAATAACGAGATACTTATTTGCTCACCAGATGAAACAAGTAAATCATAATCTATTAAATTAGGATTTTTTGAACATTTTTTAGCTAGTGAAACTAGATTGTCAGTTGTTTTTCCCATAGCTGACAAAACAATTACTAGTCTATTGCTATCAGACTCTTCTGCAATTTTTTTTGCAATGTTCTTTATTTTAGTTGGAGTGGCAACGGACGTCCCACCATATTTTTTTACAATCAATTTCATTAAACTATTTCTTTTATATATTTTTTAACAGATTCACTTTTACACTTGCTCAAAATGCTTGTTGCAAAAGTATCGCTGCCACCGCCTTTACCGGAAAATTTATCATTAATCATCTTTGATAATTTTTTCGCATTATAGCTAGAAATAATATTTTTAGAAACTGAAATATAGCAGTTTAAATTTTCAGGTGACGGTACAATGAAAAAAGAAATGCATTTATCATTTTTTGATTTAGCCATATCAGATAAAAGTCTGATTTCATTAGTATCAATATCCTTTAATGATTCAATAAAAATTATAATTCCATCTTTGGTAGTAAGAGGTTTATATGAGGCTAATAAGTTAGTCAGATAATCTTTAGAATAAATGCTATTTTTTTTCTTAAGATTCTTATTTTCATCTCTGAGAAAATTAAGTTTATTCAAAACATTATCAGATGTAGCCTGAAGGTCTTTATAGATGTTATTGAGTATGGAGAGATTATGATTAAAATAAGAGAGTACAGATGGGCCTGTGACACACTCAACTCTTCTAACACCATTAGCTACACTTGATTGATTAATGATTTTGAATACTCCTATCTCAGATGTACTTTTAACATGAGTTCCACCACAAAGTTCAACAGAGTCCGTACCGATACTTATAACACGAACATTGTCATCATATTTCTCATCAAAAAATGCTAATGCACCGGACTCTATAGCTTTATCAAATGGTAATACCTTACTTTGAGTTTCACTAGATAGAGAAATTTCTTTATTTACTGAGACCTCTATATCATTTAACTCTTTTTCACTTAGAGCTTTATTATGAGTAAAATCAAACCGAAAACCTTTGTCAGTAACAGATGAACCTCTTTGTTGAACATGTATTCCTAATGTTTTCCTAAGATAATGATGTAATAAATGTGTAGATGAATGATTGGAGGTTACCTTACTCCTATGATTATCATCAAAACTGGTTATAAGTTTATCTTTAATGTTCGCTTCACCTGAGAGTAAATTACAAACATGAATAATTGTGTCATTGATTTTTTGTACATCTATAACTTCAAATAAACATTTACTAGAAGAAATAGTTCCTATATCAGATATTTGTCCTCCTCCCTCAGGATAAAATGTAGTGTGTGATAGAATCAATAAGTATTCTTCATTTACATTGGATGCTTTTGTGACTTTTTTATTATTAAGATATAGATCTATTAAAATACCTTCATGATTATTTCTGTTATAGCCTAAAAATTCTGTTGTGTGACTTGTCGTTAAATTATTAATTGATTTTTCAGAGAAAGATTTACTTTTTCTTGCTTTATTTTTTTGCTCTAACATAAGATTATCATAGCCTTTTTTATCAAGTGTTATACTTTTCTCTGAAGCTATCTCTTCTGTTATTTCATAGGGGAAACCATAGGTATCATATAAAGTGAATATCATTTCAGCATCTAGGGATTTATGTTTTTTTAGATGGCTCTCGATAATATCTATTCCTTTGCCTAAAGTCTTAAGATATTTAGTTTCTTCAGATTTAATAGTATCTACAATTTTAATGATATCTTTTTTTAAGCTAGGAAAGTCTTTACTTTTTTCACATACAACTTCTGCACATTGATATAAGAATGGCTCTTTAATGTTGTGTTTATATATAAAGCGTGAAGATCTTCTCAGAATACGCCTTAAAACATATCCTCTTCCCTCTCTGTCGGGGATAACATTATCACTGATAAGATGACAACACGCACGAATATGATCCAGCAGAATCTTTTTTACATACTTTTCTTTAACTTTAAGATTAAGTTTTGAATCTATAAAATTATTCAAATCTAGAAAAATTGAAGAATCGTAATTATCAGATAAACCCTCAACAATTGATTGAACTCTCTCTAAGCCCATTCCTGTATCAACACATTTTTGCGGAAGTTCTTCGAGATTACCTGAAGAAGTTTGATTATATTGCGTGAAAACAAGGTTCCATATTTCTATATATCTGTCTTTAGGATCTCCCTCAGTAGGAAGAACTCCATCATACTTACTGCCCAAATCATAATATATTTCTGTGCATGGACCGCATGGTCCTGTATCTCCCATCTGCCAAAAATTATCCTTGTCTCCTAAAACTAAGACTTTATCAGGATCAACTTTTATATTGTTTAACCATATATCCTTAGATACATCATCTGATTCATGAACAGAAACATAAAGTTTTTTACTATCAAGTTTTAAATCATTCGTTAGAAAATCCCATGCATAATGAATAGCTTCCTCTTTAAAATAATCACCGAAACTGAAATTACCTAACATTTCAAAAAATGAATGATGCCTGGTTGTAAAGCCTATATTATCTAAATCATTATGTTTGCCACCTGCACGCATACACTTTTGACAACTAACAATTGTTTTGTGCTTAGGTTTCAAGTTTCCTAGAAATATATCTTTAAACTGTACCATCCCAGAATTGACAAATAATAATGATTTATCGTTATTTGGTATTAATGAACTAGATGGATACTCTGTATGACCTTTACTTTTAAAGTAATCAATAAATAGTTTTTTAACATTCATCTTTTTGTTCATCTATTGCATATTTTATCATTTTATGTTCAAACCCACGACTAATTAAAAAAGAATATATTTTATCTTTATCTTCGATAGAGATTGAAGATCCATTGAGTTTTTTTTTAAGAGCAAGGAAAGCTACTTTGCACCATTCTTGATAAGATATTTCAGAAATTTTTTTATTTATTATACTGTCTGTAATACCTCTTAATACGAGTTCGGATGATATTAATCGAGGACCTTTATTTTTTTTTAATTTAGATCTTATAAACTCTTCAGTAAAACGAATATCAGATTGGATATCTTTTGAAGAAAATTCATCAATACAATCTCTTATATTATCTAAGTCATGTCCTTTTTGAGATAGCTTATTCTTCAGCTCTAACTTTGAGTGCTCTCTAATGCTAAGATATTTTGTAATAAGTTTAGTTATATCGCTATTCAGATTCTTCGGCATCTTCCTTGGCAGTGTCTTTTACAACTTCTTTACCTTGAGTTATAGCAATAATTTTACTTTCAATTTCACTTGCAATATCAACATTATCTTTTAAAAAGATTCGAGAATTTTCTTTGCCTTGTCCAATCCTTTCACTTCCATAGCTATACCATGCTCCAGCTTTGTCAACTATATTATGCTTTACACCTAGATCAATAAGCTCTGACTCTTTAGAAACACCCTGTCCATAGTAAATATCAAATTCAGCAATTTTAAATGGTGGTGCGACTTTATTTTTTACTACTTTAACTCTTGTTTCATTTCCGATAATTTCATCACCTTGTTTAATAGCGCCTATTCGTCTTATATCCATTCTCACTGATGAATAAAATTTTAGAGCATTACCGCCTGTAGTAGTTTCGGGACTTCCAAACATTACCCCAATTTTCATTCTTATCTGATTAATAAATATTAAAAGTGTATTTGATTTTTTTATATTAGCTGTTAATTTTCTTAAAGCCTGCGACATTAATCTAGCTTGCAACCCCATATGAGAATCACCCATATCTCCATCGATTTCTGCTTTAGGTGTTAGAGCGGCTACAGAGTCGATAACGAGAGTTGAGATCGCCCCTGACCTGACTAGTGTGTCTGCAATTTCAAGAGCTTGTTCACCTGAATCAGGCTGTGATAAGAGTAGTTCGTCAATATTAACACCTAAGTTTTCAGCATATTTTGGATCAAGAGCGTGCTCGGCATCTATAAATGCTGCTGTTCCACCTTGTTTTTGCGCTTGAGCAATCACCTGAAGTGCCATAGTTGTTTTACCAGAGGACTCTGGTCCGTAAATTTCAACTACCCTCCCTTTTGGAAGGCCACCTATGCCCAATGCAGTATCAAGAGTAAGAGAACCAGTTGATATTGATTCAATATCAGGATAAGCAGAACCTGCACCTAGTTTCATTAAAGCTCCCTTTCCGTGGTCTTTTTCTATCTGACTAATTGCAGAATCTAGTGCTTTTTGTGTATTCTCTTCCATTTTTCTCCTCAGGTAATCTTTTGAATAATCTATGATAGCAAGTAATTTTTATGAATGAAATCGGATAAACAGTTAAAAGCAAAATATACAGTACTCATGCGATTATTAAGTCTTGATCCTTCAAGAAGAAAGTGTGATGTCAGCTCATTGTCTAACGACATAACAGTTATATAGACCTGACAATCTTTAGTAGAAGCATCATCATTTTTCTCCATTATACCTGTAACTGATAAAGCTATGTCGGTATCTATGACTTTCAATAATCCTTTAGCCATAGCGCTAGAGACTTCTTTTGAGACTGCGCCATGTTCATGTATCAGCTCTGACGATATGTTTAAAATACTTGACTTTACATTGTTGGAATATGCAATTACTGAGCCTCTGTAATATTTGGAAGAATTAGATTGATCAGTTATTAGTTTTGAAATGAAACCGCCTGTACATGATTCAGCCGTAGCAATACTAAGTTCTTGTTGGATACACAATTCATGCAGTTTTTTTAGTTCTTCTTCTAAGGTATTCATATATAATTGTTATAGTTTATTATAGATGCAATTAAGAGAAATATATTGAAGAAGTTTAAGAAAATTTTGATTTATACATCATCATCTTTTCTGGGGAAAAAAGAGACGAAGGGTGTTATTAAATATTTATCTAAAAAATGCTCTTGTGTAGATGTACACACGCTCGAATTAGAAAATAATGATATTAAAACAATTAAATATGATCTTGTTTTATCCATAGGTGGTGATGGTGTTTTTATAGCTGCATCTAAATATGCATATAAAAAATCTATACCTGTACTTGGTTTAAATTTTGGTAGATTAGGATTTTTAGCTGACCTTGATAAAAAACATTTTCAATCTAAAATACTAGAAGTACTTGATGGCAATTATACTATCGACAAAAGAACTATGCTTATGGGTACCGTGTCATCTGAAAATACCGTGCATAAGTCGATAGCACTGAATGATATAGTTGTAAATAACTTTGGAAAATTAAAAATGATTGAGATGGATATTTATGTAAATCAGAATCTCATAAATAAACAAAGGTCTGATGGTGTTATCGTTGCATCTCCCACTGGATCTACAGCATATGCAATGTCAAATGGCTGTCCTATAGTAAGTCCACAATCTAATGTAATATGTATTGTACCCATCGCCCCACATTCATACGGACAAAGATCAGTAATAATAAATAATACCGATACGATTACAATAAAAGTTAATAAGAAATCTATTGGAAATTCACAAGTGACATTTGATGGTGCCAATAACTTAACAATAAAGAACCCGAATGATATTTTTATTAAAAAGGCGAGTAGACAGCTTCAAATAATTCATCCATGTGATTATGATTATTTCAATGTATTATCAAAAAAATTACGATATGACATCAAATCTTAGTATTATTTAAGATTCTTACAGTCTTTTTTATTGCAATTGCCAAATAACGTCATTACATGGGACTCTAGTGAAAAATTATATTTTTTCGATATGTGTTCTTGTAGTTTTTCAAGATCTTCATTTACAAATTCAATTATACTTCCACATTTAGTACAGATCAAATGATCATGATGCGACTTCTTTAGTTCATACGCGGAATGATTTTCTTGAAAATTATTCTTTTGAATTAGATCTGCCATCTCAAGTTGGGTTAATACTCTATATATAGTGGCTAATCCAATAGTCTCGCCATTGTCAGTCAATATGTCTTTTAACTTGTCAGCAGTATAGTGCTCATCAGGAGAGTTCTGGAATAACTCTAAGATTTTACATCGGGAATGAGTAACCTTTAATCCAGCCTCTTTAAGCTTTTCTATATTTTCATTTTTTTTGATATAACTCATAGGTTTTTAGCTCTTTTTACTCTTTTAATTTTTGGGTCTGCAACTATGTCATCATAAAATTCTACCCTATCTTTATCCTGAAGTGTATAAGATAACTGCTGAATTTTACCATATACACCAATTTTATAATGCTCAGCATCGAGTTTTAAAATATTATTTACTAGTTCCTGAATTGTAGTCCCTTTTTCAAGAGTCAGGTACTGAGATTTATGATCTTTATTATTATTTATTATTTCTATATCAATCATTATATTTAATTTTGAATGCTTGGTCGATGAAGGATTTAAGAATTGAGTTCATTATGCTATGAAAGATTGGCTCGATTGATATTTCAATTAGAGAGCTTTTGAATTTATAATCAATCTCCAAAGTAACGTGTGTATTATTTTTATCTATAGATTTAAAAGACCACTTCCCATTGAGTTCATCAAAGGGGCCATCTATCAAAGAAAGAGTAATAGATTTATTAACATCAATTAGATTTTTTGTAGAAAAGTTCCATTTAATAAAACTTTTTGATATGAAGATTTTACCAATATTAGTATTTTCTGATTCTTTAGTTACTTCAGTCTTAGTACACCATGGTAAAAAATTTGGATAATCTTCAACGCTATTGATAAGGTTAAATATTGTTTGTACATCAACATTAATTTCTTCTTGCTTATATATTTTTTTCATTTTTTTAAAGAATTCCTTGGATAAAAATAATAATCAATAATATTGGTGAAAATACTTTTATGATCATAAACCATGTATCTATAATGCCCTGATTAGCATGAAGTTCTTTTTTGACTATTGCCCTGTTCATAACATATCCAACAAATAGAGCCATTAATAATCCGCCTAATGGCAGCATAATTTTTGATGTTAAGTAATCAAGATTATCAAATATTGTCATACCAAAAATAGTAAATGAAGATAACTCATTAAAAGATAAAACCGTAAAGATGCCCAAAAACCATGTTAAGAATCCTAAAATATTCGTGGCGTATATTCGTGTAACAGAGAATTTTTCAACAACAAATGTTATTGCAGGCTCTATTAAAGAAATTGATGAAGTGATAGCGGCAAAAAATAATAATATAAAAAATGCTGTGGATATGAAATATCCATAATCCATAGCGCCAAAAGCAATAGGTAATGTTTGAAATATTAATCCTGGACCTGCTGCACTTGGATCTAAATTATATGTAAAGACTATTGGGAATATTATTATACCTGCAAGTATAGCGACTAAAGTATCAGAAAAAGCGACAGCAGAGCTGACTTGAAAAACTGATGTGTCGTCGGGAAGATATGACCCATAAACCATCAATGATCCCATCCCAATGCTTAGAGAAAAAAAAGCCATGCTCATAGCGGATAATATTACAGAACTATTAATTTTTTCAAAATCAACAATAAAGAAATAGTTCATTGCATCTGAGAAACCTTGGAGTGTTGATGAATATACAGCTAATCCTATCAAAATTATAAATAGCCCTGGTATTAAAAATTTGATAGCTTTTTCAATGCCACTTTTGATACCTCTTGAAACTATATAACACGTAAGTATCATAAATATTGTATGCCATAAAATTAATTTTTCAGGATCTGATATAAAGGATTCGAACTTTGCAGATGATCCAGCAGCAGTAATAAGTGTAAATGAACCAGACAAAGATTTAAAAATATAGGATATAGTCCAACCAGCTATAACACTATAAAATGATAATATAAGTATCCCTGCCAATATACCCATCCATCCAATAAGTTCCCAGTTAGAGAATATGTCTATATCTTCAAATCTTTTTTTAGCTCTGGTAGTACGATTTAATAAATCATCAGATTGGTTCTTGAAATAAAAACTTGCTTCATTAGAGAGAGTTCTAAGGCTATTAATTGGGTTTTGTTTACCTCTTTTACCAATTAATATTTCTGCAGCCATGATTGGCAGTGCAAGGAGTATAACGCTTAAAATATAAATTATAACGAACGCTCCGCCGCCATTTTCAGCTGTCATCCATGGGAATTTCCAAATATTTCCTAAACCGACAGCAGAACCGGTTGCTGCAAATATAAATAAAATCTTTGATGACCATTGGCCATGTATTGACAGTCTCTTATTAGATATGAGATATCTCCTTTATGCTATAATTCATTATACCTTATGTGATGAAATTATGAATGTCTTATGTAATAACAAGAAGGCGGGCTTTAAGTACGCTTTTATTAAAAAACTTGAAGCGGGATTAGTGCTCTCAGGATGGGAAGTTAAAAGCCTTAAATCTGGTAATGGACAATTATCTGAGAGTTATATTTCTATAAAAAAGGATGAAGTTTATTTATCAAATGCTCACATAAAATCTTTAAATACTAAAAATCAAACAACTCTTCAGGAGCCTACTGCAAACAGGAAACTTTTATTGAATCGAAAAGAAATAAATATGCTTCAAGGTCAAGTTAGTCAAAAAGGTTTGACGATAGTTCCGCTAAAGATATATTCAAAAAATGGAATCATTAAAATTGAGATTGCATTATCGAAAGGGAAAAAGTTACATGATAAAAGAGAGGATCAGAAAAATAAGGATTGGCAAAGACAAAAAGACAGACTAAAGAAGTTAATATAAATCATTTAAAATATGATTCATGCAAAATAACATCGTCACTACTTGCCTTGATAACTTTGAAATCCTTAGTTGAAGTGTCAATATCATCGTCTTGAATACCCTGTTCTACAGATAAGTCATTAAAGTTGTTTTGCCCTATTGTAAGCTTTAGGTAAACATATGCCAGTAGTCTTGCGTCTAATAATGCTCCATGAATATTTCTGTCAGAGTTATCAACGGAGTAACGCTCACAAAGGGCATCTAGAGTATTTCTTTTACCTGGACTTATTTTTCTAGCAAGTTTGAGGCTATCAATAATCTCGTTATTTATGAAATTATCTTTTCTTTTAAGATAACCAAATTCTTTTTTTAAAAATCCAATATCAAAAGGAGCATTATGAATTATTAATGGTGAATCAGCTATGTATTCAAGAAACTCATCATAAATATCATGAAAGATAGGTTTGTCTCTTAGGCTACTTGCGGTCATACCGTGGACTTTTGATGCTTCAATATCAATCTCGCGTAATGGATTAATATATTTATGAAAACTATTGTCTGTTACTTTTCTGTTATTTATTTCTATACAACCAATTTCAATAATTTTATGCCCATCATCTGGATCGAGACCCGTCGTCTCTGTATCAAGTACGACATATCTCATTTAGCAATCGCTCCAGTTGCAAGTTTATCCGCCATATTATTATAAATAGAATCATTGGAATCGCCACTTTGATGTGCTTTTACCCATGTCCATTTAATGTCTCTTGATACATTATATTCATCAAGCTTTAACCAAAGATCTTTATTTGCAACAGGTTTTTTAGTGCTAGTAATCCAATTCTTTTTTTTCCAATTTATAATCCATTCCGTAATGCCCTTTTGTACATAGGTAGAGTCGGTATGCAACATAATAGATTCATTTATATCTACCGATTCAATAGCTTTGATTGCTGCAGTTAATTCCATTCTGTTGTTAGTTGTAGCATCTTCACTTCCTGAGAAAGATTTAGTATTTTCACCGTCTATTATCACAAAACCCCACCCGCCAGGTCCAGGATTTCCGCTGCAAGCGCCATCTGTGTAGATTTTAATCATACATTATTCTTCGCAAGATTAGAGACCTTATAATTTTTATTGAAAACTATTTTATGTGGAGTTAATGGAATTACTCTTTTTCTATAAGTAAACATTGCGAGTCCACCAAACTGATTTCTAATGATTTTATGGAAGAAGGATATGTGACTAAGAAATGATGTTATATTTTTTCCTAAGTAAGGCATGAGACCAAATGTTTTTTGATAATTAGTTTTGTATTCTAGAATCTTAAACCACTCTTTAATTATATAAGGTGATAAGAATCTTATATTCCATGGCGGTTTTGAAGAAAATATTTTTACTAAAGACCATAGACTATATTTATTAAAACCTATTACAATAATGGTCGCATCATCTGTTGCTATGCGATCAATCTCACGCATTAAAAGATAAGGATTTTCTGTATATTCTAAGCCATGAGACAACACTATGACATCATGAGAATTATCTTCAAAGGGTAAATTCTTTGATAAATTAGCACTTGATATTAAGACATCTTCATCAATACTAAAAAATGTACCGCTTTTATTTTTCTGGAATAATTTCTTATATTCAGTTGAACCACAAAACAGTGTATGTCGTCCCTGATAAAGATCTTTAATAGATTCTAGTTCATTTAAAATAATCTTTTTATAGTGTTGCCCTGCAGGATTTTTATACCATTTCTTAAGTTGAGTCTTTGTAGTATTGTTCTCTTGGAGGATCATCTCTATAGTATTAAATAATACCATATGATAAATTGATAAGGGTGTATAAAAAATATATTTTTATAGCTGCATTATTAGTTATATCAGGTTGTCAGCAAACATCTATTGGTCTAGGTCAATACACTATAGATACCCCTTCATTTAGTTCATTTAGCACGTGCGATACTAAAACTCTAAAAAATAAAGAATTTAATAACCTTTGGCATAGAATGCGGTCAGGCTTCTGTTTTAATAGTATTAATTCATCAAGAATTTCTCAAGAATTAAAATGGATGAAAAAAAACAAAGAATTCGTATATAGATCAATAGAAAGATCAAAGCCGTACCTTTTTCATATACTCAGCTATCTAGAACAAAAGAATCTACCGCATGAACTAGCACTATTGCCAATGGTAGAAAGCGGGTTTCAGCCTTTTGCTTATTCTTCATCAAGGGCAGCAGGTATATGGCAATTTATACCTCCCACAGCAAGAGAATACGGTTTAAAAATGAACTGGCACTATGATGGAAGAAGAGATGTATTAGAATCAACAAAAGCTGCCACACATTTTCTTAGTGATATGCATCGTCATTTTAAGGGAAACTGGTTATTAGCAATTGCATCCTATAACACAGGTGCTGGGAACGTGGGCAAAGCAATAAATAAGGCAAATAATATTTTTTCAAAACCTTCCTATTGGGACCTTGATTTACCGAGAGAGACGGAACTATATGTTCCTCGATTATTAGCCCTTGCAAAAATTGTAAATAATCCGTCAAAATATGGTTTCAAATTGACAAATATCAAAAATCAAAATTATACTAAAAAAGTAAGCTTTCAAGACCCCATAGATTTTCAAACGCTCTCTGTTATTACTGGCGTAAGTGAAAAAGAATTGATGAATCTTAACCCTGGATATAGTACTTGGATTATTGATCCTTCTCAGCAAAATACTTTATTGCTGCCTAACAAAGAAGCAAAATTATTTAAAAAAAGATATAACAAGATTTCAAAAATTATATACGAGAATAAAATACATAAAGTTAAGAAAGGTGATAGTTTATACAAAATATCAAGAATTTATAATGTCAAAATTAATTCTTTAAAAAAAGTAAATTCACTAAATAGTGATACTATTTATATAAATCAGAAAATAAGAATTCCCTCTGAATTAAGTGCAACAAACAAAGAATTTATTACTGTAAATAATACAAAGTATTTTATAAATAAAAAGGAAGTAACTTATAATCACATTATAAAAAGATATGATAATTGGTATAAAATCGCTCGTAAGTACGACGTTCCATTAAAGAAACTATTGAAGTGGAATAATGCTAATAAACAAACTACATTAAAAATTAATAAGTTAGTAAAGATAAAACTTCGAGGCCCTATCCTTATAGTAAGTAAAAAAACTAAACCTCTCAGATATGTAGTTAGTTCAGGAGAAAGGTATGATCAAATAATAAGAGGCTTTGGTATCAGTAAGGATACTCTCATAAAAGATAATAATCTAAAAAACAAAAAATATCTTACGGCAGGTGATAATTTAATTATCAATCAAAATTAAAGCTTAGATAAATATCTATCTCCTCTATCGCACAAAATCGTTACGATCACTGAGTTTTTAACTTTAGTTGCAACCTTTTTTGCAATGAATATGTTCGCACCTGCAGACATTCCTACAAACAATCCTGTCTGAGTCGATAGTGACGTCATAGAATCTTCCGCATCCTGTTGATCAATATCTATAATTTTATCAACAATTGCATTTTGAAATATCTTTGGAGTATATTCCTTTTTCCATCTTCTAATACCAGGTATTCGTGAGCCCTCAGTTGGTTGAACACCTATAATTTCTATATTGTCATTTCTTTCTTTTAAGAACCTTGATACTCCAGTTATTGTACCTGTCGTACCCATAGCTGATATAAAATGTGTAA
The DNA here is from genome assembly GCA_902559355.1 of uncultured Gammaproteobacteria bacterium. Lineage (GTDB taxonomy): Bacteria > Pseudomonadota > Gammaproteobacteria > CACLCV01. The sequence continues at coordinate 83,692 of CACEHM010000004.1, forward strand.
CCGAATGATTTGTTTGTTTCCATATTTCAGGTCCTGTAGTTTCGTAGTGTGATAGATAATTAGATTTGTTAGAAAACTGATCAAGAACATAACCTTCGTTATTTTGAGACATACTTAAAGCAAGATCTCTAGCGCCCTCCATGTCTTGTTCTTTTGAAACCAAAATAACTTCTGCTCCATATGCCTTCATGGTCTTTACTCTTTCTATAGATGCAGTTTCTGGCATGATAAGTTTCATTTTGAAGCCTCGTATTGAGGCAGCCATGGCTAAAGCAATTCCTGTATTACCGCTAGTAGCTTCAATAAGTGTGTCACCTTTTTTAATTAATCCCTCATTTTCAGCATCTTTAATCATCTTAATTGCTGGACGATCTTTAATAGAGCCTGCTGGGTTATTTCCTTCTAGCTTGGCAAAAATTTTATTAGAACCTATCTCATCAATAAGGACCAAAGGAGTATTCCCAATGTAATTTTCAATATCACTCATTATTCTACTGTTACAAAAGCTATTGAATGAATTTGAGTATCAGTAATTGATAATTGTATATTTTTATATTTGTCTTCTATGGAGCTTCTTACCTCATTAGAAAACTCAAAAAAAGGCTTTCCTAAACTTGTATGTACAATTGTAATTAACTTAGGGAAAATACCATTTCTGTAAAGCCCTGATCCGATTGCTTTAGATAAAGCTTCTTTTGCAGCAAATTTTTTTGATAGAAAAGAACTTTTATTAAAAGTTTTTTGATACTCTCGTAATTCTGATTCAGATAAAATCTTCAAAGCAATCTTATTTCCAAATCTATCAATTAATCTTTTGAATCTTATATTATCTACAAGATCTACACCTATACCCTTAACCATTATCAATAGCGCTCCTAAAATCATTTACAGCTTGTTTAAAACCTTTAAATATAGAATCTGCAATTATTGCATGTCCTATATTTAGCTCCTCTATTTGAGGTATTTTACATATATCTGATAAATTAGATAGGTTTAAACCATGTCCCGCATGAACTTGTAACTTTGATTCTGATGCAAATTGTGCTGCCACTTTAATACGATTAAGTTCTTTATTTTCTATATCACTGTTCATAGCATTTGCATATGAACCTGTATGCAGTTCAATACATGTAGCACCAGATTTAATTGCATAATCTATTTGTGAAATATCAGGATCAATAAACAAAGAAACTTTTATTTTATTATTTTGAAATTTCTCAATTGAGTTCGATAGTAGATTAAACTGATTGCTGCCCATACCAATAATATCTAACCCTCCTTCTGTAGTAAGTTCTTCTCTCTTCTCTGGAACAATACAACAATAATCAGGTTTAGCTGCCATACATATATCTATCATCTCATTTGTTAAGGCCATCTCAAGATTCAAAGTCTTTACAATAGGACGTATATCAAATAAATCCTGATCTTGAATGTGTCTTCTGTCTTCTCTTAGATGAACAGTAATTAAATCAGCACCATTTTGCTCTGCAATATTTACTGCCTCGATTAGTGATGGATAATCAGTATTCCTGTTGGTTCTGATAGTAGCAATATGATCAATATTTACGCCAAGTCTAATTTTATTTTTTTCCATTTTTTAATGAAGATAAATTAGAGAGTTTTTTAATAATTGGTTCATACTCCTCATTGTAACTAGATTTTCCTATAATAGCATTCAGCAAATCATATGTTTCTATTTCTAAAACTTCTTCAAAGACTTTTTTATGATAATCACTGAGCAGTTCATATTCTTGATTAAGGAAGTTTTGCAAGAGAATATCAAGTTCTCTTATACCTTTTCTAGATTTCCAACGAAGTTTGTTTAAGCTCATATTAAGCTTTTACAAGCATTTTTTTTATCTCAGATATTGCTCGAGCAGGGTTAAGATTCTTGGGGCATGTTTTAGTACAATTCATAATAGTATGACATCTGTATAGTTTAAATTTATCAGCTAAATTAGACAGTCTCTCTTCTTTTGCTGTATCTCTACTATCAATTATCCATTTATATGCATGCATTAATGTAGCCGGTCCAAGATATTTATCAGAATTCCACCAATAACTTGGGCAGCTTGTCGAACAACAAGCACAAAGTACACATTCAAAGAGACCATCAAGCTTACTTCGATCTTCTTGAGATTGAATGTGTTCACGTTCTGGTTTCTTGTCTGTAATTAACCAAGGTTTAATTGATTTATATTGTGCATAGAAGTTATTTAAATCTGGCACTAAATCTTTAATTACAGGCATATGTGGTAAAGGATAAAATTTTAGCTTTGTCTCTGTTGATATATCTGTGATACAAGCAAGATTATTAGTACCGTTGATATTCATAGAACAAGAACCACAAATTCCCTCTCTACATGACCTTCTAAATGTTAAAGAGGAATCAATTTTACTTTTTATATAAATCAATACATCCAATGCCATTGGACCAAAGTTATCTTTATTCAATAAATATGTATCGGTGTAAGGATTACTCTTAGTATCAGGATTATATCTATATATTTCTACAGTAAGCATATTCTCAGATTTATTAACATCAGAAAATATTTTGCCTTTCCTGACAATTGAATTTATTGGTAGTGTAAATTTAGCCATTAATATGTCCTTGCTTTAAGCGCAACAGTTTCCATTTCGTCTGTCAATGTCTCTAATACAACATCTTTATAGTTATAAGTAGGTTCTCCATCATCTGTAACTGAAACGAGAGAGTGTTTCAGCCAGTTTTCATCATCTCTTTCCGGAAAATCATCTCTTGCATGAGCCCCTCTTGTCTCCTTCCTTTCTGATGCCGAATATAAAGTCGCCAATGACTGGTAAAGAAGATTATTAAGTTCTAAGGTTTCAGCTAAATCTGTATTCCAAATCATAGATGAATCAGATAGTTTTATGTTTTCAAAATCTCTAAATAGACCTTTCATAATTTCTATACCTTTATTCATTGTTTCTTGATCTCTATAGACTGGAGCATATCTTTGCATTGTTCTTTGCATAGTATCTCTTATTTCAGATGGATTTATATCACCATTAGCATTCTTAATAGTTTCGAACCTTGAAATAATTTTATCTATAGATGAGCTTGTAATATTAGGATGAGATTTTGGTTTATCTTTTAGAACTTCAATTGCTCTATCAGCAGCTGACCTTCCAAACACAATCAAATCTAACAGAGAATTTGAACCGAGTCTATTAGCCCCATGAACAGATACGCATGCACCCTCGCCAATTGCCATAAGTCCCTCTACAACAGAATTCTCAGTATTTAAAACTTCTGTATTGTAATTAGTCGGTGTTCCACCCATATTATAATGAACAGTAGGTATAATTGGTATCGGCTCTTTTGTAACGTCTACACCCGCAAAGATTTGTGCAGTTTCAGCGATACCCGGTAATCTTTCATTTATAGTTTCATGTCCAAGGTGCTCAAGATGAAGATGTGCATGATCCTTTTCTGCGCCTACGCCTCTTCCTGCATTTACTTCCATTTGAATTGCTCTACTCACGACATCTCTTGATGCAAGATCTTTAGCATTTGGAGCATATTTAGGCATGAAACGTTCACCATCTGAATTTGTTAGGTATCCCCCTTCGCCTCTAGCTCCCTCAGTAATCAGACAACCTGCACCATATATCCCAGTAGGATGGAACTGAATAAATTCCATATCTTGTAATGGTAAATTAGCCCTTAATACCATTGCATTTCCATCACCCGTACACGTATGTGCTGATGTTGATGACAAATAAGCTCTGCCGTATCCACCTGTAGCAAGTATTACCATATGAGACTGAAAAAGATGAATTTTACCATCTTCGAGACACCAAGCTAAAACCCCAACACATTTGCCATCTTCAAATAGTAAGTCTATTACGAAATATTCAATGAAGAAATCAACTTCATTTTTTAAAGACTGCGTATATAGCGTATGAAGTATTGCATGACCTGTTCTATCTGCGGCAGCACAAGTTCTCTGTGCTATACCTTTACCATATTCTGTTGTCATTCCACCAAACGGTCTTTGATAGATTTTACCTTCTTCTGTACGAGAAAAAGGAACACCGTAATGTTCCAGTTCAATTATAGACTCAACAGCGTTTTTACACATATATTCAATAGAATCTTGATCGCCAAGCCAGTCTGAACCTTTGACAGTATCATACATATGCCATCGCCAATCATCTTCACCCATGTTGCCTAATGCTCCGCTGATTCCACCTTGTGCAGCAACTGTATGACTTCTTGTAGGAAATACTTTTGAGATACACGCAACTGATAAATCAGATTGAGATAATCCCATAGATGCTCTTAAGCCTGATCCACCAGCACCAACTACTAGAACGTCATGTTCATGTTTTACTAAGTCCATTTTTTATATACTCGCTAAAATTAATATAGTTAAGAAAAAAGAAATAATATGAAAAAGTTTAGATAATGAAAGTACATTTTTTTGTATTGTCTCAGTATGTATATAATCTTCAATTATAACTTCTAGGCCCATAGAACTGTGAAATAATATAAAACCAATAAAAGCAATTGACAATATAAATCCTGAGATAGAGCTAAGATCTTCAATTAGTTGATCATAAGGTATAGATGAAATATTTATAATATATAGCAAGGACAACATTACTACAGGTATCATTATAATCGCGCTTATGCGCTGGAGCTTCCAATGTTCCATGTTTATAAAACTCCCGAAAATAAAAGAATCAGGAAAGTCAAAGCTACTGAAGAAACTATTACTATATATCCAGATTTATAGCTACTTTCAAGATCAAGTCCATATCCTGCATCCCATGCGAGGTGTCTTATCCCATTACATAAATGATATAATAATCCAAACAAAGCTAATGAAAAGATTATTTTAATAAACATATTACTAAAAATATTAATCATAATTTGATGTGTCTCGGCAGAGTAAGTGAGAAAATAAATTATTATTGGGGATAAAAGTACAATCATACTAAGCGCAAAACCTGTCATCCGGTGAGAGATAGACAGAACAGATGTTAGCTGTGGCTTATAAATTTGCAGATGTGGTGACAGAGGTCTGTTAGTAGTATTCATAATTAAAAGTCTATACAACGTCCATTTTTTTCCCAGTCACCATAACGTGTTGGTTCAGGGCCCTTTCTTCCACCTATCTCTTTTGGTGTCTTTTTTTTATCAACCGGGATTATAAGCTTACTTTTTTTACTCTTATTTTTCATGATTATCCCTATTCAACTTTGATGCTTATTATATGAAAATATTTTTAAAATAAATAGTTATTTATTAGGCTATACTTATGCTAGATTGTCAAAAAATTTAGTATAAAAAATAACTAAGATAATCAATATTTTATATGAATAAATTAATATCTGATATAATAAGAGAGCACAATGGTCCTTACAGTGACAATGGTGTTTCAGTTATAAGAGTAAGCGGTATTGACAACAAACAATTCCTCCAAGGTCAATTAACTAATGACATTGATAGTTTGGGGAATGAACAATACAAACTCGCATCTTATTGTACTCACCAAGGAAAAGTAATAGTAAACATGCAATTGATTGCAGATGGTGATGATGTAATTATAATCTTGCCAAAGAACTTATCTGAATATTTTATTGAAAAAATTTCAAAGTATATCTTAATGTCGAAGGTAAAATTTGATATTGTTTCCGGAGCAGCTGTCTTGTCAATACTTGGTGATGAAGCATTGTCAATCAATAAAAAATATAATGCACTCTCATCAGGGCATTATAAAAAAATTGATGATAATAATATTGTAATAAATATGTCAACTCCACTAATTCCTCAGAGTAAGTGCGTCTTGATGAACCCCGGGCATCAGATTGAAATAAATTGTTCTGAGAAAGATAAACCTAATACATGTTTGATTGATTTATTTAGTTTAGTAACAAGGTTACAAGTTGAAAATATTGAGAAATATATTCCGCAAGTGTTGAACGCCGATAGACTCGATACAGTCAGCTATAAAAAAGGCTGCTATACCGGACAAGAAGTTGTTGCACGAACGCATTATCTTGGTAATGTAAAAAAACATGTCTACCTGGTTAATATAAATAATTCTGAAATTCATGAGAGAAACATTATCAATAAAGATGGTGAGAGTGTTGGCGAATTAATTGGAGAGTACTTTTTCTATAATGACGTTACATTGTCACACAGTATACTAAGAGATAGCTGTGATTTTAATGAATTATTCATAGGAAAAGATATTGTTGAAGTAATTCCTATGGAAGATATTGTTTAACAATATCTCTTTCTTTTAGAAGCTCTTTCTCTGATAATTTGATTAAGTCGGCAATCTTAGAATTAATATTTACATCAGGAATTACTTTATATGAATTTTCACTGATACTTAATGGCAATGAAAACATTAAACCTTCAGTAATATCATATTCACCGGAGGTCATTATGCCCAGAGATTCCCATTCGTCGGAACCATTTTCTAGTATATTGATATGATCATAAATTGCAGATGCTGCAGAAGCAGCGCTAGATAACCCTCGAAATTCTATAATTTCTCCTCCTCTTTTCTGCACCTTAGGAATAAAAGTGCCATATATCCAGCTTTCCTCTACATCCACAATTAATGACTTTACTTTACAGTTATATAAATCTGGAACTTGCGTGGTTGAATGATTTCCCCATATTATCATTTGATGAATTTCTTCAACTTGCTTATCAAGCTTAGAGGCTAAAATACTTTTTGCTCTATTTTGATCTAATTTCATCAAAGAAGTTACATTTTCATTTGGAATTTTAGGGGTATTATAATTAAGGATTAAAGCATTCGTGTTAGCTGGATTTCCTACTACAATAATTTTTGTCGATGATGAGCATACGTTATTGATAGTTTCCGCTTGAGATTTGAAGATACCAGCATTGTCCAGTATCAAATCTGACCTCTCCATACCTTTTGATCTTGGTTTAGCACCAACCATAATAATATAATCAGAATCATCGAAGGCTTTTTCAGAATCAGCAGTAATAGCAATTTTATTTAATGTTGAAAATGCACAATCCTCAATTTCAAAGCGAAGGCCTGTTAAGGATTTCTGTGACAGCTCAATATCAAGCAATGTTAAATTAATTTTATCAGTAGCCTTAAATGGAAGTTTAGAAAGAATTCTGAAAATAAGTGAATAAGCAATATTTCCAGCTGCGCCAGTTATAGTCACTTTCTTAATGCTCATAAATTTCTCTTGCCTTTTTCAGATCGCGAACAGAGTTGATACCAAT
>CACEHM010000005.1 GCA_902559355.1 uncultured Gammaproteobacteria bacterium
ACAATTAATCCAACAGAAATAAGCGATATCATAAAAGATAAGATTAAGAATCTTGATATTAAAACGCAGTCACATAATGAAGGTACAGTCGTATCTCTAACGGATGGGATAGCTAGAATTTATGGAATCACAGATGCGCTTCAGGGTGAAATGTTAGAATTCCCAAATAATATTTATGGACTTGCTCTTAACTTAGAGAGAGACTCGGTTGGTGCTGTGATTTTAGGTGACTACAAGTCAATTTCAGAGGGAGATATCGTTAAGTGTACCGGTAATATTCTTGAGGTACCTGTTGGAGACGAACTACTTGGTAGAGTTGTGAATTCACTTGGAGAACCTCTAGATAATAGTGGCCCAATTTCATCTGCAAATAAATCACCCATTGAAAAAATTGCGCCAGGCGTTATCGAGAGAAAGTCAGTAGACCAGCCAGTTCAGACTGGACTTAAATCAATCGATGCGATGGTACCAATTGGCCGTGGACAACGTGAGCTCATTATTGGGGATAGACAAACAGGCAAAACTGCAGTCGCAATCGATGCAATTATCAACCAGAAAGATACAGGTGTAAAATGCATTTATGTAGCTATAGGACAAAAAGCATCATCAATAGCTGCTGTCGTAAGAAAACTTGAAGAACACGATGCTCTCAAACATACAATTATTGTAGCAGCTTCAGCATCTGACTCAGCTGCTATGCAATACATTGCGCCATATTCAGGTTGTGCGATGGGAGAATATTTCCGAGATTCAGGAGAGGATGCATTAATCGTTTATGATGACCTAACAAAACAAGCATGGGCATATAGACAAGTATCGCTGCTCCTTAAAAGACCTCCTGGTCGTGAAGCATACCCAGGTGACGTTTTTTATTTACATTCAAGACTACTTGAAAGATCTGCTAGGATTAATGAGGAAGCTGTCAAGGACACAACCGATGGTAAAGTTAAAGGCCAAACAGGTTCATTAACAGCACTTCCCATTATTGAGACACAAGCTGGTGACGTATCAGCATTTGTACCCACAAATGTTATTTCAATTACTGATGGACAAATCTTCTTAGAAACGGACTTGTTTAATGCGGGCATTAGACCGGCGATTAATGCTGGATTATCAGTGTCTCGTGTCGGTGGCGCCGCACAAACTAAGATCATTAAAAAACTGGGTGGAGGCGTAAGGTTGGCATTAGCACAATATAGAGAACTTGCTGCTTTCTCGCAGTTTGCATCAGATTTAGACGAAGCTACCAGAAAACAATTAGAGCGAGGTAAACGGGTAACAGAACTTATGAAGCAATCTCAGTATTCACCTTTATCTGTCGCTGATATGGCAATTTCATTATTTGCAGCTAACGAGGGCTTTTTAGATGAAGTACCTTTAGATAAAATCATAACTTTTGAAAAAGCTCTACACGAGTTTTCATCAGATAAGCACTCTGATCTAGTAAATGAAATAAATACAAACTGTGACTACAACGATGATGTTGCAGCAAAACTTAAATCACTAATGGAAGACTTTAAAGAGAAAGGAGTCTATTGATAATGTCAGGCAGCCAAGAGATAAGATCACAGATTGCGAGTATACAGAATACTCAGAAAATCACTAAGGCTATGGAAATGGTTGCTGCGAGTAAAATGAAGAAAGCACAGGATCAGATGATAAAGGCTAGGCCTTATGCAGATAAAATTTCTAATGTAATTTCACATCTTGCTCACGCACATCCAGAATACACTTCTGAATTTTTTGCTACCAGAGAAGTTAAAAAGAAAGGATATATAATTATTTCTTCTGACAGAGGTCTGTGTGGAGGACTAAACAATAATCTTTTTAAATTAGTTGTTGAGACAATTGAAGAGGATAATAAATCAGACATAAAACCAGCTTTTTCTCTTATTGGGAGCAAGGCCTCTTCTTTTTTTCAAAGAATGGGCGGGGATGTAATGGCACAAACTGCTCAGCTAGGCGACAAACCACAAATCGAACAAGTTCTCGGACTAATAAAAAGCACTATTGATAGTTTTATAAGCGGAGAAATTGATCAGGTATATCTTGTTTATAACAAGTTTCTTAATACCGTTAGCCAAGAGCCAACATTACAAAAAGTTTTGCCCATTCAAGCTGAAGATAAAGATGATAACTATGATCATTATTGGGACTATCTCTATGAGCCTGACGCAGAAACAGTCTTGGAATCATTATTTACACGTTACATCGAATCATTAGTTTATAGAGGGTTAGTTGAAAACCTTGCATGCGAGCAAGCATCAAGAATGGTAGCTATGAAAGCAGCTTCGGACAATGCAACGGATTTAACAGCAGAATTACAATTAATATATAACAAAAATAGACAAGCCGCGATAACACAAGAAATTTCAGAGATTATCTCTGGCGCAGCAGCATTATAAGATAGGAGAAAAAAATGGAAGCAGGTAAAGTTGTAGAAATTATTGGGGCTGTAATTGATGTACAGTTTTCAAGAAACTCTATGCCAAAAATATTTGATGCTCTTAAAGTAGATGAGAGCGGTCTAACTCTTGAAGTACAACAACAAATTGGAGACGGTATTGTTAGAACAATCGCGATGGGATCTACTGATGGATTAAAACGAGGTTTATCTGTAAATAATACTGGCGCACCCATTAATGTCCCTGTTGGTGAAAAAACATTGGGAAGAATTATGAATGTACTTGGTGAACCTGTAGATAATTCTGGAGATATAAAAGCAGAAAAAACTATGCCCATTCATAGAGCGGCTCCTACGTTCTCTGAACAAGCATCTGAAATTGAAATACTAGAGACAGGTATTAAGGTCGTAGATTTAATTTGTCCATTCGCAAAAGGATCGAAGGTTGGCTTATTCGGCGGTGCTGGTGTTGGGAAAACTGTAATTCTTATGGAGCTGATTCGTAACATTGCTGCAGAACATAGCGGTTCTTCTGTCTTTGCTGGTGTAGGTGAGAGAACACGTGAAGGAAATGACTTCTTTCATGAAATGACAGACGCGAAAGTAATTGATAAAGTAGCGCTGGTATACGGACAAATGAATGAACCACCAGGCAACAGATTACGTGTTGCTCTTACGGGCCTTACAATGGCAGAACATTTCAGAGATGAAGGTGGAGATACATTATTATTTGTAGATAACATTTATCGCTATACCTTAGCTGGAACAGAAGTGTCGGCTTTGCTTGGGCGAATGCCATCAGCCGTTGGATATCAACCAACTCTTGCTGAGGAGATGGGCGTACTTCAAGAACGTATTACATCAACCAAAACGGGTTCTATTACATCTATTCAGGCGGTCTATGTGCCTGCAGATGATTTGACTGACCCGAGCCCTGCGACAACCTTTGCTCACTTAGACGCAACAGTTGTACTTTCTCGTAACATTGCAGAACTAGGAATATATCCTGCTGTTGATCCTCTTGATTCAACAAGTAGGCAACTTGACCCACTAATAATTGGACAAGAACATTATGATACAACTAGAGCTGTTCAGGGTGTTTTGCAAAAGTATAAAGAACTTAAAGACATTATTGCCATCCTTGGTATGGATGAGCTATCAGAGGATGATAAGCTTGCTGTTAACAGAGCACGTAAAATACAAAGATATTTATCACAACCATTTTATGTTGCTGAGACATTTACAGGCACACCAGGTAAATATGTATCACTCAAAGATACAATTAAAGGTTTCCAAGCAATCGTTAATGGTGATTATGATCATCTTCCTGAGCAAGCCTTTTATATGATAGGTGAAATCTCAGAAGCAGAAAAAAGAGCAGAAGAAATTAAATAATGGCAGATAAAATAAAACTTGATATTGTTAGTGCAGAGGAAGAAATTTTCTCACAAGATGTTGAGATGGTTTATGCTCCTGCAGAAATGGGAGAAGTTGGTATATCACCCAAACATACACCCCTAATTACAAAACTCAAGCCTGGGGATGTGCGTGCTCAAATTAACAAAGATGAAATGAAGACCTTTTATGTAAGTGGTGGTATATTGGAAATACAACCTAATGAGGTAACAATTTTGTCTGATACTGCATTAAGAGAAGACGATTTGGATGAAGAAAGAGCTTTGGAAGCTGAGAAATTAGCTCAAGAAGCGATGAAAAATAGCGCTAATGAAGTTGACGCTACTAAAGCTAAATCTGAATTATTACAGGCAGCTGCTCAATTGCGTCTCATTAAAAAACTGAGAAGTAATAGTAAAAAATAAGCAAGGGGTAGCTTGTATGTTCACATCTTTAATTCTTGGTGCTGGAAAAAGCACTCGGATGAAAGCTAATAAATCTAAGTTGCTTTTCAATATTGCCGGAAAGCCAGTCATCAACCATATAATATCTTCGCTCAAAGAAGCTAAAGCTAAAGATAATCTTTGTGTTATTAATAAAAACTCTGGTGAGATAAAAAAAATACTAGATTCAGAAAAAGTTAGCCATGTTTATCAGACAGTTTTGAATGGAACTGCTGGTGCGGTTAAAGCAGCTCTTAAGAAAAAACCAGTATCAAATAATAAACTACTTATTCTTTGCGGAGATATACCCTTTATTAAAAGTACTTCTATAAAAAGAATCATCAATAAACTAAAAACTTATGATGCTGTTGTTGGTACGGTTGAAATAGATAGCCCTAAAGGTTACGGAAGAATTATAAGAGATAATAATAAGTTTAAATCGATAATTGAAGAAAAAGAAACTACTGCGTTACAAAGACAAATTAAAGAAGTTAATACGGGTATTATTGCAATACATGAAAAAGTATTGCGCGAGTATATCTCTCAAATTAAAAATAATAATCAAAAAAAAGAATATTACCTTACAGATATTATAAAAATACTTATTGATAATAATAAAAAAGTTAGTACTTTTAAATTTACGGATGAGTTAGAAGTAACAGGTGTTAATTCTAAAATTGATCTTGTAAATCTTGAACAACAGTACCTAAGACAAAAAGCAGAAAATCTTTTAGAATCAGGAACTCTCATAAGAGACCCAGTACGTACAGACATAAGAGGTAACTTACGTGTAAGCAAAAATGTTGAAATAGATATTAACTGTGTTTTTGAAGATGATGTTTCAATTGGGGAGAATTCCATTATTGGCCATAACTGTTTTCTAAACAGGTGTAAGATTGGTAAAAATGTTTATATTAAGCCTAATACGATAATATTCGGTGCAACTATTGGAGATAACTGTACCGTAGGGCCTTTTGCTAGGATTAGACCAGGTACTAAAATTCTCGAATCATGTAATATTGGTAATTTTGTGGAAATTAAAAATTCACTCATCGGTCAAAGAACAAAGGTAAATCATCTTAGTTACATAGGTGACGCAACACTAGGGAAGAATGTAAATATTGGTGCTGGAGCTATTACTTGTAACTATGATGGAGTTAATAAGCATAAAACTATAGTGAAAGATAATTCCTTCATTGGTTCGGGCTCAATGCTTGTAGCTCCTGTTATTATTGGTCAAGGTTCATTTATAGCAGCAGGGTCAACGATTACTAGAGACACGGCTGGCTCTGGTCATCTAACAATTGCAAGAAGCAAACAAATGACAATTAGGAATTGGAAATCTAGAACAAATAAAGTAGTAAAGAAAAAATAATGTGTGGAATATTTGGAATTGCTTCAACCAAAAGCACTAGAAATAAACTATACCAGGGTCTTATGAAGCTAGAGTACAGAGGATATGACTCATCTGGCATTTCTGGGACTCATATTTCATCAAAACTATCTACAATCAAAGCCACCGGCCCTATAAAGAATCTTAGAACAAAGCTAACATCCTTAACTAATATTACAACAGGCATAGCGCATACACGATGGGCAACACATGGTGAGGCAATTCTTAAAAATGCACATCCACATTTATCAGAAAATATAAGTATTGTTCACAACGGAATTATTGAAAATTATATTGAACTAAAATCTTTACTTAAGAAAAAAGGATATTTATTTAAAAGTGATACAGACTCAGAGGTTATATCGCACCTTATTCATATGAATTATGAAAAAACTAAAAATATGGAATCGTCTATCATTTCGACAACAAAAAAGTTGAAAGGAAGTTATGCGATAGGATGTATTAATACTAACTACAGAAACACAATATTTGCTGCATGTAAAGGAAGCCCTCTTATCATAGGCAAAGGTATAAATGAAAACTTTATAGCATCTGATATCATGCCTATACTTTCTGATACAAAAAATTACATTACTTTGGATGATGATGAATTTGCTAAGATAACACCTTCAAAGATATCAATTTTTAATGCTAATAAAGCAATCAGCAAGAAGGTAAAGACATCCAAAATAAATACTGAACAGGCATCTCTTTCTGGACATAAGCATTTTATGCACAAAGAGATATATGAGCAGAAATCTATATTAAAAGAAATGACGAGTCGCTATGTGGGTACTAACAAAATATTATCAAATATCTTTGGACCTGGTACAGATAAAATTCTTGAAAATATTGATCACATTCATTTTGTCGCTTGCGGCACCAGCTATCATGCATCTTTAGTAGCCAAAGATTGGATAGAAGAATATACAACTATCACTTGCACGGCGGAAGTTGCTAGTGAGTATAAATATAAAAAAATTAATGTCCTGCCTAAAACACTATTCGTCAGCATTTCACAATCTGGTGAAACAGCTGATACAATTTCATCTTTGAAAAAAGCACTAAAGCTTAAGTATTCAAACACATTGGCAATATGCAATGTAGCAGAAAGCACATTAACTCGCTTATCAAAGCTTGTGTTTTTGATGAATGCTGGCCCTGAAATAAGTGTAGCCTCAACCAAAGCATTTACATCACAATTATTTACTCTCTTATTACTTACTATCGTTATCTCAAGAAAATTTGGAAACATAGAAAGTCGTATGGTCAAAGACATTTACAAAATCAATGAAATAATAGATAGCCTTTACAAACTAGAAACGGATATTAAAAAAATCTCAACAAAATTTAAAAATAAAGAGCACACAATATTTTTAGGTAAAGGAACTTCGTATCCTATAGCTTTGGAAGCTGCACTTAAATTAAAAGAAATATCTTATATACACGCATCAGCTTACCATTCAGGAGAACTTAAGCATGGACCGCTAGCGCTTGTAGATAAAAAAATGCCTGTTGTATGTTTTTTGCCAGACAATCACTTAGCGAGACTTGTGTTATCAAATCTAGCTGAAGTAGAAGCAAGGCAAGGTCAAACATTTATTTTTACTAATAAAAAAATTCCTAAGAAAAATAAAAAAGTAGAAATCATCAAGATGCCAGGCTGTCCAGATTTAATAGCACCTATCTTATATATTATACCAGCACAATTACTGAGCTATCATGTAGCCCTTAAGAAGAAAACTGATGTTGATAAACCAAGGAACTTAGCTAAATCAGTCACAGTAGAATAGTTTTGATCAGACTAGTCTTCAAACTATGAGAGAACAAAATCTATCCAATAGTAAAAGAAAAGAGTTAAAGAAAAAAGCATACTCATTAAAGCCTATTATCATGATTGGGCAAAATGGTCTCACAGATGCTGTCATCAAAGAGATTGATATCGCACTTAACCACCATGAGCTAATCAAAGTTCGAGCGAAAGGCTCTGATAAAGATGAACGTAATGAGCAATGTTTGCAGATAAAAGAGAAACTAAATGCTGATATAATTCATCGTATAGGTTTTATAACTGTCTTTTATAGACCTGCCCCTGAAGTATCATAAGGATTATGATAGAAATGATAATACTACTAAGAAATGCTAATTCTGGATAATGGCTCTTCTTTAATTTCTCCATTTTCTTTTTTGACTAAAAATGAATTCTTCTCATCCACAAATGATATAGCTTTGTATAATTCATCATTTTTTACATGCAGTGCACATCCGCCATCTATTGCATAACAATCTCTTAATAGATCCTCATTAATAAATTTTGATAAAGATGGTTTTCTCTCAGATTCTTCATCGTAGTGAGGACAACAATTTCCTTTTGTAAAACTTAAGCATTCCATTATATTTAATTTATCTGCCCAAGAGTCTGTGACTCCTTTTTCAAACCAGCATATCGCACCAGCACTTACTCCACTCATTATAGTGCCTTCCATATATGCCTCTTTTAAAATAATATCTAATCCCCAATCCTTCCAAACTGACAACATACTTTTCGTATTACCTCCGCCAACAAAAATGATATCTTGATTTTTAATCAACTCTTCTAAGTTGGGCGTTCTTTTAAAAAAATCTAAATGAGTTGGATTACAATTTAATTTGTTTAGCGTTTCGTAATAACTCACTTTATATGAGTCACTATCGCCTGTTGCTGTAGGTATAAAACATATATTAGGTTTTTCTTTATCTGATTGTTGTAATATATATTTTTCAATTGTACCAACTCCTGGGTGTCTCCCAAAACCTCCACCACCAATAGCAATTATTTGTCTATCCATTTTGTTTCTTTATATTTTGAATTATTCTTGAATCATTTTAAAAAAAATTAATAATTATTATATAATAACCTGCAGTATTAAGGAGAAAAAAATGCTAAATGTATATTTATCTGGAGAGATACACTCAGACTGGAGAGATGAAATTATTGGCCAGTGTAAGCAAGAGGGCTTAGATATTAATTTTACATCACCTGTTACGAACCATGAATTATCAGATAACTGTGGAGTTGAAATACTTGGTGCAGAAGAAAATAATTTCTGGAAAGACAATAAGGGAGCTAACATAAATTCTATAAGGACTAAAAAATCTATAGAAGGTAGCGATGTAGTTATTGTAAAGTTTGGTGAAAAGTACAAACAATGGAATGCAGCATTTGACGCTGGCTACGCATCAGCTTTAAACAAATCAATTATAGTTATACATAGTGATGATCATCAGCATCCTTTAAAAGAAGTTGATGCAGCTGCATGTGCAGTTACTAAAGACCAAAATCAGGCTGTTAAGATACTAAAATATATCCTAGAAGGAACGCTTTAATTTTAATTTGACGTGACAAATAAAAAAATAAAACTTACTGATAAAGAGATAGGAGAAATTATTTATATGGCCCTGTCTGATGATGTAAGTTTTGATAGCATTAAAGATTTGTATGGAATAGATAGCGATATGATAAAAAGAATCATGAAACAAAATATTTCTTTTGGAGCATATAAAAAATGGAGAGAACGAGTAAAGGTCTTTTCGCAAAGAAGAGAGCATTATAAATAAATGACTGAAAACAAAATCATTGTTAAACAGTCTTCATCGATCTACGGCTCTTTAAGTATTATTTTTGGATTCATTGGGGTGTTTATCCTTTCTCCATTATTTAGTCCACTTGCCCTTATCTTAGGATTACTCGCATGTCTACAAAAAGAGTATGCAGCTGGTCTTATTGGAATATTTTTTGGCGTGATAGGTATTCTCACCTCACCAATATTATTAGCACTATTAAGTATGCCAACGATAACAATTCATCAATATCAAGGTGTTTCTATCTAATTTGCACCAAATTCATGCAACATTTTTCAATTTAGATATTTTAAAAACCTTACTTTTTGTTTAGAATGATTACTATTATTAATATTAATAAAACAAGGAGTGAATTATGAGGAATATTATGTCTTATGTATTCTCATTATTATTCGTAGTTTCCATGCCATCGATTGCGTTAGCTGGAGATCTACAGGCGAATGATTTTGTGGGGGTTACATTCTGGATAATTTCAATTTCCATGGTTGCAGCTACAGTGTTCTTTTATGCAGAAAGATCACGAGTTTCAGCTAAATGGCAGACATCATTATCTGTAATATCATTGGTTACACTTATTGCTGCAGTACATTATTTCTATATGAGAGATGTATGGGTAAGCACAGGAGAATCACCAACTGTATTTAGATATATTGATTGGATATTAACTGTCCCACTACAAATGATTGAATTCTACTTAATACTTGCAGCTGTAACTACAGTTAGCGTAGGTGTATTCAACAGACTGTTAGTAGGAACACTAGTCATGCTTATAGGTGGATATTTAGGTGAAGCGGGGGTTATCAACGCTATGCTTGGATTCATCATTGGGATGGCGGGCTGGATATACATTCTATATGAAATATTTATGGGTGAAGCATCACAAAAAAGTATTTCATGCGGAAGCGTAGGTGCACAAATGGCATTCAGCGCTTGTCGTATGGTTGTATTAGTTGGTTGGGCGATCTATCCTCTTGGATACCTATTCGGATATCTAATGGGCGCAGTAGACGCAGCCAGCCTAAACTTAGTATACAACTTAGCTGATTTTGTAAACAAAATCGCATTTGGTGTATTTATCTGGGCAGCTGCGGTAGCAGATTCTCAAGAAACAGCTTAAAAATAAAACTACAAATATGTACAGGGAGCGCTTGCGCTCCCTGTATAATATCTAAATGAAAAAAGCAATTGTTATAGGCTCAGGCTTTGGCGGACTTGCTATTGCCTGTAGACTGAGGGCAATAGAGTACGAAGTCACTGTACTAGAGAAGCAAACAAATCTAGGAGGCAGAGCTAGAACACTTAGCCATAATGGTTTTAATTATGATGCTGGCCCTACTGTAATAACTGCACCCTATCTCATTAATGAACTATATGACCTGCTAGGTGAAAATTCTAGGGACTACTTTAATCTCCTGAAGGTCGAACCCTTCTATAGATTTTTATTTCATGATGACACTTACTTTGATTATGGATCATCATTAAAAAGAATGCTAAATGAAATTGGAACTAAGTATTCAAAAGAGGATGCACATGGCTATATTAAGCTTCTTAAGCATTCAAAAAGAATATTTAATACTGCATACCTAAAATTATCTGACTATCCATTTGAATCCCTCAATAGCATGACTCCATATATACCAGAACTACTCAAAATACAATTTTATAAATCAGTACACTCATCTGTAAAAAAGTTTCTAGATAATCCTAATCTTATTAAAGCTTTAAGTATGCATCCACTTTTAGTTGGAGGTAACCCTTATACAACAACATCAATATACCTTCTAATTCAATATCTTGAGTGGAAGTGGGGAGTATACTATGCGGAGGGCGGGACCCGCTCGATTGTGAATGGCTTTGAGAAATTGTTTAGAAAAAAAGATATTAATTTTGAAACTAATTGTGAAGTGTTAAATATAGAGCAGCATAATAATAATATCAAAAAAGTTATTACTAATAAGAGAACTTTTCAAGCAGATTTAGTTGTCAGTAATGCCGATCCATCCTATTTTTATCAGTCAATCTTGAAAAGAGCTCCAAAAAAACTATTTAACAAACCGTTTATGTTGAAGCATTCTATGGGGCTATTTGTTTTATATTTCTCAACTAAAAAACAATATGATGATGTAAAGCACCATACAATAATATTTAACAAGAGACATAAGGATTTGCTAGATGACATCTTTGATAGAAAAATTTATATAACTGATCCAAGTTTATATCTTCATAGGCCAGCTGCTACTGATAAAAAAAATATACAAAACGATTCTGACTCCTTTTATGTCTTAGCTCCGGTTGCTAATAACGAGAGCGCAATTAATTGGAATGAAAAAGGCGATGAGTTCTCTGATTACATAATAAGTATATTGTCTGATAAAATACTCCCTAATTTAAAAGAAAATATTATTGATAAATTCTTTGTTACACCTGATTACTTTGAGTTTAACTTAAATTCATTTAAAGGTAGTGGTTTTGGTATACAGCCAATATTTAGACAATCTGCATATTTTAGATACTCTAATAAATCTAATGAACTTGATAATCTTTATTTTGTTGGGGCCGGTAGTCATCCGGGAGCTGGCGTACCTGGGGTAATCTCATCTGCAAAAGTTACAGAAAAGCTTATACTTAAATATCATGGCTGAGTCTAGTAATCATATTCTTAAACAAAATAGCAAGACATTCCATATTGCATCTTTATTTCTTCCAAAAAATATTAAAAAGAAAGTCTTATCTGTATATGCATTCTGCAGACTGTATGATGATAATGTAGATCACAAGCGTTCTGTCAATACATCAGAATTAGAAGAAAAGATCCTGAGCTTTGGGATTGATGAGAAGGTTATAGCCCAACTTAAAGAAGGCATTGATTCAGACATGTATTCAAATAGCATTTCCTCTATGGAGGACCTATTAAATTACTGCTATAAAGTAGCAGGGTGTGTGGGCATTATGATGTGTGATGTGCTTAACATAACTGACAGACGAGCTAAGTATCATGCTATAGATTTAGGCATTGCAATGCAGATTACAAATATATGTAGAGATATTAAAGAAGATTTTTCTATGAGCAGAATCTATCTTCCCAAAGACAGAATTACTAAAAGTGAAATGATAAGTAGAAAGAACAATAAACTTTTTAAAACTACTTGTGAACTAATTGCACTATCAAATAGATATTATGAAAGTGCACTAGAGGGAATAAAATATATACCATTAAACACAAGGTTTTCTATTTTATTCGCACTGATGATGTATCAACAAATTGGTTTCAAAATTAAAAATAATGAAGAAAGTTTCATAATTAAAAAACCAAATACTACTAAGATAGATAAATTTTTAGTATTCATAAAAACTGTATTTATCTTTATATATAGATACCTATTATGTTCACCTAAAGCCCATAATCAGTCTCTACATTCATCATTACAAGGTTTACCAAACACTCATGAAAGATTATGACATAGTAATAGTGGGCGCAGGTTGCTCAGGACTTAGTCTTGCTTATAGACTAATTAATAGTTCTTATAGTGTATGTCTGATTGAAAATAAGCCTGTTACAAATAGAATAAGAAAAACATGGTCATATTGGGATGCTTATGAGCACCCATTTAAACATTTAAACAAATACACTAATAAAAAATTATCTATTCATAATAACAAATCAACTTCTATACTGGATTGTTCTGAACAGAACTACTGTAGTATTGATTCTTATGACTTCGATAAATATGTTCTCAATAATATTGATGAATGCGCTAATGTGGAAATAATGTTTGATACAGAAATAAAAGAAATTATTACAACACATGAGCGTTATGATATTAATCTCAATAAAGGATCAATAAATGCTAAATATATTTTTGACAGTAGACCAAATAGTCAGGCAATCGAAATGAAGCAAATATTTAAAGGATTATTTATAAGATTCGATAAAGAAATAAAAAAATTTAATACTCAACTCATGGATTTTACTGAGAAAAACGAATTTCACTTTTTTTATTGCTTACCTATGGGGGATGATACGTACTTGTTTGAATCAACTTATTACACAGCACTCAGAAAAGATAAAAATGAGATGACAGACGAAGTTCATGAGTATATTAAAAAAAGATATGGAGATGAATACTCAATTATGAGAGAAGAATATGGTGAAATTCCATTAACTACAAATATTAAAATAAATAAAAAAAATTCAAATTATTTAAATATCGGAATCCCCTCCGGCTCTACGAGAGCATCAACAGGGTATACATTTCTAAATATCCAAAAACAAGCAGATGAGTATATAAAAAAATTAGATGGAAATAATTATATTGAATTTCCGAGTACATTTAAAAGCAGAGTTTTAAGAAAAATGGACAATGTGCTTTTGCAAATAATTAAAGATCACCCTAATGCCAGTAAAAATATTCTCTATAGAATGTTCGAATCTAATGACAGCAAAAGAGTCATTAGATTTTTATCGGATAATCCAACTCTACTCGACATACTTATAATCGTTTGGAATATGCCTAAATTAATATTTATAAAATATGCTATTAAATCATTTACAACAAGAAGTATATAAAAAATATCAACTGATATTATTAATGAACCTAAGCATAATTAGTTTGTTGCTTATGATTATTGAACCAACAATTCTTAATACAAATACACAACTAATACTTCTGCTCACAACTGTTACCATAATAGGCATACCTCATGGTTATTTTGATTTCTTAATTGCAAAAAAACTGTTTAATCACTATAACAATTGGCTTGCTAAATTTATCTCTACATATACATCATTATCGTTAGTTTACCTTCTAGCTTGGCTTATATCTCCTGTTGCTGCGCTGACTATATTCTTGATTATGTCTGTTTATCATTTTGGTATAGAAGAGACAGAGGATATAAAAAACAATAATATTTTATTGATATTGTATCTAGGAAGCGTTCCTATTATTGTTCCAATCTTATTTCATACTAACGAGGTGTATTATTTTTTTGATATATTACTAAATCAAACGATTACGTATCAAAATAACTTTGACTTAATAAAATATGTATATTGTTTTGGACTTATCGGTCTATTATTTCTGAAGGTTAAAAAATTACTCCCACTATATGGGCTATTACTTATCAACTTCATATTTTTACCACCATTAATCTCCTTCATACTTTATTTTTGTTTTCACCACTCTATTAGGCACTACTTACACGCAATGGGAGATAGTAATATTTTTTCAAGCCAGATTAATGTTATGAAGTTTGCAACTATCTTTCTAGTGCTCACAGTTGTTTTTACTGCGGCAGTTGTAGGATACATGACAGAGTTTTCAAATTTGACGTTTGAAAAAATAATCATTAAATATATTTTTATCACACTAGCTTGCCTAACTCTGCCTCACCTACTATTGAATATCATTTATGAAAATAAGTTTAGTTATAAGTAATACTAAATTAGATTATTCTAATATTATTATTATTGTTGATTTTATATATTAAAAGAAGATACTCAGATTAGAGGGGTTTAAAATGGTTATATCGATAATAGCGTTTGTGCTTTTAATGTGGCTATTTTGTTGTGGCTTTAAAAGTTAAAAATAAATAATTCTATAAGGAAAGTAGTCTTTAATATGAGCGTATCTGATATTTATAAATCCAAAGATTGGGTTAAAGATAAAGCACTAATAAATAAAGAAGATTATAAAAAACTTTATAATCAATCTATTACAGATCCATTATCCTTTTGGGATGAGCAAGGCAAGCGACTCGACTGGTATACGCCTTATACAAAAATTAGAGACTATTCGTATGATATAAATAACCTCTACATTAAATGGTATGAAGATGGAGTATTAAATGTATCTTATAACTGTATTGATCGACATATTGAAAAATCTGGTGATAAAGTTGCAATACTATGGGAAGGGGATGATCCAGCACAAACTAAAAAAATTACTTATAAAGAACTTTTAATAGAAGTATGTAGATTTTCAAATGGATTAAAGTCACTAGGCATAAACAAAGGCGATAGAGTTACTATTTATATGCCAATGATTCCTGAAGCTGCAGTTGCTATGCTTGCTTGTACTAGGATAGGTGCGATTCATTCCGTTGTTTTTGGAGGATTTTCTCCTGAAGCATTGGCGGGTAGGTTAGAAGATTGCAATTCTAAATTTATAATTACCTCTGATGAAGGTGTTCGAGGAGGCAAAATCATTCCATTAAAAAGCAATGTCGATATGGCTATCTCGAAAGTTAAAGATTTTGAAAAATGTATAGTTGTGAAAAGAACAGGAAATGATGTTCCATGGAATGATAAATATGATTATTGGTACCATGATTTAATAGATAACTCTTCTGATACATTTGAACCAGAAAAAATGTCGGCAGAAGATCCAATGTTTATTTTATATACATCTGGATCAACCGGGAAACCCAAAGGTGTTCTTCATACTACTGGAGGATATTTAGTTTATGCATCATTAACTCACCAATATGTTTTTGACTATCATGACGATGATATATATTGGTGTACTGCTGATGTAGGTTGGGTGACTGGACACTCTTACATTATCTATGGCCCTTTGTGTAATGGGGCGACCACAGTTATGTTCGAGGGAATTCCTAATTATCCGACAGCTAGTAGATTCTGGGAAATTGTAGATAAACATAGAATTAATATTTTATATACTGCACCTACGGCTATTCGTGCACTAATGTCTGAGGGTAATAAGTTCCTAGAAAATACATCTAGAAAATCTCTTCGAATTTTAGGAAGCGTCGGAGAACCAATAAATCCAGAGGCATGGCGATGGTACTACGAAGCCGCAGGGAATTCTCAATGCTCCATCGTTGATACTTGGTGGCAAACTGAAACCGGAGGGATATTGATCACTCCACTAGTTGGAGCAATTGACATGAAACCTGGATCTGCCACTCTCCCTTTCTTTGGAATAAAGCCATCAATTGTTGACAAGGATAATCAAGAAATAGAGGGTCCAGGAGAGGGAAGTCTTTGTATTGATGCCTCATGGCCCGGTCAAATGAGAACCGTATATGGTGATCATGACAGATTCATTGATACCTACTTTAAACAGTATTTAGGAAGATACTTTTCTGGTGATGGTTGTAGGAGAGACGAAGATGGTTATTACTGGATTACTGGTAGGATGGATGATGTAATAAATGTCTCAGGTCATCGTCTGGGAACTGCCGAAGTAGAATCCGCACTTGTTCTCCATCAGGATGTTTCTGAAGCAGCTGTAGTTGGATATCCTCATGATATAAAAGGACAGGGATTATATGCATTCGTGACTTTGAATAAAGGAACTGAACAGAACGAGCAATTAGAAAATGATTTATTAGCATGGGTCAAAAAAGAAATTGGCTCAATTGCAAAACCTGATTTTATACAATTTACGAATGGATTACCTAAGACTAGGTCTGGTAAAATTATGAGGAGAATATTAAGGAAAATATCTACAAACGATTATACTAACTTAGGCGATACATCAACGCTAGCCGATCCTGGCGTAGTCGATGAGCTAATACTTAACAGGAAGAACATATAATGGTTGATATAGTAAAAAAAAGAGTTATTGACTGGGATAATCAGTTACGTAAAGAAAAACATTTCAATGAAAAATTTGGAACAAATTTAACTCCAAGTGAAGTAAAAGAATTGACAGGCTCTTTCAGGAGACTTACTGAAAAAAGTAAAAGTAAAATCGGTGATGGAACACTAGAGCAATCTGAAGAATTTTATTTGTCTCTTGATTTAATGAAACAGAATCAATATTCACATATTTGTAAGAATAGAAGCGCAGCATTTTATAAGATAGGGGACGAGCCTGATTCAGATAAGAATAATTCTGAGTATCAGCAAGTATTTAAAAAATGGGATCAAGAGCTCAAGGACTTCAAAGATAAAAATGATTGGATGAAATTTAATAAATAATATATGTGTGGACGTTTCACTTTAACAAATAAAGATAAAGTCAAAAAAAGATTTGATATCGATTTAGAGCAAAGCTTTAATATTTGTCCAAGTACAGAAATTTTAGTCCTTACCAATAAATTAGAGAATATAAAATGGGGTTATTCTCCTCATTGGGCAAAATCTCCGATGAATCTTATCAATGCACGATATGAGACTATTCATGAAAAGCCATCATTTAAAGATGCTAAGCGATGTGTGTTTATTATGGATGGGTGGTATGAGTGGAAAAGATATTTTGATTGGAAAAGAAGGGAGAACATCAAAGATCCCTATTACCACCACCTGAATAGCAACCTCATATATACTGCAGGGTTATATAATGAAAGTGGTTGTGTTTGTGTGACGAAAGAGTCTGTCAAGCCAATATCTGATATACATAACAGACAACCCCTTCTACTTGAAGAAGAACAAATAGAAAAGTGGTTGGTAGGTGATCATATACTTAAAGATTATGTTTCAGGCAACATACAGATACATAAGGTTTCAACATATGTTAATTCGCCAAGAAATAATGACTATAAATGCATTCAACCTATATAGAAATATTATTTAAAAACTTTGAAAAGAAGAATAATAATATAGATGCTATGACATCATAAAGAGGCTGAGCTTCTGGGTAGCCATAATTCCATAAAACTATGAGAAAGACCCAAATTATGAATACCAACATCTATTGAATTTTGTCTAGTAGGACTGATTTCTTGTTATTGAATTCTTCATCAGTAATTATTCCACGATCTTTGAGGTCTGCGAGTTTCTCAATTTGCGATAATGTCTCATCAATACCACTGTATCTTGGTTTATCATTGTTTGATGAACCCATAAAATCAACATCATCATTAATTAATCTATGAATAAAAGAATTTTCTTTGTCTTCCTGTGACTTCTTAGTATGGCCTATCTTATTATTAGCTCCTGGCCTTGCTGTATCTTGCGCGATACTATGCAGAGAAAAAATCAAAAAAACGAAAGGTAATAAATATTTCATAGGGCCATTATAGTATTTATTTTTTACAAAATCATTCCATCGACAAATTTTTGCTAAAGAACTCACTAACTTCTTTTAAAGCTTTTTGAGTTGCCTTATGGTTATATTTAACCGTAACGCCTTTAAATGAACATTTATCAAGAAAATATTCACTTATCTTAGGAGTATTTATTACAACACCTTTCATATTTTCAATTTCACCAGCATTAGTTATGGTTAGCGTACAATCATCATTAATTATTTTTAAATTAGGAAGTTCATCAAAAGTCATCCCAAAATACAAAAATGGATTATCAAAACCATGTCTAGCATTTTCCATTGATATAAACTTAATCTTATTATCATCTCTAAAAAACTTTGTATAAATATTTCTACATGCAGCTTCTGGAGTGAGGTCATCATCTGCACCTGTAATCATCAATAAGGGTGTCTCTGTTACGCTATCACCAGGGAATGTAAAACCACAGTATGGATATAATGCTATTGCTGCTTTAAACCTCTCCTTAGTTGGTAGTAAATCATTCACAAATTTGAAATGTGATAGAATTGGGCCAACACCACCTTGTGACCATCCCAGGTATCCAACATTATTTATTTTTTCATCTGTTTTTAAAATATCGAGTGCTGCATATGCATCATTCATAAATGTTAGACCGGATACTTTTGAAAATGTTTTATCATATTTAATTTTTCTGGCTGCGTAATGATCTAATTGAAATACAACCAACCCCATCTCTGTAAGAAGATCAACATATTTATCATGATACCTTCTCTTGCCGCCAGAACCATGAGTCATAATAATTGCATTGTAAGTATTTTTTTTAGTATCTGGGAAATAAAGCTGACCATTAATAACAAGCTTCTTTTTACCGGAATAGTCCAAGTCATAACTGTCAACTGACTCAAAACATATCAGCATATCGGATATAGCATTAATTGTAGATTTGGGCTTTTGATTCTCACAAGGATCTATTTTAGTCCTTGAGCAAGACGATATGATTACAGCTATCAGCAAAAACAAAAGGAAGCTTCTATACATAAGTATTATTTAGCTTTTGAAATTTTGTTTTCAATATCCTCTATAACAGCAATAATCTGATTATCTTTATTATATGGAACTGGCAGTAAACTGTTAGGTTTATCAATTTCCTCAAACTCAATTTTGACATCAGGCTCAATGCCATTGCCATGAATATGCCTATCATTAGGTGTGTAGTATCTTGCTGTTGTAAGTTTAAGTGCTGAGCCATCAATCATCTCTTGTATAGACTGAACAGATGCTTTACCGAACGATTTTTCTCCATAGATTTTAGCTCTTTGATGATCTTGTAATGCACCTGCAACGATTTCTGATGCAGATGCTGAACCACCGTTGATAAGGACATAAAGAGGTAGTCCTTCGAGTATGTCTTCACTATTTGCAAAATATTCTAGATCTGAATTGTTAGTTCTGCCCTTGGTATAGACAATCTTACCTGACTCTAAAAATAAGTCTGATATACCAACAGCAGCACCTAAAACACCACCGGGATTATTTCTTAAATCAAGAATAAGCGCAGTCATCATTTTGCCTGCATCCTTTCTAAGTTTATATATGGCATCTCTAACATTCGTTGTAGAGTTTGATTGGAAACTTGATAATCTCAGGTAACCAATTTCACCGTTGAAAATCTGAGTTTTTATTCCTTTAGATACAATTATTTGTCTAGTTAACTCAAAGTCTATAGGTTGCTTTGCCTCTTCACGTAAAACTTTAACTTTTACTTTTGTACCAGGCTCACCTCGCATTAGTTTTACTGCATCATTAAGCGATTTATCTTTTAACGAAACATCTTGAACTTCAATAACTAAATCACCGGCTTTTAGTCCAGCTTTTTGTGCTGGCGTATCATCAATGGGAGTTATAATTTTTACAAAACCATCTTCCATTGTAATCTCAATTCCTATACCACCGAATCTACCTGTGGTACCAACTTTGAGCTCGGAGAAATCATCTTTTGATAAGTAGTCTGAGTATGGATCAAGCTTCGACACCATGCCTTCAATCGCATAGTTGAATAATGTATTATCATCTATGTCATCTACATATTGATCTTTAATTTTTTTATAAACATCAACAAATTGCTGTATTTTTTCTGATGGAACTTCTGAATCATTGGCATACAACGGCAAGCTCGTTAGACCTAGCGTTACAGAAAATGCCACATATATAAGGGTTTTATTAAACATTTCGACCACGAGTAATAATAACACTTTATTGCTAGATTTATTATTAGTTTCGGCTAATATAGGTATATAATAATACTATGGAAAACGAACAAATACAGACCGAAGAGCAAATTGATTATTCTTCTGTAGACCAGCAAAAAGATGTAGAAACAGCATCTCGTTCACTCAAAGCAATGTCTCACCCCCTAAGGTTGATGATTCTTTGTAAACTTGGCGAGGGCGAATTTAGCGTACAAGATATTGTTGATAATGTAGGTACATCACAAAGTAACATTTCACAACATCTAGCAATTCTTAGAGACAAAGGAATATTATCTGCAAGAAAAGACGCTAATAAAGTTTTTTATAAAGTCACTGATTTTAAAACTCTGAAACTAATAGATATGATGAGAGAAGTTTTCTGTTCTAAGCATAACTAACCCATACAATGGGTAATTCAATGGAATTTGTTTCAAATCACCCAGTCTTATCTGTAGCCTTATTTATTTTTATTTATTTAATTATTTCTTATGAAATTAAAAATCTCACAAAGAAATATAAATCTATTAACTGCAATGACTTAGTTCAAAAAATCAATGAAGAAAATATCATTATTCTAGATACAAGGGAAAAATCTGATTTCAAAAAAGGTCATATCTCTAATGCTACTAACTATGAAATATCTTCGGATAAAAAATTAGAACATACAGAAGTGGTAGTCTATGATAAAGATGAAATGGCAAGCGCTAGCAGTGCAGAAAAAATATCAAAAAATAATGTTACAAAAGTTATATACCTAGAAGGAGGCATTCAATCTTGGATCGAAAATAATTTACCATTAGTGGAGAAGACATGACAGATAATAAAGTCCAATTTAATATACAAAGAATTTATTTAAAAGACTTATCGTTTGAATCACCGATGACCCCAGATGTATTCACAAGTATGTCATCAGCCCCAAAAGTAGGCTTTAACTTTGAATCAAATATCAATAATATTTCTGATGACACACATGAACTAACATTAACGTTTAATGTTAAAGCTGAAGTTGAAAGTGAAACTCTGTACCTAGTTGAATTAAAACAATGTGGTGTATTTACAATATCAATTGATGATGAAGCTGTTAAAAAGAGATTTTTAAATGTTCACTGTGCTGAAATCGTATATCCTTATGCAAGAGAAAATATTTCTAATACAATACTAAAAGGCGGTTTTCCTCCACTATTTTTGTCACCTATCGATTTCCATACAATTTACCAAAATGAATTAGAAAAAAGAAAAGATAATTAATGACATCTAACTTTAGAGTGCTAGGGGCTGGAGTTTGGGGACTAGCTTTTTCTGACTATCTATTAAAACTCGGACATAATGTAGAAATCTTTTGTAGAGATACTAATTTAAGTAATAAGAATATTTCAGGATTAAAATTATCTCATGTATCTGACAAGAACTTAGTGTCTTTGGATACTCTAAATGCTCAAAAATCTAATGGTGAAATTAATATTATTGCAGTCAACAGCAAAGGCTTTGGTGAACTTTTAAATGAACATAAAAGTTATTTCAGCACTCTCCATGAATTAGTGTCGCTGACAAAGGGTCTTGACCACATCAGTGGTAAATACTTCAGTGATTATGTATTTGATATGTTTAGTAATATAAAAAGGTATGGTCTTATATCGGGCCCTTCCTTTGCAAAAGACTTATGTCATGAAAAGAAAATTAGTGTGTCATTTGCATCTATAGATAATAAACTTTCATATTTAATGGTTGAAGCTACTAAAAGTTCACATTTTGAAATGATTCCTACTACGTATATTTACCATATTGAAATAGCTGGGATTATAAAAAATATTGCTGCTATTTTATGCGGAATGGCTGATAAATATTCTAGTAAAGGAATATATTCAAATATGATTATTAAAAAAGCTTGTCAGGAAACTTGGCAAAGAGGAATTGAAATATTTAATAAAAATAATAAAAATATTGATCATTTAAATAAAGATAGAAACTCTATTATTACATCACCTGGATGCATAGGGGATATGATTTTAACTTGTAAGCAGAATGTATCTCGGAATTATCAGTTTGGAAAATTAATAGCAGACCCAAGTATAAGTATTGAAGACGCTACGACCATGGTCGGTACAGTCGAAGGTTATGACTGTTGTCTAACTTTAGTAGATAGAACTCAATCAGCTCAAGGTGAATTAACAAGTTTGCTCTATAAAATTATTAAAGCTGAAAACACGCAGCGCGAGTCCTTACTTAAAGATTTTCTACAAGCCTAAGTCTTTTATCTTTCTTGTGATTGTGTTTCTACCAAGTCCAAGAATTTTCGCCGCATCAATTCTTCTACCCTTACTAGCTTTTAGTGCTTCTTGAAGGAGAATCTTCTCTAAATCTTTAGACAAGGTGGTAAGATCATTTTTATCTTGAAGTACATTTCTTATATGACCAGATAAGGATTCCTCCCAGTTAACTTTAGAGTCTAGCCCATTAGCATGGGGCGATCTCTCAAGGCTCATATCAATATTTTTAACTTCATCGGGTATATCATCTAGAGTAATACTCGTAGATGGCGCCATAACCGTAATATAACGACATGTGTTCTCAAGTTGTCTAATATTGCCAGGCCAGTCATATTCATTTAATACTTCCATTGCAGGATCCTCTATATCTTTCTGATCACTTTTAATCTCATCAGCACTTTTCTTTAGAAAATATTTTACTAGAGAGGGAATATCCTCTTTCCTTTTTCTTAGAGGAGGCAGCTCGATTCTAAATACATTTAAACGATGATATAAATCTTCTCTAAACTTTCCAGTCTTTATAAGACTTTCTATATTTTGGTTTGTAGCGGCGATAATTCTTACATCTGATCTAATAGGTTTCTGTCCGCCAACTCTGTAAAATTCATGACTA
Organism: uncultured Gammaproteobacteria bacterium; assembly: GCA_902559355.1. Classification (GTDB taxonomy): domain Bacteria; phylum Pseudomonadota; class Gammaproteobacteria; genus CACLCV01. Next base: position 23,362 of record CACEHM010000005.1, read on the forward strand.
GATAGAACCCTTAAAAGACGTGTTTGTAACTCAGGATGCATATCTCCTATTTCATCAAGAAATAGTGTGCCCCCCAATGCTTGTTCAAACCGACCTATCCTTTGGGATTGTGCACCGGTAAATGATCCTTTTTCATGACCAAATAATTCACTTTCTAAAAGCTCATGAGGTATGGCAGCAACATTTATTGCAATAAAGGGCTCATTGCTTCTTGAGCTATTTTCATGAACAGACTGCGCTATTAATTCTTTTCCTGTTCCTGATTCGCCTCTAATCAATACCGTAATGTCTGTTTTAGATATTTTACCTATAGCTTTAAAAACTTCCTGCATGGACTCAGCCTTTCCTACAATTTGACTATTTGATTCTTGCGTAAGATCATTATGTTGAGGTTTACTAGATTTTGTTGCTTTAATAGCTAGCTTTCTAATTTCATTTATATCGAAAGGCTTTGTAAGATATTCAAACGCCCCTCCTTTGTAAGCTGAAAGGGCATTGTCGATATTAGCATGTGCTGTAATTATAATAGTTGGAAGATTAGGGAACTTTTCTGAGACCTTATTTAAAAATTCAAGACCAGACATTCCTGGCATCTTGATATCAGTGATGATTAGATCAGGTGTAGTTGAGTTCAGCGCTAATAATGCTTCTGACGCGCTGGAAAAAGACTCAACATTGAATAAATCTTCAAGTGCACTCGTACAAATTGTTCTTATACTCTCTTCATCATCAATTATCCAAACATTATTCATCTTCATAGCTCCTAATAGGAAGTACAATTGTGAATTTTGTCTCTCGGTGTTTACTTGAGCACTCTATAAGTCCTGAGTTTTGCATTACTATTGATTGTGCTATGGTGAGACCAAGTCCCATTCCATCATTTTTTGTAGTTACCATCGGATAAAAAATCTCTTTCAGTTTCTCCTCAGGAATACCTGGGCCATCATCAATAACATCAATTTTAGCTACTAGTTGATATTTCTTGTTTCCTATTGTGTAACTAGATTCGGATCTTGTTTTTATTAAAACATTACCTTTATATTTGAGTGCTTGAATTGAGTTTCTAACAAGATTAATCAATGTCTGTATTAACTGCTCTTTATTTGTAAGAACATCAGGTATGCTAGGATCATAATCTTTTTCAAAGTGAACTTCTTTATTTTTGAGATCAAACTTAAATAAATCGATAACGTGTTCTGTAGCTTCATGAAGGTTAATATTCTCTTTTTCTACAGACGTAACAGGCAAGGCCATATCATTTAATAGATTAACTAACCTCCCTGTTTCTTTTTTGATAATATCTGTAAATTTTTTATATTTATCATCTAAAGACTTCTCCAGAATCTGTGCAGCCCCTAGAATGCCACCTAATGGGTTTTTAATTTCATGAGATAATCCTTTTATCATTTCTCTTACAGCTCTTTCTTGTTCAATCAAATTTTGTTCAAGAGATATGCTATGCAACCTTCCAGTTTCTGAGAGTTCAATAAGAGTAACATTAGCATCATCTATGACGGCTTGAGATATATTACAATCAACAATTTTTTCGTCTCCTTCAAAATTTTTGAATTTAAAGTCTCTAATCATTTTTGAATGCTTATTATCACAAACATTTTTAATGTGTATATCTAGAGATTTATGCCCAACTGATGATTTTAGGGTTTTGAGATCAGGAAAATTACTACTGATTCCTAACATATTCAAAGCTGCGATATTGATAAAAAAATATGTATTATCACTATTCAAGGCAACTACAGCAGTAGACATATTTTCTAATATATCTAGAAGCAGCTTAGGTTCTAATGAAATTTTGCTTTGTAGTTCCATCACATATTACATACCGCCTTTTGGGGCGGTATGATATTTATACTTATAGACTGTAGTACATCTCAAATTCACATGGATGCGTAGATTGTCTTAATCTTTGCACCTCATCCATTTTCAAATCAATGTATGAGTCAATCATTGTATTTGTAAATACATCACCTGCATTTAAAAATTCCCTATCCTTATCTAAAGCATCCAATGCGATATCTAGACCTGGCGCAACAGTTGGAAGAAGAGCTTCCTCTTCTCGTGATATAGCAAACAAATCTTTATCCATAGCAGGACCAGGATCTATTTTATTTTTAATACCATCAAGCCCAGCCATCATCATCGCGGAAAATGCTAAGTATGGATTAGCTGTCGAATCTGGGAATCTAACCTCAATACGTCTTGCCTTATCAGACATAACGTATGGGATTCTTATAGAAGCTGATCTATTTCTGGCTGAGTAAGTGAGAATTACAGGAGCTTCAAATCCAGGTATTAATCTCTTGTAACTATTTGTAGATGCATTAGTGAAAGCATTTAGTGCTCTAGCGTGTTTTATAATACCGCCAATATACCATAATGCTTCCTGAGACATATGACCATACATATCACCAGCAAAAATATTTTTACCATCTTTTGAGAGTGACTGGTGAACATGCATACCTGTACCATTATCACCAACCACTGGTTTTGGCATAAATGTAGCAGTTTTACCAAATGCATGAGCCACGTTCTGTACAACATATTTATATTTTTGAACTTGATCTGCTTTTTTCACAAGTGTATCGAATACTGTTCCAATCTCGCACTGTCCTGCAGTTGCTACTTCATGATGGTGCACTTCACACATAACACCAACTTCATGTAGGGTAGTAATCATGGCAGATCTACAATCCTGAAGTGCGTCAACTGGAGGAACTGGAAAGTAACCACCTTTAACAAGAGGCCTATGGCCCATATTGCCGTCCTCATAATCTTTACCACTATTCCAACATGCTTCAGTTGAGTCTACTTTGAAAAAACAACTGCCTATTTTATCTTCATATTTGACATCATCAAAAACAAAAAATTCATTTTCTGGTCCAAAATAAGCAGTATCTGCTACACCTGAATCTGTTAGAAACTTTTCAGCTCTTTTTGCAATACCTCTTGGATCTTTTTCATAACTAGAGCCGTCTTCTGGCTCTATTACATCACATGTGACATTGATAGTAGGTTCATCAAAGAATGGATCAGCAAAAGCTGTTGATGTATCAGGCATTAAAATCATGTCAGACTCATTAATATCTTTCCATCCGGCTATGGATGATCCATCGAACATCTTGCCTTCTTCACAGTCTGTGGCAATACCATCATCTGAAGCAGTGACTGTTACATGTTGCTCTTTACCTAAAGTATTGGTAAATCTATAGTCAATGAACTTAGCTTCTTTTTCATCAACCATTTTTTTAATATCATTTGCGCTCATTTTATTCCTCACTAGTGTTTTTCATTCGCAATAACATACATGCATTAATCATGCCACCTATACACTTAGATTGTTAAAGTAGGTGTTGATGATAATAACACATTGTGCACTATAATGTATCATAAAATGTTTATATATAATGCATATGCACTAAATAATTGCATTAATATAGTGCAAAATATTATATAAAAAATATATGTGATATTAAAATATACAAGTATAATTCCAATATTCACCAGGAGATAATTTGACTCAATATAGCATGGAAGAAATCGTATCTCTTTGCAAAAGAAGAGGTTTCATATTCCAATCTAACGAAATTTATGGAGGACTCCAAGGGTTATATGATTATGGACCACTGGGAGTCGAACTTAAAAATAACTTAAAATCAGCTTGGTGGAAATCTATTGTATATAATAGAGATGATGTTGAGGGGCTCGATACATCTATTCTTACCCACCCTGACGTTCTAAAATATTCAGGACATGAAGACACATTTACTGATCCTCTTGTGGATTGTAAAAGCTGTGGTCTTAGATTTAGACAAGACCAAGTACCCGATCAGTGTAAAGACGAAGAATTAACTGAGCCCAGGGATTTTAATTTGATGTTTAAAACAAATGTAGGTCCAGTTGCTGATGACTCATCTCTTGCGTATTTAAGGCCAGAGACGGCACAACAAATTTATATTAACTTCAAAAACGTTTTAGATTCAACATCTAGAACTCTTCCTTTCGGTATTGCACAGATTGGAAAATCTTTTAGAAATGAAATTACTCCTAGAAACTTTATATTTAGAGTACGTGAATTTGAACAAATGGAGTTAGAGTATTTTGTACTTCCTGGGGAAGATGAAGAATGGCATAAGAAATGGATTGAGAATAGAGTCAGTTGGTGGGAAGAGCAAGGTATACCATCGGATAAATTAAACCTTCTTGAAGTGACTGGCGATGACTTAGCTCATTACTCTAAATCAACTGTTGATATAATGTATAAGTTTCCGCATGGTGAAGAGGAACTAGAGGGCATTGCTAATAGGACTGATTTTGATCTTGGTTCACACACAAAAAATCAAAAAGATCTCAATATTACTGCACAAGTTAAAGATAATAATGATTCTAACACTCGTTTAGCTATTCAAAATGATGACAATGACTGGATAGTACCATACGTAATTGAACCATCAGCTGGTGTCGATAGAGGTGTATTAGCTGTTATCTACGAAGCTTACACTGTAGAGGATTTGGGTGACGATAAAAGACGTACCGTTTTGAAATTAAAAAAACATTTAGCACCTATAAAATCTGCTGTTATTCCTTTGAAAAGGAATAATGATGATCTTGTCAAACTTACCCATACAATTAAATCTTCTTTACAGCAGTACCAAATCGGTAGAGTCGTTGTTGAGAATACAGGTAATATTGGTAAAAGTTATAGAAAACATGATGAGATAGGAACGCCACTTTGCATCACAGTTGATTTTGATACTCTTGAAAATAAAACTGTTACGGTTCGTGATCGTGACACAATGGAACAAAAAACTATTGCTCTTGATGAACTAAATAAATATTTTTTAGATTTCTTTTCTGATGCTAAGTCATAAATATATTATTTTAGATAGAGATGGTGTTATAAATCATGATTCATCAGCATATATTAAAAATCCTCAAGAATGGAGACCTATAAAGAGGAGCCTTGAAGCAATTAGCTTGTTAACAAAAAATTCATACAGAATATTAATTTTATCAAATCAAGCGGGCGTAAGCAGAGGTATTATTAAGTATGAAGATCTCATACAGATACATAATAAATTCATTTTAAGTTGTCTAGAGATTGGAGGGAAAATATTTCTAACTCACTATTGCTATGATCACCCAGATACAAATTCAACTAAAAGAAAACCACAGCCTGGTATGTATCTAGAAATTTCAGATCGACTAGGCATTAACCTTTCTGATGTCTTTGCAATTGGTGATTCACCAAAAGATATGATTGCTGCATTATCATCAGGATGCAAACCATTAGGAGTTAGAACCGGAAATGGCAGTGAGATAAAAGATCAAATGCCTGAAATTAATTTGTTTGATGATCTACTTGATGCCGCTGAATATGTAATCGATTATGATAAGCAATATATTCTTAATATCTAGATCTATTCTATTTTGGATAAATATTGTTTTTTCAGTTCTTATTTTTGGTCCAGTCACTTTTTTAGTAGGCATCATATCTTACGACCTATGTCTCTATCTTAGTAAACAATGGTGTAGATATAATTTATTATTTTTAAAATATATTTGTTTACTATCATATAATTTCGATAATCAAGAAATTAAAACAGCAAAAATGATAATATCAAGACACCAATCAACTTGGGAAACTTTCTTCTTCATGGCCTATATTGATTATCCAATTTTTATATTAAAAAAAGAACTTTTAATGATCCCTCTGTTTGGGTGGTGCCTGTATCTATTAAAACATATTTCAATCGATAGGTCTGATGGAGCATCCTCACTTAAAAAAATTATGAAATCCTGCGATGAACACATTCAGAAAAACAGAACTATTATTATTTTTCCAGAAGGAACAAGATCTCTTTTTGGAACAAAAGCTAAACTAAAAAGAGGTGTTTTCAAAATATTAGAGTCTGTTAAAACAAGGTCTCATATAGTCAATCATAATGCTGGTCAGTATTGGAATAATTCTTTCCTCGTTAGACCTGGAACAATTAATATCAACGTAATATCTCTCGAATACGATCCTAATCTGGACAACCTGAAAAATAAAATACAAAATCATTTCTCTTAATATTAAATAAGGTCTAAAACTAAGGAGCAGGATTTGGTTGACTTAAATGAACTTCATTAACTTCTTCCAATATCTCTTCACTAAGGTCTATATTAATTGATTCAATATTTTCTTTTAACTGTTCCATTGTAGTTGCACCAATAATATTTGAAGTAACAAATGGTCGAGTATTCACAAATGCTAGCGCAAGATGAGTTAAAGAGATATTATGCTTATCAGCTATCCTAGAATATTTCTTTATAGCATTGAGACAATTCTCGTTACTATAACGGGTAAACCAATCCCCATATAAACCTAGTCTCGTATTCTCCTCAGTTTTATTAATATATTTTCCCGTAAGTTGCCCAAAACCAAGTGGTGAGTAGGCTAAAAGACCAATATTTTCATGTTGTGAAATCTCTGCTAAGCCTACTTCATATATTCTATTTAATAGCGAATATGGATTTTGAATAGTAATGATTTTTTCAAGCTTCGCATCCTTTGCATGCTGAAGATATCTATTGGTGCCCCACGGTGTCTCATTTGATATCCCAATATGTCTGACTTTACCTGACTTAACTAGAGAAGACATAGCCTCTAAAGTTTCTTCTAGTGAAACTCCCATTTCATCAGAATACTCATAGCCCAGTCTTCCAAAAAAATTAGACTTTCTTTCAGGCCAATGAACTTGATATAAATCTATATAATCTGTTCGTAATCTTTTAAGAGAATCTTCTACTGCCTGTAATATGTGCTTTTCACTTAAACGTGAACCACCTCTTAAATATTCCATTCCTGGACCTGCAACCTTAGTAGCAAGTATGATTTTATCTCTATCCTTTCTTTTAGAAAGCCAACTACCTATTATTTCTTCTGTCTTACCTTGTGTTTCTTCTCTCGGCGGTATTGCATACATCTCTGCCGTATCAATAAAATTAACACCATTGCATGTAGAATAATCTAGTTGTTCATGAGCCTCTTTTTCATTATTCTGTTCACCATATGTCATTGTACCTAAACAAATCATACTAACCTCTAGGTCAGTATCTGGAAGTTTTTTATATTTCATTTTTACTCCTAGTTTCTGCCATAAATATCCTCGTACCTTATAATATCTTCTTCTGACACCTTTGCACCAGTTTGAACTTCAATAATTTCTAAATTAATATTTTCATTGTTGATTAATTTATGCTTATCTCCCTTAGCAATATAAGTTGATTCATTTTTTTTTATTTTAAATGATGAATTATTTTTTTTGATTGTTGCTACCCCTTTCAAAACAATCCAATGTTCGTTCCTATATTTATGAGACTGATATGAGAGCTCAGATTTTGGTTTAACAGTAATTTTCTTTATCTTAGTATTTTTCTCTTGGAAGATTATTTCATACTTACCCCATGGCCTATAGGCTGTAGAATGTTCAATTAAAATATCTTGATTTATCTTTTTTACTTTCTTTATAAAATCTTTTATAGATGATGGATTATTTTTGTTAATGATTAATAATGCATCTTTCGTATCTACGATTATTAAATCCTTAACGCCTAAAAGAGATATGTTCTTATATTTAGCTATTACTGTAGTATTGTAAGTATCTTTTTCAATAACTTCACCTTGGATAATATTACCTTTGTTATTTTTCTTATAAATAGAATCTAATGAGTTATATTCTCCAAGATCAGACCATTTTGTTTTTAATTCTATTAATTTAACTTTGAGGCCAATAGATATTGCTTTTTCAATTACAGCATAATCAATTGACTTTGAAGATGATTTAGAAAAACTTAGCCTATCTGGGCGTTCAAATAAACCATCAGTCGTTTTCTTTTTCCATGATTTTTCAATACTCTTATAGATTAATTTATTTGTTATGCTTATTGCATTCAGCCAAGTTTTTGACTTAAGTATAAATATGCCTGAATTCCATAAGCTATTCCCATTTGAAATTAATTCTTGAGCTAAATTATAATCCGGCTTTTCTACAAACCTCGTTACGTCTTTAATAGTTTGATTTCCTGTATATGTAATGTAACCATAAGAGCTTTGATTACTTTTTGGTTTGGTACCGAGCAAAAATATACAATGATCATCGAGATGTCTTACGCCTTTATGTATTGAACTTATAAGTATTTTATCATTTTTTATGTAATGGTCTGATGGCAACACAACCAAATTTGAATTCACCGCTGCAAAAGATGCCAAAGTAAGGGATGGTGCTGTATTTAATGAAATAGGTTCTAAGATAAGCCTGAATTTTAAATTATTATTTAATTTTTCAAGTTGTTGTAGCACCAGGTAGCGGTACTCTTCATTCGTAACAATTAACACCTCTTTGATTTTAATAAATTTATTATTAAGTGATTCAATTCTGTTAAAGGTTTTCTGAAATAATGTAAAATCATCATCTAAATCAACAAATTGTTTTGGATAATTTGTCCGCGATAGTGGCCACAATCTAGTTCCACATCCTCCGCATAATATCACCGGTGTAATCGTAATCATAGTTAGGGACTCTTGAACCTACAGATCATATACCTGCCAACTCACTTGTAAATTTTCCATTATGTTTATATTATACCCACTTAACAGGTTCTATGAGGATTTACGTATCAACTACTTAATCTATATCCAGTCTTTATTTCTAAATTTTACTTCATGGCTACCTGATGCCACTTCTAAACAGACCTATATTACACGTGATATTATTGCAGGTACTACCATCGCGATGATAATTATCCCTCAATCAATGGCTTATGCAACACTAGCGAATCTTGATCCTGTCTATGGCCTTTATGCATCCTTTATTCCTGTAGCAATAGCTGCTTTTTTTGGATCATCAAGATATTTAGCTACCGGTCCAGTAGCAATGGTAAGCCTATTAACCGCTGTAGCTATTACCTCACTATCATTAGGTGACGAATCACTTTATGTACCTCTTGCAATTATGCTAGCCCTCAGTGTAGGCGTTTTTCAAATAACTCTTTCTATGGTCAAAGCTGGAAAATTAATAGACATTGTTTTGAAAGAACATGTCATTCTTGGTTTTACATCTGCTGCAGCACTAATTATTGCGAGTTCTCAGCTAAGTAAGATTTTTGGTTTAAATAAAGTCTCCTTTGATGATTTATTAAGTATAAATAGCTTATTGAATAATACGCCTATTAATTCATACTCAGTATTGATGTCACTGGTGGCACTATTAATTTTATATGTCTTTAAAAATAAATTAACGAAGTATCAATTCTTTGGGAATATTGCTGTTTTATCTGCCGTTGTTGTGACGATATTACTTTCAAAAAGTATAAGCTACAAAGGCCCAATAGTGGGAGTTATTCCAAATGGTTTACCAAGCTTCTCTTTACCAGGAATAAATATAAGTCCAGAGGTTGTATTCATGTTTATAATTCACACTGTTATTATTAGTTTCGTTGGTTTTATGGAAGCGATAGCTATTGCAAGGCAGTTAGAGCAGAAGGAGCCGGTCAAAAATTCTAAGGGTGTTGAATTATATAAATACCCAACGCCGGTAAATTCTAACCAAGAATTATTTGGTCAAGGTTTAGGAAATATTGCTTCGAGTATTTCCGGAGCCTATCCTGTATCAGGATCATTTTCTCGATCAGCTGTAAATGAATCTGTTGGTTCTTATAGTCCCATATCTTCAATTACTACAATGCTCATTGTTATGGCAACGTTGCTGTATGCAACACCATTACTTTTTAACTTACCACAATCTACATTAGGCATTATAGTTATTTTTGCAGTTGTTCCTCTTATTAGAATTAATAAGATGAGATCTCTTTTTAGTAGTGATAAACAAAAAGGAAGTGTTACATGGATAACTTTTTTAAGTACTCTAATATTTCCTATTCTATCAATTGAAATATTTTCTGGAATCAATACTCATATCTGGACAGGTATCATATTTGGCTTTTTATTATCATTAATTATAGAACGCAAACCATCTACTGTTTAATATATATCAAATCAAAAACAAAATTCTTCTTGGAAATACCTTTCTTTTCGAATTTAGTTATAGGTCTAAAGCCACGATTCTTTGAAAACGAAATATCAACAGAGGTTACTCTACTTATAATTTTCTTTGCCTCCAAAGCATAACTTATATTATCAGTTGAGAAGTGGAAAAACCCATTTCTCTTAATAATTGCTAAAATAACCCTAAAAGTATACTCGTTAAATAATCTTCTTTTTCTATGCTTCTTTTTTTGCCACGGATCAGGGAATAGCATGTAAATTTGACTAATTGTATCACTGCTAATTTTTTCTATTATTTCTAAGGCATCACCATAATGAACATAAATATTTTTACTAAGTAGATTTTTTATGCCTGGTTTATATGCCTCTATTCCCAAGACTTTGTATTTAGGAAACATATCTTGCAGGGCTATAGTTGAATCACCTGTCCCAAAACCTACATCTAGAATAATATCTTTCTCTACGGCAAGAATATCTAATGCAGATCTCTTAGGTTTCTCTGGTTCCTGAAACTTCCTAGAACGAAATGATTTATAATATACAGGCTTATTCACCTGTAACTAATCCAGCTTTTGGTGAAGATGGTGAGCCTGATAGTTTTTTATCAATCCTTCCTGCTAATAAGGCTTCTCTTCCAGCAATCACAGCATATTTCATTGCGTTTGCCATTTTGATAGGTTCTTTAGCACAGGCTATTGCCGTATTCATAAGCACTCCATCACAACCTAATTCCATTGCTATACATGCATCACTTGCTGTTCCGACACCCGCATCGACTATGATTGGAACAGTTGCGTTTTCAATTATTTCTTTAATGTTATATTCATTAATTATTCCAATTCCAGAACCGATAGCTGAACCCAGAGGCATTACGCACTCACAGCCTATGTTCTCAAGTTCTTTAGCAACTATAGGGTCGTCTGTTGTATAGACCATTACTTTAAAATCTCTTTTTACAAGCATTTCAGCAGCCTTAATTGTTTCTACAATGTTTGGAAAAAGCGTCTTACTTTGACTTAATACTTCAAGTTTAATTAATTTTTCTCCATTTAATAATTCTTTTGCAATCTCGCAGGTTCTTACTGCATCTTCAGCTGTATAGCAACCAGCTGTATTAGGAAGAATTGTGTATTTATCTGGAGATACATAATCTAATAAATTTTTAGAATCATGATCTTGACCAATATTCATTCTTCTTACAGCTACTGTGACCATCTCGCAGCCACTTGCCTCCAAAGCAGATTTTGTTTCATCAAAATCTTTATACTTACCTGTTCCAAGAATCAATCGAGAAGAATATTCTTTTTTATTAATTATCAGTTTACTCAAATCTAACCTCCCCCTATGGCAGTAATAATTTCTATTCTATCCCCATCTTTGATAACGTGTGTGTCATGATCTGATTTAGGTATTATTATTTTATTTATCTCGACAGCATAATATTTATTTTTTATATTCTTAATTTCAAGCAGTTTTTTTACAGTTGATCCGTCAAATAATATTTCTGGCCTATTGTTTAACAAAATATTCATGAATAATGATATATGATAATATAATCATTAAGTCATAGATAGTATTCTAGCCGGAATAGCTCAGTAGGTAGAGCACCGCATTCGTAACGCGTAGGTCGGGGGTTCGATTCCTCTTTCCGGCACGTATTTCATTTCTTACTTCCTTTAGTTAAGTGATAAAAAAATATTTTCATGCTACATTGTCTACAAATTTGGCATGTTTAATGCAGTAGATAAGTGATGTATAGAAAAGGTATAATTTTAGCAGGGGGGAAAGGGACTCGTCTTTATCCCACAACCAAAGCATTACCCAAATGTCTTTTACCTGTTTATGACAAACCAATGATTTATTATTCTGTATCCACACTTATGCTTGCTGGGATAAGAGAAATACTCGTTATAACTACACCTTCTGACAGAGAAAGAGTAAATACACTATTAGGTGATGGAAAAAAATGGGGTATTGATATTGTATATAAAGTTCAAGACCAACCTAGGGGAATAGCCGATGCATTAATAATAGCAGAGGAATTTATTAATAAAACACCTTGCGCATTAATGCTAGGCGATAATATATTTCACGGTCCAGAACTTCAATCCAAACTAACCCATGCATATTCGAGCAACAACAATACAATTTTTGCTTATGAGGTACCTGATCCTGAAAGATTTGGTATTTGTGAGCTTAATGCTGAAGATAAAGTAATTAGTATTGAGGAAAAACCATCAGTGCCAAAATCTAATCTTTGCGTTACTGGTTTATATTTTTACGATGAACATGCTTCTGAAGTTGCCTCTAACATAGAGCCCTCAGCAAGAGGCGAATTAGAGATTACAGATGTAAATAAAACTTATATGAAACAAGAAAATTTATATGCACAAGTCCTCGATCAGGGATATACATGGATGGATGCCGGGACAGTTGAATCATTTCTTGAAGCTAGCCTATTTGTAAAATCTGTTGAGCAACAAATACGTATTAAAATATCTTGCCCTGAGGAAATTGCTTTTAACAATAAATGGATTGATGTAGATAGAGTCAAAATGATTGCTGGAGATTTAAGTAACAGCCCATACAGTGACTATCTTTTGAACATAATTAAAAATTAATCTCTTTTATTTAATTTAATAAATCTTTTAGATAATAAAGGGACTAATCCAAGTAATGTTAAATAAATAACCAAGCTCGGTGATATCACATTACCTGAAACTAAAATACCGCTTAACTCATTGCCTAATAAAATTATTATTATGGTACCAGGAAGCATTCCTATTTGACTAATTAGGTAAAATGGAAGAAGCTTCATTTTTGTCAATCCAAAGCATATATTAATAATAAAAAAAGGAAATAAAGGTGACATTCTCAATGCAAATAAATAATAACTGCCATTATCTTTAAAGTTGGAGTTAATTATTTCAAAGTACTTTTTATACTTAGAAGTCATGTAGTCTCTTATAATGTATCTCGATAAACTCATAGCCACAGTCGCGCCAATTGTAGACGTGAAAGATACTATGACTACAGCTAGGTAAAAATCAAAAACACTACCTGCAAGAAGTCCCATTAGTAAAGCTACAGGTAATGATAATGTTGTCATAACCAAGTAAGCAGCGATAAAAAAGGAGATAAACATTAGGGGTTGATTGCTATATAGAGCTTTTATATTTTCAATATTTTCAATTAGGTAAGATTTAAATTCATCATTGGTAACAAGGCCAATAATGATTATTGATAGCAATAGTATGCTTATAGATAATTTTTTAATTTTCATAAATATTAAACTTTCTGTCATAATCATAAACTAGATTCATGGAAATTAATAAATATATAAAAAATGAGATTGCCTTATTTAATAATGATTTAGATATATTTTTAAATAAATATAAAACTAATACTAAGTTGTATAAGGTCATGTGTTACAGCATGAAAAATGGAGGGAAACGCCTCAGGCCAATAATAATTAAAGAAGTTGCAAAATCTCTAAGTCTCAATAAAAATCAGTTTCTTAAATCTATGATAGCTATAGAACTTGTTCATTCCTATTCTCTTATACATGATGATCTCCCATGTATGGATGATGATGATTACAGGCGAGGCAGATTAAGTACTCATAAAAAATATGACGAAGCACAAGCTATACTTGCAGGAAATAGTTTACTGACCATGGCATTTAACTTACTTGCTCAAGATTCAAATCCATCGCTTGTAGAATTACTCTCACTATTATCTGGTCATGAAGGATTAGCAGGCGGTCAATCATTAGATGTTGATACCATTGAAAAGAAATTAAATTTTAAAATAATTAAAAAGATACATGAACAGAAAACAGCTAAATTATTTGAATTTTGCCTAGCAGCACCGTTTATTATAAGTAACAAGAGCCAAAAAGAAATTAATATGTCGAGGAAATACGGGAAAATTATAGGTACAGTATTTCAAATTATTGATGATGTCCATGACTATGAAAATAAAGATAATGAATATATCAATATCTTAAATGTCATGGCTAAAGATGATGCAATAGAAAAATGCTACCGTTATGAGGTAGAAGCAAATTCTCTCAGAGAGAAACTCCTTCCTAATAAAAAAAACAGAATGAATGATATTTTATCGTTCATAATTAATCGAAAATAATACCATGACTACTACTATCATTACTGGTGCCACATCAGGTATAGGTTTAGAGACTGCAAAAGGATTAGCCAAAGAAAAACATAAGTTAATTTTAGTCTCTCGCAATCTAAGTAAGCTCGAATCTACTAAGAAACTTCTTGATAGTGAGAACAATATAGACTGTGACATATATGAATATGATTTGTCTCTTATTAGAGATAATATTAACTTTTATGAGCTAATATTAAATAGATACAGTGATATTGACTTTCTGATTAATAATGTAGGTGCAATATTTATGAAAAGGGAGGAAACCATTGAAGGTTTAGAAAAAACATTTAGCTTAAATCATATGAGCTATTTTGTTTTATCTAAACTATTTTCTCAACAAGGTAGCCCATTAAAAATCATTAATGTTAGTTCTGAGGCACATAGAAACATAAGTCTTGATTTTCATGATCTTCAAAACAAGAAAAATTATAATGGCTGGTACTCATATAAGAGAAGTAAACTTGCTAATATTTATTTAACATATGAACTTCATGAAAGACTTCTAAAATCCAAGTCAACCGTTAATTGTTTGCACCCCGGTGTTGTTAACACCAATTTTGCTAACGATAATGCATTGCCATTTAAGATAGTGGCGAGTTTGATTAAATACTTCGGAATATCACCTAAAGAAGGCTCTGAAACAATCATGTATCTTGTTAAAAACAATGATATAAGAAATGTATCAGGACTATACTTTAAGAAATGTATGCCTGTCAAATCATCACAGATCTCTCATAATCAAGAATATGGTTTAAAATTATGGGATTATAGCGAAGAAATTTTGTCAAAGTATTTATGAAATATTATTTATTATTAATTACTTTTATTTTATCTGCATGTGGTTCTAGAGTTTCAGGCCAATATAATTTTCCAATGAACATATATACCTATGATTCAAATAAAAAAGAATTGTCTGCGGATTGTAAGTTGTACTCAGCTGAAACGAGGTTAAGTTTTGTAACACCACAAAAAATTAATTATCAAGCGAATTGTGGTCCAATTAATATACTATGCAAGAGTGGGACTAAAGTTGGAGAGTTTGGATTAATGCCTAAACCCGAAAGCGAGATAGAGGTCAATACTATTTTAAGTACAGGTGCAGGTATTATATTTGATAGATTAGTTGACTCAACAACACCTTTTGGAATGTTTGTCAGATACACAAATGCTTTTGATAATTCAACATGTTTGATACCTAAAGAAATTAATATAATTCTAGATTAATACTTGTCTAACTATTTATCAGGTGTTAGCTTGAGATATGGCGATTATAATTGGTTCAATATTTTTTCTTGCAGTGGGATATTTTGCTTATACATTTGGACAGTGTGTTGCGAAATTTTCACGTTTAGATAAATTAATCAATAAAAAAGTATTTGGAGTAGCTTTCTTAGCTATCTATATTAATTATGTCTATACAAATCAGGCAATGATCATAGATGCATTTATGGCACCACTCAGATAATTTTTAGAACTTTGACTAGCCAATAAATCACAAACGAGAGCATAGCTCCGATTACAACTATATTTATTAAAGAAGTAATAAACTTATATTCTTGAACTTCTGAATTGTTATCTTTGTTTAAAAATGCCCCATTGACCCATGTGCCGTTATATATCCTTCCATCAGCATAAGTCCATTGCCCATCACCAACAGGTTTTCCTTTATCGAAGTTGCCGGTATATATTTTCCCGTTAGGAAATGTATTGATACCAAATCCATGAGGCTTGTCATTTTTCCAGTCACCCTCATAAGATCTATTATTTCTCGTTGTCAATATTCCTTTCCCATGTTTAAGGCCATTTTTGATTTCACCTTTATAAATATCACCATTTGGCAGTGTTTTCGTTACAGATTTGCTCATATCACCTCATCTCTCATAATTATATCTTATACCTCAATTATTTGTTCTTCAGTAAATAGATTTGACAATGGTATCCGGATACCACAATATAGAGTCATGAGTATGAAATATTATAAAAGCCTTGAGAATAGTGACTATTACCAAAAGAATAAGGCAAATATTCTTGGAAAGAGGAGAGAATATTATCTTCAAAATAAGGAGTTAATATTAGAGAAGAAAAAGAAAAGATATTTACTAGTAAAAATAAATAAAGAGGTTTCGCGTGAGCAAAATTGAAAAATCCTATTGGGATATTGGTCTAGAAAATTTCATGAAGTTTATTGACGAACATGGGCATCCATTCGTGCCTGTTAGGCAAGAAGGCAAGACAAGTGTTGATGATGGAGATGGATTTAAAGCCTACACTTATGGCACTGGAAGAGATGGTGAGCCATTTTTACTTGGTAGATGGGTTGCCTATGCAAGAAGGGTCATGAAAAACCATCTAAAAAAGCCAACACCAATATCAGTCAAAAGAAAAACTGATCTTGAAACATGCGGTTTTATGTACGAAACAGATATTAGACAGTTATTAATAGGAGATATAAAAGAAAATGCTTATAAGATTGATGCGTTTATAAAACAAGTTTCTTTAATAATTTCAAAAAAACTTAAAGGAAAGCATAATGAGTTCTCTCTAGAAAGATATTTTTGGAGGGAAATGAGCAAAGAAGTTCATGATTTTGATGATGAGATAGAACCAGCACATGAATACAAATTCCCAGATTCCAAAAGAGATGAATTATCCCAAAAGCTTAAGGATTATCAGATAGCAATAGTTGGATTAGAAAATGCTCAAATACAAATAAAAAAAATTAAAAGCGATATAAGATCTATTCTATCAAGTCCTGAAAGATACTATGTTGAGGACCCATCATAACATTAGGAGAATATGATAATGACGATAGACCATCAAAATATAGACATCATTAAGTTCATTGATTTTATTCAAATGATGCATGGTGCAGCTACTTATTATCAAGATATTGGGAAAAAACCTCATGAATTTATTAAAGAGTCAAACATATCAGATATTGAGTCTTATGTTTTACAATCTCATCACCTGAGATCATTGGATGATATTACTTGGGGCGAAGCCATGAACATCGTTTTGACGAAAAAATTTCCCACCTTCTTTTCAGATTATGGTGACATGCAATGAATTATATAAATAAAATGCTAGGGTCAAAAAATATCGCTATTCTCTCTATGATCCTAGCAGAACAGTTTGTACCTCCGTTAGTTACGGCCTATGAGTTTTTGTTGTTTCCTCATAGGCTAAACGAGGTTTTTTTTGGGAAATATCATGACAGATAGACATTATGTTTATGGATGCTCTCAACTTCTTAAGAACCTTCGTGATTTGATATCTGTAGCCGCAAGGTTTGAGGAAGAGGGTAAATCAATTGAAGACTGGCTTAGACATGAGGGTTATAAAAATATACATGCATCAAGAAGAAAGCTTACATGGGGCGCGGCTATTAACTTAGTTATCATCCGTCAGACAAAACAGCTTTTAAGAATTAGAGAAGATAGCATGGCCGATTGGCCTTTTTAAACGAATTAAAAATAATCTATTAGAGGTAAAACTGATGAGAAAAAATATACATGATGACAGATGCTACCATTGCGGACAGACTCTTACTCCTGAAGCTAGAGAGCATTTAGATAAGATTGGAGGATTATTAGCCAGAACACCAGAACAAGAAGAAGCTGATAGAAAAGCTGAAGCAAAGAGAATAGAGGATTTAGCTGATGAAAGATATCAGGCTAAACTCAAAGAGAATGAAAAAACACCAGAACAAGAAGAAGCTGAGAAAAAGGAAATTAAGCAGACAATAGAAGCTGCTGAAAGTTCCGGATATAAGAGTGGTGTACGTTCTGTACAAGAGCAACTCGATGTAAAGATTAAAGAAGAGGCAGATATGAAGAAACAAATAAATGAACTTAAAGCTTCAGTAGCGGCACTATCCAATACTAAAGGTGTATCAGGAGAACTTATTGGTAATCTTCAGGATCAAAAGTTATTTGATATTCTTGTTGGTTTATACCCTGATGATGAGTTTAAGGATTTTGGTATTGGTGAACCCGGAGCAGACATATTACATACTATTTTTCATAATGGTAAATCATGTGGAAGTATTACATGGGAAAGCAAAAGAATGGAGCCTCATAAAAGCTTTAAAGAGACTGAGTGGATAAGCAAATTGATGAAAGATAAGCTGGAAAACAAATCCAGCATAGCAGTAATTGTGGCTAATAAGTACCCACACAAAAAAGATAAACTGTCAGGCGTAGAACTAGATTATCCACAATCTTGTTTAATAGAAGATTTTGGTTACTGGTACTGCTCTACAATTCCTCACAACATACAAATGCTATCTTTTGCATTGAGACAGCAAATTATAGCACAAGCTTCAAATCTAATTTATAAAGATCAATTAAGCGTTAGTGAAGAAGTCATGAACTTTGTTTGTGGCGAAGAATCAAGAGCAATATCGGATAAAGTTACCCTTCATAATAGCAAAACAGACGTGCACAGACAAAAGGTATTGAAACTCCAACAGGAAGCTATAAAAAATGCAGTTGACACTATTGGAACGTTGAATAAATACGATGCCGAATGTCAAGATGTACTTGATTTACAGAGTAGGTTTATCAATTCATTATTTAAGATTACGAATCAAACAGATAATTTAATTGAGAGTTCTCCACATAAAGAGCCCTTGGTAATAGATAACCCTACTAAGAAATCTAGAAGCGTTAAATAATCAGTATCACAATTAATGCTTTATGTATGTGATGAGTTGCCTGATATGCTTCAGGCGTTCATCTTTATATCATTAGTTATATTTTTTTGGATGCTATCTTATAGAAGTTTTAGTTTTACAGGTATAACAAAAAAACAATCTCGTAGTCTATATTTACTCGGTTTTTGATAAATGTAATCAACAAAATGTAAAATTATACTTTCTTGATTTGAGCTAGGACTGTATAAAAGATTGGACCATCACCCATATCTGTTAAGTCTTGAGAGTTAAGTGCATTGGCATTGAGACCGTTTTTGACCAGTGAACCCCTATATTGTTTTTGTGTAGAGGCCACACCCTCAAGCATTGAATCTTTAATGATTGCATGTGCAAAGGTTTCACCCACATCATTAAAAACTTTACATAGATCGCCATCTTTAATTTTTCTTTTTTTTGCATCAATAGAGGATATTTCAATAGTAGGTCGTGATGCCATATTTCTTAATCTTTCAACTGGTACAAATGAATTTCCAATAAATTGATGTGTTGCAGGGCTTAATATTTGAATAGGGTATTTTTTTTTAATTTCTGACTTTTTGAATTCTTCAGTGTAAGAAGGATAAGCACCTAGCCCAATCTTTTTTGTATCTTCAGAATAAATTTGTATTTTTTTATCTTTAGTGGGCCACCCCGTTTTTAAATAATTGCGCCTTGGATTATTTACATCCCCTTTGACCCAACCATTTTTTTTGAGTTTTTCATATGTCACACCTTTGAACAAAGGATTATGCTTAGGATCAATCATATTTTTTATCATACTTTCATCAGATTCTCTGAAGCACTTATCTTTGTATCCCATGTGTTTTGCCAAATCTCTAAATAGATCCTGATTTGATTTACTCTCACCTAATGGCTTTATAGCTTGTTGAGTAAGGCTAAAATAATAATGACCATATGGTGCATGAAGATCTGTGTGTTCAAGTTGAGTATCGGCAGGCAATACCACATCAGCATACATGCAGCTATCAGTCCAAAAAGTATCATGAACAACTGTAAATAAATCTTTTCTTTTTAACCCATCCCTAACGTTACTGCTATCAGGTGTACAATTTGCAATATCAGAATTCCAAACAAACAAATGTTTAATTGGAGGGTCAAGATTCTTATCATTTAGTGCTTTTCCAATTTGGACCATGTTAATACTTCTAGGTTTTTTGTTTTCTAAAAGGTCAGGCCTTTGCAATTTTTGTAAATCAACATTCCACATCTCTTCAATAGAACCCACAAAACATCCCGACTCTTTATGTTTCCATGCACCTGTTATTGCCGGCAATATCATAATTGTTCTTGTCATCATGCCACCATTTCTGTGTCTATTGAGCCCGTAGTTTGGCCTTATATAACTTCTTTTTGCTTTTGCGTATTCGTATGCTAGTTTTTTGATATCAGTCTGTTTGAGACCTGTTATCTTTGCTACTTTACTAAGTGTATATTTTGGTAGCTCATTTTTAATAAAGTCTTCAGAACCCGAAGTATGTTTTTTTAAAAAAGCTTTATCGTGCAGATTATTTTTTACAATTTCATTCATCATGCCAAGTGCCAATGCAGAATCTGTTCCAGGCTTAGGCTGTAGATGCCAGTGGCACATTACACTTGTTCTGGTCTCTCTTGGATCTATACAAACTATTTTTGCTCCATTTTTTTTTGCTTCTTCTAAAAAAGGAACCATATGCACGTGTGTTGAAGCCACATTCGTACCCCATAAAATTATGTAATCATTTTTAGGTACTTCATCTATTGCAGGACCACATGCTGCGCCGTATGTATAAATACCAGCTGTTGATGCTGCTGCAATGCAAATTGTTCTTCCAAGTCTCGCAGCACCAACTTTATTCCAAAATCTTTCAGACATACCCCAATATCCAAGCATACCGAGTGTCCCAGAATATGAATAAGGCTGAATAGAATCACCCCCGTACTCTTTTAGATTTTTATTAATATTTTGACTAATAAGTTTTAATACATAGTCCCATGAAACTTTTTTAAATTTACCTTTTTTACCTTTTGGTCCAACTCGAACATGAGGGTACAAAATTCTATTTTTGTTATAGACAAGATCTAAGTAGTGATTAACTTTATTACAAAGAAAACCTTTTGTAATTGGGTGCTCTTCGTTACCTCTTAATTTAACTGCCTTACCAGTTGATTTATCGACAGTGACTACCAATGAACAAGTATCAGGACAGTCATGAGGACAGGTAACATTTATATCTTTGAATTTAGGCTGACGCATTTATTTTACTAATTTTAGCTAATGAAATTGCGCCAGTAGGACAGGCTTTTTCGCACTCACCACATCTAACGCATACCTTAGGATCAATATATAAGAGTCCATGATAGATCCCATGTGATTTGCCAGGCTCTATTTTTTTTAATGAAACCTCACCATTATCATCAATACTTTTTGATGAAAGTTCTTTGATACATTCATGGACGGGCCTAACAAGTAAACATTCATCACACAAAACACATAAGTCATTATTTATCGCAAATTGATAATGACACAAGTAGCATCTTGATGATTCTTTTTTGCTTTCTAGTTTGTTATATCCAAGTTCCACCTCTGCTGTAAATGTTCTTTTTGGCAGATCTTTTAATCTCATATCTGTGAGCGGAATATAATTATCTTTGAGTGTTCTTTTTGTTGAATTTGTACTTTCTAGAGTATATCTTTCGCTCAGAACATTTCGTTTCATTAAGTACTTATCAACATCAATTGCAGTTTTTTTTGCATCTCCGATAGCATTAATAAGCGTGGTTGCACCTAATTTGTAGTCACCCGCAAAGAAAATATTTTCACTTTTTCTGGCTGAAAACTGCTGACTCTGACCTATAGCTAAAATTATATGATCTGTTCTTATTTTAAATTTACTTCGTGGCACATCCTCTAGCTTTCCATTTTTAATATTATTTTGAGTTTTTGCTAATTCAAGATATTTTAGTTTACCTTTTTCAGTTATCAATTTATTTGGACGAGCACGAAATATCATTTTACCCTTTTCGTTTACTAATTCTTCAAGCTCGCCAGGGAGTATTTCTAGATCTCCTTGCTCTCTTCTATAAAAAGTCCTCACAGATTTAGCGCCTAACCTGAGAGCAGTACGAGCACAATCCATTGAGGTATATCCTCCCCCTATAACTATTACATTCTTGCCAACATAATGATTGTTATTCTCATTGACGCGTAATAAAAAATCTAAACCATCTTCAACATTTGGATTATCACTAAAAACCTTATTCAAAATATTAGGTTTTAATGTTCCCATTGCGCATATCACTGCATCATACTTTTCAGATAATTTATGTATCTCAGCAGAGGAAGATATTGATTTATTTAGTTCAACTTTTATACCAAGATTTGTAATTTGTTTTATTTCTTTTTCAATTAATTCCCTTGGAAGTCTAAAAATTGGTATACCTTGATTGAGCATTCCTCCTAGCGAACTATGTTTTTCATAAAGAGTAACGTTATGGCCAAATCTTTTTAGTTCTGCTGATGCAGCCAGTCCAGCAACTCCACCGCCGATAACAAGAATATTTTTTCCTGTGCCTTTTTGCTTATTTTTTAATCTGACCTTGTTAGATGAAGAATATTTCCCCGCAGCTCTTTTTGAAAAACATATTGATACAGATTCTCCATTTTCATTTTCCCCATGCCTACAATTATCCTCGCATGGTCTGGAACATACTCTACCTAAAATTTCAGGGAAGAAATTATCGTTAAAATTAATTTCATAGGCTTCGTTAAAATTGTTATTGTATATTGCTTCAAGATATCCTGGGATATCAGTATCTGCAGGACATGAGCTTCTACAAGGCACGCTGTTTTTATACAATTGTTTAAGTTGATTTTTCCCCATTGAGCTCCCCAATACAAATTTAGCAAAAAAAATAATTTCTCGCCAGTATTGATACAATACATCACTCTATTCAGCCTTGTTTTCTTCTATATTAGTAAATACTAATATAATCTTAATGCTATATTTTTGCCTTATAAAGTATTACTATATTTTTAGAATTACTCGGAGATTATTATGAGTTGGAGTTTAGAAGGCAATTACGCAGAAAATTGTAATTGCGATATCATGTGTCCCTGCTTATATCTGCAAACACCTACAGAAGGTTTTTGTGAAGCAATGTTAGTTTGGGACATAAAAAAAGGGCATCTTAATGATGTAAAACTTGATGGACTTAAAGTTTCTATCTGGTTACATGCACCAGGCCCACAATTAACTGAAGGCGGATTTAAAATTGCATTGTATATTGATGAAAATGCTTCAGATGAACAAGCAACTGCACTAGAAGAACTTTACGGCGGAAAACATGGCGGCCACTTAGGAGTCATTGCTAGTCTTGTAGGTGAGGTAATGGGCGTTAAAAAAGCAGCAATCACGTGCGATATCTCAGGGAATAAAAAAACACTTAAAGTCGCAGGTGCTGGCGAGTGGGATATGGATGCTGTAGAAGATGGTAATGGTAATGTTGCTAAGTGCGAATATCATCCGTTAGCTATCAATCCTGGTTTCCCAGTTGAGGTGAGTAAAACAAATAAACAGTCTTATACTGATTTTGGACAAAATTGGAGTCCTAAACCAGACAGAGTTGGTCTATCAGGACCGTTCTCTTACGCACCGTAAAATCTGTTTAAATCTGTTATTAAAAAGGAGAGGTTAAACTCTCCTTTTTTTATATTTTTTTTGATTAGCTATTTAAATATGCATAAGATAATACTCATTTGATAATTATGACTGAAGACTCTAGAGATATAATTGAACAAGATCTTAATAAGGCTATTAATTTTCTTGGGCAAAATAAATTTTCAGAAGCAGAGTCAATTTGTAATCAAATTTTAAAAGAAAAAGATAATTCGGATGCTTATCACATACTCTCATCAATCAAACTCTATAAACAGGAGTTTAATCAATCAATAGAATTAGTAAATAAGTCTATTGATATCAATAGTGAGAATCCTGGATATTATGTGACACTAGGATGTGCACATAGCGCATCAAAAGATTATAAAAATTCTATCAAAGCATTTATAAAAGCTATTAGTTTAAATGCTGAAGTGGCACAAGTTCATTTTTACTTAGGTGAGTCATATAGAAAACTAAAGAAATATAATGATGCAATAGCCTCATTTTACCGAACTATTGAACTATCACCAGATCATGTTGCTGCATACATGTTACTAGGTTTAGTCTACCAAGAAAAAAAACAATTCGACTTATCTGTCCAGTCATTTAAAAAATGCATTGAAATTATGCCAGATTATCCAGAAGCGCATCTCAACTTAGGTCTATGTTACTTATTAGTTGGTGATTATGAAAACGGTTGGAGAGAATACGAGTGGAGGAAAAAACTAACAAAATTACCTATTGGTGATCTGAAGAAAGAGTGGACGGGGCAAAGCCTAGATAATAAGACACTGTTAATACTACATGAGGGGAATGAAAATTTATTACATTTTATTAGATTTGCAAAGGAGCTTCATAAAGATAATTGCAAAATCATACTCCAATGCAGCAATGCAGCAATGGAATTGATGGTAAATCAGAAATGGATAAATGAAGTAGTTCCAGAAGACAGTATTCCGGAACACGATTACCACGTGCATATAGGATCTTTGATGAAAGTGCTTCAATGTAACCCAAATAATTTACCACAGAAATATCCTTATCTTGATTCAAAAAATAAAAAAGCTCAAAGTTCAGAAAAAGATAAATTAAATATTGGAGTTGTCATTGAAACAAGTCGGGAATCAAATGCCCATGATGATGAGAGCATTGATGAAGAGACATTCAGAAATGTTTTTAATGATACTCATAACATAATTTGTTTAGATGAAAAGATAGAAAAAGCAAATCTTCCAACTCTATACAATAAACATTTCAATTACACTGATCTAGATGAACTGGCTAGATTTGTTTCAAGTTTGGATTTGGTAATTACTGTCGATCATCTTGTCGCACACCTAGCAGGAGCACTAAATGTTAATACAATTTTAATGTTACCTTGTGTACCAAATTGGAGATGGGAGATTACGCACCGTAATACGACACCTTGGTATAAAAGTGTTACCATATTTAGGCAGGAAACTCCCGGGGATTGGAAATCTGTAATCAAGAAAGTAAAAGAAAAACTAGAAGAAAATATCCATGTCTGAATTTTTAATAGAGCAAGCTATGAGAGAAGCAATAGATCTTCAGAATAAAAATCAATTAGATGATGCAAAATCTATTTATAAAAAAATCATAGCACATGATA
Organism: uncultured Gammaproteobacteria bacterium; assembly: GCA_902559355.1. Lineage (GTDB taxonomy): Bacteria > Pseudomonadota > Gammaproteobacteria > CACLCV01. The sequence goes on from CACEHM010000005.1 coordinate 48,582, forward strand.
AAAATAATAGTGATGCCTATCATTTGATATCTTTGATTTATCTTGTTGAAGGAAAACTTGATGAGGCAAAAAACAATATCATGAGCGCTATAGAGCTCCAGCCGAAGATTTCTGTCTATCATAGTAATTATGGCAATATTCTTTATCAAAGTAATAACTTAGAATTTGCAATCCAAGAACATAAAAGGGCGATCAAACTTGACAAAAAAAACTTCCAATCATTTTATGGTCTTGGAGTAGTATATTCGTATTTAAAAAACTATGAAAAAGCAATTGAGTACTATAAAAAAGCTTTATCACTAGATGGAGAGTCATCAGTTGCTCATAATAATCTTGCAAATATTTACAATAATGTAAATCCTAATTTAGCAGAAGAACATTATCTGAAAGTATTAGAGCTAGTCTCCGATGATGCAATGCCTTATATAAATATATCTAACTATTATCTTAAAAATACAAAATATAAAAAGTGTGTACAAATTCTAGAGGAAGCTTTAGATAAAAATATTAAAGTTAAAGAATTATATAATAATCTTGGAATTGCTTATTATGCAACCAAAGATAATATTAAAGCTAAAACAATGTTTGAGCAGGCCATTAAGCTTGATCCAGACTACAGTCATGCTCTGGATAACCTGAAAAATATTAATAATCTTGAGAAATAATATTTACTTTTGGTGCATTCCTTCTTAATATGTAATAAGGGGGAGTGTCAATGAAAAGATACATATCTGCACTTGCAGTAATTGTTATATCGTCTAGTCTTTATGCTGGAGAAGCCAGTAAGGCTGTTGATGAAATTAAACATTCAGCTATTAATCAGGCATTTTCATATGGAGATTCTGCTATTGAATCGTGGGCCCGAGATAATCTAACTAGCCTCAGACTAATTGAAATTGAAACTAGGTCTAGAGAAGATTCCAAACCTACCTTTAGAGCAATTTCGTTATTTGAAATTGGAGGTAACGACTTTAATAAAATATTGTCACAAATATCATACTCAACATTTGATGATGATGAAACACTAAATGCTGGGCTTGTTTATAGAATGATGAACAGTGATATGACAGTAATATATGGATTGAATATTTTTTATGATCATCAATTTAACACCGGTCATGCAAGAACAGGGCTTGGTTTTGAAATGAAATCAAGTGTGTACGATGTGAATGTTAACTTTTATGATGCACAAACTGAACTTCATCATGTTGACGGAGTTCCTGAAGTTGCAGCTGGAGGTTACGATGCTGAAATTGGTATGCAGGTTCCTTACTTACCTTGGGCAAAATTATATTACAAGGCTTACCAATGGAATAATGAAACATTAAATATAAAAGATGGTGAGAATATAAGTTTGTACATGGAGCCAACATCACATCTTGCTGTTGAATTAGGTATGCAAGATGATGACACTATGAGTAGCAATGGGTTCATTAAATTAAATTATGTTCTATGCTGTAATGAAAGAAAAGTGGGACCCTCTATATTTACTGTATCTAATCAAGCATTTAACTATGGCAAAATTAATAGCGATAGAATGTACGAAAAAGTAAGAAGAGAAAATAATATCATCACTGTACGTGGTGGTGGTGAGTTTGTAGTAACAGCGAGCGGGTTTTGAGTATGAAAAAATTAATATACATATTTTTCCTTATAATCATCACACCACTTAGTAGCATGGCAAATACTTGTACTGTTACAAGTGGAGTAACTACCGTAGATAATGATAGTTGTGGAAGTCAACCAGATTCATATGGCATCAGAATGTACAAGATGTATTTATGCACTTCTGCAGCAACTGAACCTACAACATCTAGTGCAGCTGATCTTACTGCAGGTGGATGCGTCTTAGTCTTAAATGGTGGAGCAGATGGTGTTCGAGTAGACGTGACGGGCTCTACAAAAGTTAATTTCACTGGTGCAACTTTTACGAAACCGCCCGCAGGTGTATACACTCATGGATACATGCATATTGATAATATATTTTTCATCAAACAACAAAGAATATTCAATGAAGCCAAAGAAGGTAGAGTTGATGGTGCTGATTCGGGCATTCATTGCTCTACTGTATCGGGCACAGGTAACGAGACAGATGGTAAATCATCAACCTGTGGGAGTTCAGCAATAGCAGCAGGTACATGGGGGTCAATCCTATTAGATTTAGATGGTGGAACTGCTGGTATGCAGGCGACGGCCGAGGCTGAGAATCTAAATAATACTGGCAGCAATATAAAGGGCATACTTGTAGACACCAATGGTCATACAGCTGAATCAACAGGCGAAGTTGATTCACTTGAGGGATTCCAAACTTTTGGAACTCCAGTAGTTGTTGGTATTAATCTAAAATCGTTTGATATTGCTTTTGGTATTACTGAGGGATCTACAATTTTTGAAGATACCAATTCTCCTCCAGTTGTAGGTTTTGGTAGCGGTCCTTTCCAAGCAGTCATCACACCTATTAATCATTAATAGCTGCTATTCGTGACAGGCATACTCCTCTCTCAAGCAAAGCTTTCTATTTCTGAGGTGAGATAGTATAAGCATTAGACTACCTGCAATTGTGATCAAGACAGTTATTAGTTCTTCCGAATGTTCTTCTGCATGAAAGATCTCATGAAATAATAGTGATGAAGCGAGTAATATTACTCCTAACGTACCCATAACCGCAACTTTAAGATCACCATGTTTGCGACAACCTAGAACAAATGCAACAACTGCACATGGAAGAATAAAATAAATTAAAGCTTCATGAAATTCGTGACTTGCTAGAAACGAATAGGGGGCAATTATAAAAATTGCAGGTAAAAGTACACAATGTATAGCACATACTGAAGATATTGTTATTCCCAGATTATCTATTATTTTTTGCATTGATGTAAAACGTATTATGCATACTTACAATTAAAATGATAGCATAAATAGCATATGTCAAATATCAAATACACATTATGTCTTAAAAATGGACAGGTTATGATTAACGACTCACTATGTTCAACAAATGTTTATATTTTGGATGGCAGAATATCAGTTATATCAGATAATAATTTTGATTCTGAGAAAACAATTGATTGCACCAACTTAACAGTTCTTCCAGGTGTAATCGATTCACAAGTTCACTTTAGGGAACCAGGACTTGAAGGAAAAGAAACTCTAGAATCAGGCATGCTAGCTGCAGCATCAGGAGGCGTTACTTCTATATTTGAAATGCCCAATACGAATCCATTGACTATTACACCAGAGACCATCGAAGATAAATTAAATCGTGCCAGCAAAGGAGCTTGGACTGATTATGCTTTTTATTTAGGAGGTACAATGAGAACTTCTTCTAGTCTTGGTGTTTGGGAAAATTTGAAAGGTGTTTGTGGTATTAAAATATTTATGGGCGCAAGTACAGGAGATTTAGTTACCGCAACTGATGAAGAAGTTGAATCCGTTGTTTCAAACGGTCGCCGAGTGATAGCTGTTCATGCTGAGGATCAGATGATTATGGATCAGAATCAAAATAGCATTCTTGGTAATAGTCAGGATGTTGGTATGCACTGCAAATGGCGTTCGCCAGAAAGTTGTTTATCAGCAACCATGCGTGTAGTTAGCCTTGCACGTAAACATAACAGAAGAGTTCATATTCTTCACATTACTACAGAGCAAGAAATGGAGTTTCTATCAAAGAACAAAGATGTTGCAAGTGTTGAACTACTGGCAAATCATCTAACATTACATGCTCCTGAGTGCTATGAAAGACTTGGAACTCTAGCACAACAAAACCCTCCTATTCGAGAGCGAAAACATCAAGATGCATTGTGGGCTGCATTAAATTCAGGTATTGTAGATATTGTTGCATCTGATCATGCTCCACATACCCTTGATGAAAAATCTCAAACATATCCAAAATCTCCAAGCGGGACTCCTGGAGTTCAAACATTAGTTCCTATTATGCTTAATCATGTTAATAATGGAAAACTTACATTGTCAAAACTGGTTAGCTTATGGAGTTATGGACCCGAACGTATTCATAAGATTTTAAATAAAGGAAGAATCAAAGAAGGCTACGATGCAGATTTCACCATTGTAGATATGAATAAGGAAATGGTTATTCAAAATAGTCAACAAAGATCAAAAAGTAAATGGACACCATATGACGGACTGAAAATCAAAGGTTGGGTAACTCATACTATACTGAGAGGAAATTGTGTCATGCAAGACGACGAGATACTTTCTGAACCTTTGGGGCAAATGATTAAATTCAAAGAAACTATTTAGTTAGAATGACATGGATCAAAAATATCACTTGTTTTATGAACTTGCTTATAATCTAGCCCAAGTAGCATACGATAAAGATGAGGTTCCAGTTGGAGCTGTAATAATCAAAGATTCAACTTTTGAAGTTATTTCATCTAGTTATAATCAAATGAGACAAAACCGCTCATCTATAGATCATGCTGAAATGCTAGCTATAAAAATAGCGATGACTAGATTAGATAATGAGAGATTAAACGGATGCAGTATGATTATTACACTAGAACCATGCCCAATGTGCGCTCAAGCAATAAGTTTTGCAAGATTATCTAACATTATTTTTAGTACTGAGGATAAAAAAAGCGGAGGTGTACTTAATGGGCCGGTAATATATAATTCATCATCTTGTCATCATAAACCAAGTATAATTAGGATAAATGATGAAGGTAGATCAAAAAAACTACTTAAAAAATTCTTTCAAAATAAGAGAAAAAATAAGGGAAATTAATATTGTCAAGCTTGTACATCACCTTTTTTAAAGGTATCGTTAGCTCTGCTGTCAATAAGGGTACATTTATTGCAGTGTATATCAAGAAACTATGAGCGAATTCCTAAAAACCTTTGATAAGTTAAATGATGCACAACTAAGATCTGCTGTTAAGACTCTTGGTAAATTACTTGGCAACATCATAAAAACTCATGCTGGCCATGATGTCTACATCGCTGTTGAGAAGCTTAGAAAAGGGTTCATTAATCTTCGAAAAGATAATAACCAACATAAACATGATCAATTAATTAGATATATTGAGAAATTAGATCCCAAGACATTGAAAAATGTAATTAGATCTTTCTCTAAATATTTTGCATTAGTCAATGTAGCTGAAGAGGCTTATCAACATATCAGTAGAACTGATCGATTAAAGAGTGGCTTTGATTCATGGGAGGGATCTTTTGATCAAACATTAAGAGACTGCAATGCTTCAAATATAGATGATAGTAAGCTCCAAGAATTAATTGATTCTCTTCATTATGCTCCTGTATTTACTGCTCATCCAACAGAAGCAAAGAGAAGAAGTAAACTCGAAGCTATGAGAAGAATCTTTAATACTATTCTTGAACTTCAGAGATACAAAGGACAGTCAATTAAACGTGAAGAATTAATTGAGGAGCTCCAAGCAGAAATTTTAATTTTATGGAGAACAGACGAAGTAAGACTCAAAAAACCTACAGTAATAGATGAAGTTGAGAATGGTCTTTATTATTTTAGAACTTCTTTATTTAAGTCTATACCCGAAGTCTACAAAGATATGGAGAAGGCTATTAAAAGGGTTTACCACACAGATAATATTAAAGTTCCTAGTTTCATAAAATTTGGTTCATGGATTGGCGGTGATAGAGACGGCAACCCGTTTGTTACTCCTGACATAACCAGAGAAGCAGTTTATATGCATGCGGAAACTGCCATTCATGAGTATATGAGGAGAGCACAAAACTTATCAACTATACTTACTCACTCTCTAGAACTAACCCGACCATCAAATCAATTTTTAAAATCATCTAAAAGAGATGAGATTTATTTAACTAATGCTTTCAAAAATACTACCCAAGATTTTGCGAAAGAGCCATATAGAAGAAAATTTAAAATTATTAGATACCGTCTTGATCAACGATTGAAGGTTATTAATCAATTAAAACATAACAATCAACCTCAAGCTGAACATGCATATGAGTCTGAGAAAGAGCTATTGGATGACTTATATGTAATAAGAGATTCACTTATTTCTGATAATGACTTGATACTTAGTGATTTTGGTCTAAATGATTTTATAAGATTAGTTGAAACATTTGGTTTCCACTTAGTTAATCTTGACATTCGAGAAGAGTCAACAAACCATACTAATGCGATTACTGATGTGCTGAATGTTTCACTACAAATTGATTATGCATCTATGGATGAAAAATCTAGAATAAATGAACTTGAAAAGTTTATTAAATCAGATATCAACTTGAATCAAGTTTATGACAAAATAAACGAAGCATCTAAGAAAGTTATTGATGTATTTACTGTAATGACTCGATTAAGAAATGAAATAAGTGTCAATGCTTTCGGTAATTATGTTATCTCAATGACTCATCATGCAAGTCATGTCTTCGAAGTCTTAGCTTTAGCTAAGCTATGCGGTCTTGTAAATAACGTAAATGGAAAGCTCGAATCATCCATTCAGGTTACCCCTCTATTTGAAACTATAGATGATTTAACTAGGATTGAAGAAATTCTCGAAGATTTATTTAGCAATAATACCTACAATAGTTTAATAGGACATTATAAAGATACTAAGCTTCAAGAAGTAATGCTTGGGTATTCTGACTCATGTAAAGATGGTGGTATTTTATCTTCTTCATGGAGTCTATACAAAGCACAGCTTCAAGTGCTAGACATTTCTAAAAAGTATAAAATCGAATGCCGTCTCTTTCATGGAAGGGGTGGAACTGTTGGAAGAGGTGGAGGCCCAACTCATAATGCGATTCTGGCTCAGCCAAATGGGACAGTAAGGGGTATGATTAAAATTACAGAACAAGGTGAAGTACTATCATATAAATATGGACTTCCGCAATCTGCATCCTACGAATTAGAACTTGCATTGAGCGGATTAATGAAAGCGAGTAAACATCTTGTTGTAGATGAAGCAATACCTATAAACAATTTTGAAGACATGATGGGTAATATGTCATTAATGGGAGAGAAAAAATACAGAGATCTCACAGACGACAAGCCCGGGATAATGGATTATTTCTATGAAGCAACTCCAGTACAAGAGCTTGCTGAATTAAATATTGGTTCTAGACCTTCTCATAGGAAACAAACAAATCGATCTAAATATTCCATAAGAGCAATCCCATGGGTATTTGGATGGTCATTGTCACGCCATACATTACCAGCATGGTACGGTCTTGGAACAGCCTTAAATAAAATTGTCTCTGAAAATCCGAGTAATATGGATAATCTAAAATCAATGTATACTGAATGGCCTTTTTTTAGTGTTCTTCTCGACAATATCCAAATGGCATTGTCAAAGTCCGATATTGGAATTGCTAAAGACTATGCGCAGCTTGTACAAAATAAAGAAGCAGCCAAAGATATCATTGCAGATATTGAGACTGAGTATAATGCAACTGTTGCTACATTATTAGAAATTGTTGGTTCAGATGAATTGCTTGCAGAAAATACCAAGTTATCATTATCATTAAAAAGAAGACAACCATACTTAGACCCGCTTAATTACATACAGGTAATGCTACTTCAAAAACACAGAAAAATATCAGGCGAGGATACAGTTAATTTTGATCCTTTGCTAAGAACAATCCATGCAATTGCCATTGGCATGAAAAATACCGGTTAATAATGTCAAAAGTCCTAATTATATTAGGAGCTATTTTAATATTAATAGGCCTAATTTATCCATATCTTCACAGTTTAGGAATAGGACGTCTTCCTGGTGATATTGTAATTAAAAAAGATAATTTTAATCTCTATTTTCCAGTTACAAGTGCCATAATAATAAGTATCTTATTAACTATAGTTTTTAGGTTATTTAAATGAGCGAAGAGACGAATCAACTAACAGATATGAATAGCGAATGCGGATCATCAGAGCCGTATGCATTACAAGTTACTGATAATAGTATGGAGCCAGAATTTCCTAAAGATTGTATTGTTATTGTTGATCCATCAGGGTCATGTGTAGATGGACAGTATATATTTGTTGAATATGATGGTGTTAGATGGTTTAGAAGATTTAAAGAAATTGATGGAGAAAAATACCTTCTTGCAGTCAATGATGAATACCCTGAAATAAAACTTGATAATTCATATGATGTTATTGGTATAATTGTCCAGAAAAACGTTAAAAGGGAAATTACACATTACAACTAATATGAAAAAAATAACAATTTACAGCACAAGAATTTGTCCTTACTGTGTGAGAGCAAAAAACTTCTTTAATAAAAAAAATCTCGAATACACAGAGATTATGATTGATAGAGATCCAGAGCAAATGAAAGAAATGATGGAGAAATCTGGAAGACAGTCGGTCCCTCAAATATTTATAGGAGATTATCATGTGGGCGGCTTTGATGATCTAATAGAACATGACATGGATGGAAAACTCGAAGGCTTGTTAGGTTAATGGACTTAAGAGAGAACAGGGCCATGGAACTTGAAAGTGGTATTGCTGCTTTTGAAACTAAAAACTTTGCACACGCAACCAAGTTATTATCTCCCATAGCTGAAGAGGGTAATGTTGATGCCTTATACCGTATGGCTATAATGTTACAAAATGGACTTGGTTGCTTAGCCAATGAGGATAAAGCATTTTCATATATGACAAAGGCAGCCGAAGATGGTCTGCCACTTGCAATGCATGCACTCGGATTCATGTACTTCGAGGGAGAGTGTACAGAAAAAGATTCAGATCTATGCATTAAATGGTTTGAACGTGCGGCAGCAAAAGGAATGATGGGTTCAGCAACCACACTAGGAATGATTTATGAAGATGGAAAAATAGTAAAACAAGATCTTGAAAAAGCTGAAGAATGGTATAAAAAAGCAGGCATTACAAAATAAGCCTCATGAAATATTTCCCCTTCTTCTTACAATTGAATAAGCTACCATGTTTAATAATTGGAGGCGGATCAGTTGCAGAGAGGAAATTAGATCTTCTAGTAAAAGCTAATGCAGACATAACCATTGTATCCATTGAATTTACAGATTACATACTTGAACTGTCAAAGACGAATAATATTAAGTGTGTTACCAAAGAATACTCACAAAAATTATTAGAAGAAAAAAGATATAAATTTGTAATTGCTGCAACTAATAATGTAACTTTAAATGAACAAGTAGCAAAAGATTGCGACAATCATAATATTCTCATTAATGTTGTCGATCAGCCTAATATATGTGATTTTATATTCCCGTCAATTTTAGAAAGAGGAGATATAACTGTTGCTGTCTCAACAGGAGGAGCATCTCCGGTACTTGCCAGGATGCTTAGAACAAAGTTAGAAACTATGGTTCCATCAAACTATGGAAAACTAGCAGCAATAGTATCCGCAAATAGGATTAAAGTTAGAGATAAAATGAAAAAATTCTCATCTAATAAAATATTCTGGGAACAAATGCTTAATGGTAAATTCTTTGAATTAGTTTTATCTGGAAGAAATGAGGAAGCTGAACTATTCCTTGATGAGCAAATTGAAAATTTTAATGAGGATATTGCGAATCAAGGTGAGGTCTATTTAGTCGGGGCAGGTCCAGGTGATCCAGATTTACTAACATTTAAAGCTCTACGATTAATGCAACAAGCAGATATTGCCTTATATGATAGGTTAGTACACCCATCGATAGTAGATCTAATTAGACGTGATGCCACTAAAATATATGTTGGTAAAGAACGAGATAATCATGTGGTTCGCCAAGAGGAAATTAATCATTTACTCGTGAAGTACGCTAAAGAAGGCAAAAAAGTTCTTCGACTTAAAGGCGGGGATCCTTTTATCTTTGGACGAGGAGGTGAGGAGATTGAAACCCTAGCAGAAGAGAAAATTTCATTTCAAGTTGTACCAGGTATTACAAGTGCAAGTGGATGCTCGGCATACAGTGGAATACCTTTAACTCATAGAGATTACGCTCAAAGTTGTATTTTTGTAACAGGCCATCTTAAAGAGGGAAAGCTTGACTTAGATTGGGAAAAACTAGTACAACCTAATCAGACAATTGTTTTTTATATGGGTCTTGTATCAATTAACATAATTTGTAATGAATTAATTAACAATGGAATGGATAAAGAAACTCCATGTGCATTAGTTCAACAAGGTACAACCAATACTCAAAAAGAATACATATCAGTATTAAAGGATATGCCGGCATTAGTTGAAGCAAAGAGACCTAAAGCACCAACAATATTCATTATTGGTGGAGTGGTATCGCTAAGAGATAAGTTAAAGTGGTATACGACTAACGCTGAAGGTTAAAGTTTATCGGTATTCTTAAATCTATACTCTTCTTGCCTATTGAATCTGGTATTGGGGGAAATGGAGAGGATTTAAGGACAATTTTCTGAGCTTCTCTATCAAGTAATCTATAGCCAGATGAAGACACCGACAAATTAGTTACCGCACCATTTTGCAATATTGTAAATTCCACAACTGGTGTGCCTTCTTGACGTCTTTGCAAAGATAAAAGTGGATACTTCTTGTTTGAGTCAAGAATATTTCTAATAACACCATAATAGGATTGATATATTTTTTCAGCTTTATCCCCTTGTATCCTATTATCAAATATAGCTTGCTGTTCTTGCTCAATTTCTTTTAAAATTTCTTTTTCTTCACTTAAAACTGATTCGTCTTCTTGAATATCATCAGTTTTATCTTGTATCAATACCATTTGAATTTGCATACCTTGTTCACCAATCTGACTTATATCTTGTTTCATATACGTACTTTTAAAAGATATGAAAAATAGCATGTGTATGACTAATGATATAAGTATGTATTTATTTAATTGATCAGTTTGCATTTCTATTAGATAAAAGTTTAATATTTTTAATATTATTTTCATGAAGTTTAGTCAAAAGTATATTTACATCATTTATATACAATGATTTATCAGCAATGATTACGACTTCATTAATTTTATTTGATTTTAAGTAAGCACTTATTTCGCTAATATTTGTAATTTTATTATTAATAGAAAAAATATTGCTTTTATTAATAAATATCTTTGTTACTTCTTTATTTTCAAATCTATTAAGCTCAGCACTTGGAAGATCTATATCATCTTTGACAATTCTCTTTTCAATAACACCAGCAATCATAAAAAAAATAAGTAGTAGGAATATTATATTTACCAAAGGCAATAAACCATCATCATCGTATTCTCTTTTTTTTCTAGTTACTAATTTCATTTTTTTTTAAACCTATGCTTACATTGTTTAATTCATTTGTTTTGAGATAACTTATAAGATTTAAAAATCTTTGATAAGTCACATCATCTTTTGATGTAAGTATGATTGAGTATTTAGCTGCATCTTTTATAGCAATGTTAAGCATATTTAATAGCTCGTTATCATCGTATACCTTTCCCTCGCTAAGAACTGTTTGGTCTTGTCTTACTAATAATTTGATAATTTTAATATCTTCTTTACTCGACGTTGTAGATTCCTTGGTCATATCCATATTTATTTCACCCACTTTATTGAAGTTTGAGGCAAGCATAAAAAATATTAATAAGATGAACACAACATCTATTACTGGCGTTAGGCTAATTCTTGTCATTTGAATACTGTAAATGAAATTTGTCTCATTTTAAAATATATTACTAAAAATCACCTTTTGATCAGTGGAAGTGCACTAATATTGTGAAAATAATAATTATTATCTCTTGCAAATGAGAATCATTCTCAATATAATACTCCCAATTAATTTAAATTAATGGGAAAAATATGAAAAAAACAGCCATTCTTATTGCTTTTTTAAGCAGTAATGCATTTGCAGATGACCTTGCACCATTGAGTATTTTTGGTGGGCAATCGGAATCTGAAATTGCTGGTTCAGCTACCTATATAGGTGATGATGAACTGAAAAAGTCCGGCTATACAGATACTGAAAGGATAATGGGTCGTGTACCTGGTGTCTTCTCACAAACTGAAGATGGTCTCGGACTCAGAACAAACATTGGTATGAGAGGAGCTAATCCAAACCGTACTACAAAAATAAATGTCACTGAAGATGGAATATTGCAGGGACCTGCAGTTTATTCTAACTCTTCAATGTATTTCTACCCAGATGCTGGTGATGCCGAAGGCATTGAAGTTCTGAAAGGTGCTACTGCCATAGGTAACGGACCAAGAACTACATCTGGTGCTATTAACTATATATCTAGATCTGTTCCTACAGAGGGAACTAAAGGATATTTCAACCAAACTTTCGGTGACGAAGGTTACTTGAGAAACCATGCATACTATGGAGCAGCTATGGGCAACTTGTCTTTCGTTGTTGAAAGTCATAAAACTGCTTATGATGGTCATAAAGAAATAGATGCAGGTGCTGGTAACGATACTAATTCTGGGTTTAGAAAAAATTCAGATTTATTCAAAATCAGATACACTATGCCAAGTTCTTATATGGAATTCTCAAGTCAGAATACTTCTGAAACATCACATGCTTCATACATTGGTTTGACAAGAGCTGATTTTGCTGCAAATGAAAACAGAAGATATTCAATTTCATCTAAAGATAAAATGGATAACGATTATCACAGATATATCTTTACATATGGAATGGATTTAAGTCCTACATCAAATCTTACAGCTAAAATCTATAAAGCTAAATATAGCCGTAATTGGAAAAAAGTTGGTGAGATGACAGTTGATGATGATGGAAGTGCAGGAGGTAGTACATCTACTGTGAAAATGTCAGCTATTGACTGGACAACTAACTGTGCTGCGGATTCTACAACTGAACTCAGAGCTTGTAACATTGTTACTAATGCAACAGCAATGATAACTGGTGAATCTATCAAACGTTCACTTGGTCATAGAGACTATGGTATGTATGGGTATGACATGCGCTACAACACAATTATGGGCGCACATGATATAACTATCGGATTTAGAAGTCACAGAGATTACCGTGACAGACATGATTCAGGTATATCAGAAACATATACATTAGGTTCAAACAATACTATGGCTTTAACAGCATCTGACTATGTTGGTACTGGTGGTAATGATGATTTTGCTAGCGCTGAATCATTCAGTATCATTGATCGTATTTCACATGGCAACTTAGTTACAACTCTAGGTCTTCGTTACGAAGATGTAGAATACTGGGAATCTACTGACGGAACTGCTGGAACACCACGTGAAAACAGCGAAACAATGATCGCTGCTAGTACTGTTTATAACATGGGCAATGGTAAATCTGTTTTTGCAGGATACAGCCAAGGTTATATGCCTACAGGTGTAAGTTCTGCTCTTCCAGAAGAATCAGATAACTATGAAGTTGGATATCGTTCTATTAGTGCTAATAGTCATATGGAGATTGTTGGTTTCTATACAGATTACGAAAACCTAAATGAAACATGTAACATAGCAGCGGGTTGTGCTGACGCATCACAAGATCAAAAAAGTGCTGGTGAAGCTCATGCACAAGGTATTGAATTCTTATACAGAGTAAATAACTTATTTGCAGCTCCCCAAATGAAAGGTGCAGCAAATACAGGATCTGGCGTGAGATACCCAATGATTCTTGCTGTAACATTGCAAGAAGCTGAGCATGATGTCACAACAGATACGAGTTTCCAAGATGGTGCGAGAATTAAGTACACACCTGAAGAAATCTATTATCTATCCCTTGGTATGGAGACAAATTCATGGGATATGAATATATCAGCAAAATACAATGATGAAGTTATGAATACAGGTAAAAGTACTGCAGTGAAAACTGAAAGCGCTTGGATTTATGATTTCAGAAGTGGTATGAGCTTAGATGGAATGGGCATGCAAGGTGCACGTGCATTCTTAAATGTAGACAACTTATTTGATAAATCTTATATCGCGTCTGCACATAACTATGGAGTTAGACCTAACAAGCCACAAACTGTTATGGCTGGTGTATCGTTTGACTTCTAATAAAAATAAATTTTATATCGTTCTCCGATGATATGAATGAGTCTGGCCGGATTCCCTGCGGCCAGACTTTTGATTGAAGAGATGCTCGTTTCCTTATTTCCCTATAATAATGAGTATCTTCTTCTTTCAATTCTACGAACTTTTTGTTAATTTATATAAGGGGTATATAAATCAATAATTTATTCAAAATATTTTTAGTTATATTTGTAGCAATACAACCATTGCATAGCTACACAACTATCAATCTATCTAATCCTGATGACAATAACGGGTTTCAGTATTTACATGCTGAATTATGTGGTACTAAATATTCTGGTTCCATTTCACACACTAAAAAGATTTCTGATCTACTGGATAAAATCAATGCAACTATACTAAGTGAAATGGCTGCAGACTGTGTCTGTTGTGAATCTTTAGATATTTCATCCCTTGATTTCTTTAATTTAACATCTAATGAGTTTTTACTATCTAGAGTTACATTAACTTTAGATAAGAATTTTTACGCTCCTAACGTAAAAAAGTTAATACCATATACAAAACAAGTCAGAGCGCCTCCAATCGTTTAGTAATTTTTTAATTAATCAACGATTAATCTGGAGGACAATATGAACAGATTATTATTTTTTGTCTTCAGCATTACGCTTATAACAAATGTATCAGCTGAAGATTTAACTGATATACAGATAAGTAGCCCAGTCATGGATAAAGCTACTATAAGTAATGAAGCTATTGAAGAAGTCGATACTAGAAATGCTGTTGATGGTGGTGACTTGCTTAAAAATATTAATGGTGTAAATGCTATTAGACGTGGAGGACATGGCCTTGACCCTGTCATCCGAGGTCAGAGTGATCAAAGACTAAATACATTTTTAGATGGCGCTATGGTATATGGGGCTTGCTCTTCAAAAATGGATCCTGCAAGTACATATGCAAATGTAAATAACTATGATTCTGTTACTGTAATCAAAGGAACACAATCTGTACTATTTGGTGCAGGCGGTCCAGGTGGTGCAGTGAGCTTTAAACGTGTAACAAATCCTGTTACAAAATCTGAATTCAGGTTGGGTCAAAATTTTGATTCTAATGCAGGTGCTTATACAACAAGTGGTAATATGATATTTCCATTATCATCAAAAGCATATTTGAGACTCAATGGTTCTGCTACGAACGCAGGTAACTATGAAACTGGATCTGGAATTAAACCTTTGACAGAATACTCAACTACTGATTACACAGCTATTTTAGGAACTCTTTTGTCTGATGGATCAAAATTAGAATTTAATTATACAAATAACAGGCAAGATAAAGTGGGCTACCCAGGGCTTAATATGGATATTGTTTATAGCTACACAGACATGTATACCCTCAAATATCATAGAGTGACTCCTTTTGGTATTTTCTCAACAATGAATGTTGAACTATTCAATACTGATATAGACCATCTAATGGATAATGTTGTCCTCAGAGGAAATACTGGGAATGGTGTTATGGCTAACCCAACTGCATCTGATACTTATGGTGGAAGAATGATTGGTACCATTGGATCAGACATTAGAGCAGGTATTGATTATGAACATAATACTAAAGACGCTGAGCAAAACATGGTTATGAGTGGAATGAATGTGTTCATGACTTATTTATGGCCAGGTGTAGAAACTGAAAAGCTTGGTTTGTTCTTTGAAAAAGATCTGAACAATATCTCTTATGGTCTAAGATATGATCAAGTAGAACTTGATCCTACTAGAGCAGCTGATGATCCGGGTTCAGGAATGATGCAGAAAACTGCTAATGAAGTTTACACAGCAGACTACGATGGAACGATAGTTGCATCAAAAAGAGATTTCGATAATATAAGTGGCTTTTTAAGAATTAATAAAGATTATAATCATGGGGAGTCTTATATTAATTTCAGTATTAACGAAAGAGCTCCAGATGCAAACGAGCTATTCCATGCTAAAAATAACAGCACAGCTATGATGAGACATGTGGGTAATCCAAATTTATCAAGTGAGAGACACATGACATTGGAAGTTGGGTATGAGGGTATGCTTATGGGTAATCATATTACAGGTTCTCTTTATTATAACGATGTCGATGATTACATAACTACTCACAGAAAAGATGATTCTGCAATGAAAGCTAGATTGTATAAAAATGTTGATGCGACATTGTACGGCTATGAACTTACTGCTCACAGAATTATCGCAGGTATTGATACTACTTTGAATCTAAACTACACGCGTGGTGAAGATGATACACAAAATAGACCATTACCTCAGATTATGCCTTTAGCAGGGGACATAACATTTGAACTTAAATCAGCAAAAACTAATTATGGATTAAGAATTAATTTTGCAGATACGCAAGATCGTTTTGATACAAAAGTTTTAGATGTTGGTGAGACAGCGGGATACACAGTCTATGATATATTTGCAGGATTTGAACCGACACCTAATCTGCGTTTTACAGTTGGTATGGCTAATATTACTGATAAAAGATACGCAACTCATTTGAATGCCACTAATAGACTTGACGGAGCTGCGGACAGAACCGATGAGCCGGGAAGAAGTATATTTGGGGCTATCAATTACGAGTTCTAAATCTGAAAAATTTAGTCTAACAGGGAGAAATCTCTGTTAGACTATTGCTTTAAAAACTAAAATAACAATATGGAATTTGCATCACTACTAGTTAAAGGCGGCCCTGTCGTATATATTTTGTTAGGACTATCTGTCTATGTATTGTCTATTGTGATTTACAAATTACATATACTTTTCAAAGTCAATTTCTTTAGTTCCGATGTCACTCATAATAGCGTTAAAATGTGGCTTAATAATAATAAAGAAGAAGCATATACCGATATATCAAAAGATACACATCCTCAAAAAGAAGTCGTCTCATTTACTATGTACCATTTACTTAAAAATAATATTAATCAAGATAAAGAGCGATATCTTAGAGAAGAGGTATCGAGGTTAAGCCAAGAAAGATTAGAATATTATGATTCAAATCTAGACACTTTAAAAGTGATTGCTATGGTCGCTCCTTTGCTCGGATTATTAGGAACAGTATTTGGAATGATAGATGCATTTCAACAAATGGAAATGGCAGGTAATAATATCAATCCTTCTACTTTATCTGGCGGTATTTGGGAGGCATTGCTGACAACTGCAGTTGGTTTATCAGTAGCTATTCCTACTGTATTGTTTGAAAGTTACTTTAGGGCAACTAACGAAAAGCTAAAAATTAATATAGAACATTCTGTGACCAAGCTTTTGACAGCACACATGAATTAATTACAACATCCTTTGTTAAATTTTTTCAGTCTCCAATAGTTATAAGGCCAAGGTGTTAAGAAACCTGCAAGTAGCATCAAAGGCATTACCATAAGATTTATTTTTGCACCCCCTGTTACTAAATAATCAACTAAGTTCATAGCTATTTCCATGCTAACCATAGAAATAAGACTCATTCCAATCGCTGTTCTAAACGCTGCTTTTAAATCCATTTGTTTTAACAAAATTATAGTTTCTAAGATGATACTGGTTAGTATTCCATTGGTCATAGCTAGTAGCATAATTGAAAGTGTACTCCATGGGATTTGATGTACCTGAAAATAGTATATGGTACCCATGTCACCAATACTGCAACCTATCAAACACCACATGGTATTATAGGCAGACTGTTTCCATGTATGATTACATTCCCAATCAATTGTTCTATCAAATACTGTTAAAATCATAGTTCAATACAAATGTTATTACCTTCGATGATTGTTGGATATGTTTTTATTGGTTCATCAGCAGGTTCGTTGAGTGCCTTACCAGTTTCTAGATCAAAGTAGCTTCCATGTAGTGAGCACTTGATAGTTTTGTCTTTTAAGCATCCAAGAATTAATTCAGAGTTTTCATGGCTGCACATATTATCAACCACAAAGTACTCCTCATTCACTTTAGCAACAAGGTATGAATGTTTTTCATGAATAATTTCTAACATATTATTTTCAGAAAAAGCATTAGTTGAGCATAATGTAACAATCATGATTTCATTCGTTTTAGTGCTGAGCCACTATCAATAACTTTTAATACCTCTTTGGAACATTCTTTAATATCGTTGCCTGTCATCCTCTGAAGTATAATCGAGGCCCCTAGTTGTATACACGATTTCATAGCTCCGTTTTTACCAGATAGAGCTTCTTGTCCAGATTTTACTGTTGCCTTGGCAATGTCTGTGGCTGATACTTTTGATTCAATTTTATCTTTAGTATCTTTTCTCACTATACTATCTGGAATATCAACAGCCCTTGATTCATCATTAATTTGCAAGTCTTCTGGCTTAACCTCATACATCTTATCTTCTTCACTAGGCTTATCATAATAATGGACTTTACCTATTTGTCTAAGAGATGGAATAATTCCACCTTCTGTGCCTCTTATTACACTTGCAGAGTGAAATGCTGCATTTCTAGATAATTCTAAATAAATTGGCGGATAAGGTTTGTGAACAAAGCCTGTAAAAAATGCGTCATGTTTAGAACTGATTGGCTTAACGAGAACTTCTACTGTAGTGATAACTGGTCTTTTAATAATTTTTTTCCTAAGGTTCATTAAGTTGTGAAGTTTAGGATTAAAAATAGATTGATCAGCGTAAGCCCACCCAATATTTTGATCTTCTAATCGAGCTGCAATTTCCTCATGTGAATACTCACAATTATAATTAAGCTCTTTAAGAGTGAGATGATGAGTACAGCCGTATTTTGGACCAACAGATAAAACTCCATGAGAGATTATTGGATATCCTAATTCTGCAAGGACAGGTAATAAAAAAATTGATGAAGGTAGGTTTCTAGAAAAGCCATCATATGGATCAGCTATATTAATTAAATTGTCGGTAGTTATATTCACAGAATGGGTTGTTTCAATAATTGCATCATGAACTCCTAGATTTTCGTCCATGGTTTCTCTTTTCATTCTTAGGGCAATAAGAAAAATTGCAGCTTGTACAGGATCAATTTCATCATTAAGAATATCCAACATCGTCTGCTTAGCTTCTTCTCTTGAAATATTTTTACTAAGCTCAGGACCTGTAGCTATTCTTTGAATAACAGACTTCATATTTTCATTTGGGCTTAATTTATTATTCATTTAAAAACTATCCAAGTTGTTGCAATATATTTAGAACCTTTTTTAAGTGTAACACCTCGATGTTCATGGGTCCAAAATGGAGGAAATACTACTAACTTACCCTCTTCAGGTTTAACTTTGACTTTTTGATGTAAAAATTCAGTTTCTCCACCAGGGCCTTCTACATCATTTAGATACCATATAGCGACGAGTTGCCTATCACTCATTTGGTGACTCCCAGTGTCTACATGCCAGTGAAAATATTCTCCAACATCTGTTCTTTGGATGGCATATCCAATATCTTTGAATTTCCCATTAAAATAATCATATTCTTTTTTTATTTTAGATAGAGCTTTCGATAAGCTTACAAAAAATAATTCATCAATATCTTTCCATGAATCTTTACCACTGATAACCATATCAGTAGATTTTTTTACTGTATCATTTTCCTCAAAGTTAGGACCAACTCTACCTCGATAATGATCATCTTTAGATTCCTCGAATCTTTCAATTATTTCCTTACACTTTTGTGATGGAATTTCATTATCAAATTCAAAGATAAAACTTCCTGGCGAGCTTTCTATAAGTCTCTTTTCTATTTTTATTTCGTTAGCCATAATATTTATATTACACAGTAAATGTTATCATCTGAATACTATGGCAATAAGAATTAAAAGCAAGTGGTCTAAAACAGTTAAAAGAAGTAAAACTCCTGAAGATTTTGGAAGCGCTCTGTCTTATATTTCATGGAGATTATCTCTTGATAAAGCAAAGACACTGCATGGAGAAGATTTCGAATATGAGAATGATCATCAAAGAGTATCGGTCATAGTCGAATATATGTCTTTCCAAGTACACCTCGTAGATAGACTACTATATGAGGATAAAGCTGATAATGATTTTAGAGGTGAAGTCATGAATTCTCTCGGCAAGCAATCTTCAAGAATTATGCAAGAAAACTGTGAGGACTTGTTTGGGCCAGGTGATTATAAAAAGGGATATATTAATACTCTCAATCTGAGATCTACAGAATATTCTGAATTTGAGTTTTCGAGAAAGGGTAGTAATTATTCACTCTATAGGCACTTGTCAAAAAAATGTCAGGATGTGATGGGATACAGTCAAACTAATAAATGGGTAATGGATCAGATAATAGATATTGATTCTGTCGAGATATTAAAAAAGATTTTAGAAGTTTACGATTCGGTCACTAAAACTTAATTTAGCCTTTGTGCTGATCAACGCTATCGAAGTTATTATTTTTACCATCTTCATAACCAGCTTCATAAGCATCAGTTAGGCGTTGTTCTTCAACTTCAGGAGCTCCCTGATAGCCTTCTTGCCAACCCAGAATATATTGTTCGCTAGCATTCATCTCTTCAAGCTCTGTTACTTTATCAAAGTACTCTTGGTTCATTATGTTCTTATAGACCCCTTAATTTTATGCGCAATGTCCACTAACCTATTAGCAAGTTTTTCATGCTCTTCTTTATACTCTTTTAGTACACCTTTAGGATTCTGATGTAAATCTTTTTCAGTTACACCTTTCTCTCTTTCCAAGTCCATAAACCGTTTTTGAATATCCAAAAGTCTTGCAATTATTTGTTTTCTTTCTTCTAACAATTCTTTTTCATTTGTAGCGTCAGTCATTAATATCCACCTTTTCTTCTGCTTTCCGGTAAGCCGCCAATTCTGCCAGCTTGCTTATCCGGTTTCCCTGGAAACAGATCAAAAAGTGTTTTTGTATCTATTTTCTCACCCCACATTTTACCAAGATCTTTTACCATGTTTCTTAAATTCGGTTGGTTTTCTTTATTGTTAATGAACTCATCTCTTAAGTAGTTAATAACGTCCCAGTGTCGCTGGCTTAGCTCTATGCTCTCTTGTTCAGCAATCACTTTAGCGACATCCTCATTCCAGTCTTCTAAATTAGTCAAAAAACCGGTTTCTGTAGTTGGTATTTCTTTACCATCAACTTCAACTTTCATTCAAAACCCCTTGTTTTTAAATCAATATTAAAAAATTCTAATATACTGGAAAGAATAAGTCCAGACAGTATTTTTAAACTAATCATCTTCTTTGAAATTACTTACTGCATCTATAGATTTATGTGGTAAAAATATCCCACAACCAAACAATCTATGTTTACCCACACCTTCTTCCTGCAAGGTAACAGCCTCTTCTTTCGATAGATCAGCTATCATTAACGATCTTGTATATAAGGTTTTGTCACCAAAGCTAATCCTTTTTGATTGACCGCAAAGAGCCTTACTGATGTTTACTTTAAAAGCTCTCAATTCTGTCTGAACCTCCTCTAAAAAGATATCCTCTGGTAGATCTTCATTACAACTCACAAATCTACAGAAAAGATCTCTGACAACTAAAAAACTCTTCATTTTCGATTTACCTATATTCAAATCATTTCCAAATAATTTAATTTTTTTGCCTTCAATTTCTTTGATTTTTTCTACATGATCCTTTCTTACCCTCAAACATAGCTTTGCTCTTTTAGATAAAAAAATATTTTCACCATCAGCTCTAACCCAACCATTTCCTGACATGGGACCATGAAGAGTTTGTATTGCATTTCTTTTATCATTCTTAATCTCAGGTATCAGTTTGATGAGTTCAGATGAAAGTTCATATGCATGGTCATATGGCAATTCTTTGCAATCAACGGAAAATGACAAATCAACCATTTCTGAAAAGTTAGCAGCAGATTTTTTTTTAGTATCTTCTTGCCACATTTTATTTTTTTATATATCCACTGAAAGCACTCTCCACACGGTCTTCCCAGTTCGATGGAGTATCGGGAAAAGGAGGCTTTAAATCAAATCTTATAAATCGTTCACCGCTTGCAGCTTTTTCTCTAACTGCCCCTAAAAAGTCATCAAATGTTTCAATGTCTTTTCTCTCTATTAGAATGGCACTAAGGTATAACATTAAATTCTCTCATACGATCTTATTCTATAAAGTTTTCTCATAGCCTTACCATCTTCAAATGAGTTTCTTCCATGCAGTATATTGTTACTAACTATTCCTTCATTTTTTGAGAGTTTATACGTTAAGCAGTACTTTTTACAATCTTCTTTGATAATTTTTTTCATTCTCATGATAGCTGTTTTAGATTGCTCATTTAGTTTCATATTTTTCTCTCTCATAGAGAATTTCATGTGAAATTTTTTATATTCATTATTATTATCGCAAATATATCCTTTTGTTTCGGCTCTATTGGCATGCGTATTTCCTGGTATAGTAAAGGCATCTAAACTTGAGAGTGACTCCAAATTGTCATATTTTATTATGTATTCTCTGATAGCAAGTTCATGGTCTAAAAGATAGTTTTCTCCTCCAGAGTAAGCAGGTTCTTCGCAGTGCAGTAGCCAAGAAAATATTGGCTTCTCATCATAATATCCATCTGTATGCCAATTAAGTTTTTTATTAGTATATGGAATGTAATTTAAGGTATTCTTTGTTTCAAGAGACATTATCAAGCTTATTGGACTATTATGTATATTATTAGTGTCGTATGTTTCCATACCAATAGACTGTGCGAAATTCATTAAATCAGCTTGGGCATTTAAACTTACCCTAGACTGATAAATACAACAATTGAATCTTTTAATTATATCTTTGATATTAGATATTTCCGCCAAAGTAGCATGGTTAATATCATGGATTTTGACTATCAAATCATCAATATTTAAAGGGATATTGTCTTCTTTTTCCAGAGCCCATTGCTTGAATTCATTGGATTTTGAGGTAAATTTCATATTTCTTTATAATGTTTCAACCTTGTTAATTTTAGCACTTGTTTTTTGTTATATAAGCGTGCAATATTAACTTTCTAATAGACATATTAGAAAACAATGATAAGATAATATACAACGTAAACCAACGTTTTTTCTTGGGAGAAATTGGGAGAAAGTATGAAAAAACATGATACCCCTATGATTGATGAGCTTGAGAATGGCCCGTGGCCCAGCTTCATCAGCGGTATAAAAAGGCTCAGAGATACACACCCTGAGAAAAGAATTAATGAGATGACAAATGACCTTTTGGGTCAACTTGAGCATTCTTATGAGACACGTAAAGGTTATTGGAAAGGAGGCACTGTAAGTGTCTATGGTTACGGTGGAGGAATTATCCCAAGATTCTCTGAAGTCGGAGATGCATTTCCTAAATCTAAAGAATTTCATACATTAAGAGTCCAGCCTCCTGCTGGAAACTATTACACAACAGAGTCACTTCGTGATCTAGCAGACTCATGGGAAAAACATGGTTCTGGTCTTGTTACATTCCATGGCCAAACAGGTAACATTATGTTTATAGGATCTACATCCGAAAATACACAGCATTTCTTTGATGAAATAAATGAAAAAGGCTGGGATCTAGGCGGCGCTGGCCCTTGTGTTAGAACAGCAATGTCGTGTGTAGGAGCAGGAAGATGTGAAATGTCTAATGTGAACGAACACAAAGCACATAGATTATTAGTTAATAATTTTATGGACGACATGCATAGACCTGCATTGCCATATAAATTCAAATTCAAAGTTTCAGGATGCCCAAATGATTGTATGAACTCCATTGAAAGAGCTGATATGTCAGTCATAGGAACTTGGAGAGATGATATTAAAGTTGATCAAGAAGAGTTTAAAAAATACGTTGGCCTTAAAGGTCGTAAATACGTAATTGATAACATCGTTACAAGATGTCCAACTAATGCAATATCGCTAAATGATGATGACTCAATTGATATTGATAATCAAAACTGTGTTAAGTGTATGCATTGTTTAAATGTTGTACCTAAAGCACTTCATCCCGGGGATGATAAAGGAGTTACGATCTTAATCGGTGGTAAAAGGACACTTAAAATCGGTGATTTAATGGGTACTGTAATTGTTCCGTTTATGAAATTAGAAACAGAAGAAGATTGGGAAAGACTCGTTGAAATTGGGGAAGAGACAATCGATTTCTGGGCAGACAATGCACTTGAGCATGAAAGATGTGGAGAGATGATTGAAAGAATCGGACTTGTAAACTTCCTTGAGGGAGTTGGCTTCGACGTAGATCCAAATATGGTTGCAAACCCGAGAGAGAGTTCATATGTAAGAACAGATGATTGGGATGATGAAGCAGTAAAATGGTATGAAAAAGCCGATGAGAAAAAGGATTCAGCATAATGGGCGAGAAAGCAAAAAAAGAAATGAGAGCTCCTATTGAAACAGGAGCACCTGATGGTTTTCAATATATGCATCCAACAATGCGTAAAAATTTTGGTCAATGGAAATATCATGAACATCCAAGACCAGGTGTATTAGTACATTACGCAAATAGTGGTGAAGAAATTTGGACTGTTAGAGCAGGAACACAAAGAATTCTTGATGTATTCACACTAAGAACATTATGTGACATTGGCGATGAATATGCTGATGGTTATGTAAGATTCACTATACGAAGTAACATCGAATACATGGTAAAAGATAAAGCGAAAGTTGAACCACTCATTGCGGCTATTGAAAAAGAGGGCTTCATTGTAGGTGGTACGAAAAACTCTGTTGCAATGATTTCCCATACACAAGGGTGGTTACATTGTGATATTCCAGGAACAGACGCTTCTGGTGTTGTAAAAGCCATGATGGATGAACTTATCGATGAATTTAGAAATAATGAAATGCCAAATAGAGTGCACTTAACAACCTCTTGCTGTCAAATCAACTGTGGAGGTCAAGGTGACATTGCCATAAATATTCAGCACACCAAGCCTCCTAAAATTAATCACGACCTAGTATCAAATGTATGTGAACGCCCATCAGTAGTTGCAAGATGTCCTGTAGCAGCAATTAGGCCGGCAATGGTTAATGGAAAGCCTTCATTAGAAGTGGATGAAAAAAAATGTATATGCTGTGGAGCGTGTTTTCCGCCATGTCCACCAATGCAAATCAATGATCCAGAACACAGTAAGCTTGCGATATGGGTAGGTGGAAATCACTCAAATGCTAGAAGTAAACCATCATTCCAGAAACTAGTAGCTGCTGGAATACCTAATAATCCTCCAAGATGGCCAGAAGCAACTGCAATTGTAAAAAGAATCTTATCTGCATATAAAGAAGATGCTAGAGATTGGGAAAGAATAAATGATTGGATCGAGAGAATTGGTTGGCCAAGATTCTTTGAATTAACTGAGCTTCCATTCACCAAGTATCATATTGATAATTGGCGTGGTGGTAGAAAAACTCTTAACTCATCAGCATACGTTAGATTTTAATATCTATTCGATATGAAGTTTGGAGTTTTAATCAACGAAGGCCCATATCAGCATCAAGCATCTGATTCTGCATATAAATTTATTGAAGCTGCAATAGAAGAAGGGCACGAAATATATCGTGTTTTTTTCTATCATGATGGTGTTAATAACGGAACCCGACTAGCAACACCACCACAAGATGATCGCCACATTCCAAACAGATGGAGTGAATTAGCAGAAAAACATGATTTAGATTTAGTATTATGTGTCGCTGCCGCTCAAAGACGTGGAATGGTTGATGAAGGTGAGATGGAACGTAATAAAAAAGATGCAAACAATATCGCTGATAAATTTAGAATTTCAGGTCTCGGTCAGCTCATAGAAGCTGGAATACAAGCAGATCGTATGATTACATTTGGGGATTAGAGTGGAAGAGCAAGAACTAGAATCAGGCAAAATTAGAAAATTCATTTATGTGAATAGAAAAGCACCTCATGGAACAATCTATGCACATGAAGCTTTAGAAGTCGTATTAATAGCTGCAGCTTTTGAGCAAGATGTCTCTTTGGCGTTTATAGATGATGGAGTATATCAGCTAAAAAAAGGTCAAAATACGGATGGTATTGCTACTAAAAACTTTAGTAAAACTTTTGGAGCTTTAGACATGTATGATGTAGAAAAATTATATGTTGAAAAAGAATCATTAGATGCAAGAGGTTTAAGTGAAGAGGACTTATCTGTAGATGTTGAGATATTGCCTGCATTAGATTTAAAAAAACTATTCAACGAATCTGAGGTGTTTTTTAATTTCTAATGTTACATACAATTAATAAATCACCATTTGAAAAAGATAGCTTAAGCACATGTCTTCGTTATGCAGATAAAGGAGCATCTGTACTTTTTATAGAAGATGCTGTTTATGCTTGTACTAAAGGTACTCAGTTCGAAAAAGCGATTCATGATAACCATGGAGATATAAAGTTTTATGTTCTTGGCCCTGATTTAGAAGCAAGAGGACTTGATAATTCTAATCTTACTACTAATATAGAAATAGTAGATTATAAAGGTTTCGTTAAACTAGTAGCGGATAATGAAAAAACACAAAATTGGCTTTAATCTTAATTAGGAGAAGAAAATGGCATTAGAAGTAAATGGCAAACAAATAGAAGTAGATGAAGAGGGATATCTTTCTAATCTGAATGATTGGGAAAAAGATATTGCTACAATCATGGCGAAGGAAGATGATATTGAGCTTGGTGATGATCACTGGGAAATAATTAACTTCTTACGCGAATACTACGAAGAATACCAAATAGCACCTGCAGTAAGAGTTCTTACTAAAGCTGTTGGTAAAAAACTTGGCAAAGACAAAGGAAATAGTAAATATTTATACGAACTTTTTCCATATGGCCCCGGTAAACAAGCATGTAAATTTGCAGGTCTACCAAAACCAACTGGTTGCGTATAAAAACAATCAAAAGGTCAGGGATAGCCAATGTCATTTGTAACTATATTGTATGCAGCGTTGTTCTACTTCGCTGCAGCAATATTGTTCATAGGGCTTGCATACAGAATATATGAATACGCAACAATTCCTGCGCCACTAAAAATACCTACCCCACCAGCACCCATGACACAAAGAGGTGTCGCCGTAAGAATTTTTCGTGAAGTTGTTTTTTTTGAAAGCCTTTTTTCTGCAACCAAGTGGACCTGGTTGTTCAGTTGGATTTTTCATTTAGCACTTCTACTCGCAGCTTTTAGACATTTAAAATATTTTACTGACCCTGTTTGGTCTTGGGTATCATCTGAATTAGTACAGGTATCAGGCCACTATGCAGTATATTTAATGTTAGCAGGTTTATTAGGACTGTTTGCTAGAAGAGTTTTTGTGGATCGAGTAAGATATATCTCAGTCC
>CACEHM010000006.1:0-10000 GCA_902559355.1 uncultured Gammaproteobacteria bacterium
ATGTTTTTAAATAATGCTTCACAAAATAAAGATACTAATAGAGCTTGATCTAGATTCTTATCAAGATTTGAATATGGTCTGTTTATAGAGTAATTTTTTGGAATATCTATATTGATACCAACCCCAATTGATACATAAATATCTTTATTAATAGATAATGATTCGATAAGAATTCCAGAAACTTTCTTATCATTATGATACAGATCATTTGGCCATTTAATTTTTATATCTTCACAATTATTTTCATTCATAGCATTAAGAAGACATGTGCATGATAAATAACTTAAATATCTTAAATCTAATTGCTTAGCATCAACTTTAAAGCAAAGACTAAATGAAATGGATTTCTGATTTAAGCTTACCCAGGTTTTTTTATTACGACCTCTTGCAGCACGCTGATTATTTGTAATAACAAGTAAAGGAAATAAATCTCTTGCATATTGATAGTTTAAATAGTCATTTGTTGAACTTACATGATTTTTAAACAGTACTTTTAAATGGGTATTGCTGTAATGTATCGACTTTAATTTTTTTTTTAGTTCTGTGATATTTAACATTATTTTGACATGATAAATTCAATCACTTATTATTGTCTCACACAATTCAGGAGTAACTTAGCATAATGGCAATTAATTGGATAGAATCTAAGGTTATTGATCAAATCAAATGGACAGATGATTTAGTATCTATTCGATTTGAAAATAAGGTGCCCGCATATACTGCCGGACAATTTACAAAAATTGGTCTGAAAATAGACGGTGAAATTATCTCAAGACCATATTCTTTGGTAAGTGCTCCTCATGAAGATTTTTTAGAGGTGATCTATGTAAATGTACCTGATGGTAAGCTGACACCCAAGCTACATAATCTTAAAAAAGACGATACTATTTATGTAATGGATAAATCATCCGGTTTCTTTGTTATGGATGAAGTGCCGGATGGTGATAAATTATGGCTGATCGCTACCGGGACAGGATTAGGTGTATTTATTTCTTTACTTAAAACAGATGCTCCATGGGAACGTTTTAAAGAAATTATTCTGGTGCATGGTGTGAGAACTGCAGACGAACTTACCTATCAAAAGCAAATTGAAGAATTTCAAAATGAACACCCAAACCAACTAAAATATATTCAGACTGTTACACGTGAAAAAATAGAAAATGCATTGAACTCTCGGATACCAGAAGCGATTAAAGATAATACAATTACTGATATTTGTGGAAATATCGATAAGAGTTCACAGTTCATGCTTTGCGGTAACCCTGACATGATTAACGATATGGTTGATCTATTAGGAGAGTATGGACTCGAAAGAAATCGAAGAAGTAAGCCTGGCAATATCACTCTAGAAAAATATTGGTAAAATAAAAGCATCCTTTTTGCCTCTTCATAAAGTCTTTGTAACTCAAAATATTTTATGTTTCATGTAATATCATGCCTTTTATTTATAATGATAATAATTCTCATTTACATTTGATAATGATTATCATATAATCAAACTCTAATATAAATGAGGTAGGTAAATCAATGAAAATCAATTACATAGAATGCTCCCCAAGAGGCAGTAGGTCGCATTCATCAAAAATAGCTAATCAGTATATTGAACAGGCTAAGACAAATATCACAGATCTTAATGTAAGACACATAAATGTATGGGATGAGAATCTTCCTGAATTCAATGGAGAAACTTTAAATGCAAAATACTCTGTACTAGCAGGTGCAGATCCAGAATCTAAAGAAGCTGCTGCATGGTCAGGAGTTAAAGAGATATTTGATACTTTTGCAGACGCAGATCATTATGTTTTTAGTGTTCCAATGTGGAATTTTAATATCCCATATAAACTAAAACATTATATAGATATTGTCACACAGCCAGGTATGTCATGGAGTTTTAGTCCAGAAGATGGCTATAAGGGACTCATGACTGATAAGACAGCCACAGTAATATATGCGTCAGGTGATGGATATGGTGAAGGCACAGGTTTTGAATCGTATGATATACAAAAGCCGTATGTAAATTTATGGTTAACATTTCTTGGGTTCAAAAAAATAGACAAAGTGATAATAGATAGAACGCTTTTTGATGCAGAAACAGCAGAGAAAAATGCTCTAGATGTTGCTCTAAAATTAGCAAATATAAACACCCTATAAATTTAGTAAGGAGACAATTATGTTTAACATGTTTAAAAGAAAACCAAAGGCTATCAGGATTGGTGATATTGCGCCAGATTTTAAAGCTGAAACAACCACTGGTGATATAAATTTTCATGAATGGATAGGAAATAGCTACGCGATGATATTTTCTCATCCAAAAGATTTCACACCTGTATGCAGCACAGAACTCTCAAGAACAGCAGCACTAAAACCAGAGTTTGATAAAAGAAATTGTAAAATTATTGGCCTTTCTGTTGACTCAGTTTCTGAACATACGAGCTGGGAAAGTGATATAGCAGATGTATGTAGTAATTTTAATGGCGCACCTATTAATTTTCCGCTAATAGCAGATAAAGATAAAAAAATTGCTGAACTATATGGAATGATTCATCCTGCAGAACTTGATAATCTCACAATTAGAAGTGTGTTTATCATTGGTCCTGATAAGAAAGTAAAACTTATGATGACTTACCCAGCAAGCACTGGGCGTAATTTTAATGAAATATTAAGAGCACTGGATTCAATTAGACTAACGGCTGATCATAAAGTTGCGACACCTGTTGATTGGAAAAATGGTGATGACTGTATCATTGTTCCGAACGTTGATGACATTAAAGCTAAAGAGTTATTTCCAAATGGATGGAATGCTCTTAAACCATATTTAAGGATTGTTAGCGACCCAACTAATAATCAAAATAAATAATATTTAATGATGATCCTTTGCCTCCTCATTTGTGATTCATCAGTGAATATTATACTACCCCGAGTTCCTCCTTCTCCCAAGGAGGGGCTCTCCTAAAATAATGAAATATATTGAATCACATTTTTTAGAAATCACATTTATCGTTGTTTTTTTAAGCGTTGTAAATATGGTTTCGTCTAATCAAAATAAACCAGATCAAATTGAATCGAAAGTAGCTAGTCAGATACTTTGTAGGTAATTATTATAGATAAAATACCATTCATTCGATTGAGAACAAAGATATCAAACCTGATGATGTTCGTAATAATTTTATCAATTTCTTTGATAAATTCTGTACAAGCCCAAGACAAGGATATTTATCAAAATGAAATAAACTGGCTATTAGATAGGTTTAAATATCAAGAAATACGCGGCGGAACTACTAAAGGCCTTGATGTTGAACTAGATGTAAATGCTTCAGAATATTTTAAAAGCTTACAAAATAATAATTTAGATAAAAAAGATAAGGACAGATTAGCAATACTGTCTATGGTTGGTGAGTATAGAGTTGGATTTGAATTTTTAGAAACATTCGGTAGTGAAAATAATTATAAGTTAGACAAACCATACCAATCTTGGGGGACTGAAATGGTTGTTGTGATTAAAGATGAACCTAATTTCATCTCCCTTCAACATATTATGATGATGTATTTTAAAGATGAAGATGGTTCGATTACAGGTCCATACATTCAAAAGCATTGGAGACAAGATTGGGAGTATGAAGATGAAAATATCCTAAATTATAAGAAAAATAAAATATGGGAAAAGTCCGAAGTTAACAAAAATAGAAATACATGGAGTCAAACAGTTTATCAGGTTGATGATTCACCTAGATATGAATCTTTTGGTGAATGGGTACATAGTAAATCCGCATCAAGGTGGGTAAGTCAACCAACTCCTAGGCCTTTACCAAGACGTGAATTTTCTGTAAGAGATGATTATGATCTTCTAAAGGGTTTGAATAAAATAACAATTATGTCGTGGGGTTGGGTAATGGAAGAAATTAATGAAAAAATAATTATACCTAATAATTACTTGGGTTCAGAATACGGTGTCGCAAGATATCAAAGAATATCTAATTATGATTTTAAGCCTGCTCACAACTACTGGGATAAGACTAAAAATTATTGGTCGATTGTCAGGGATAAGTGGAGTGAGGTCCTATCAAAGAAAAAAGTTTGTCTTTTAGAAAGTTATGAAGGAAAACCACTATACCTGTATAAATTTAATTATGCCGATGATTATAAAGACAACCAAGATAATGAAAAAGCATATAGTAATGTAAATAATATAATAAAAAACTTTGTCGACAGTACCTGTTAATGTTAAATATGTGAATTAATATAAAAAAGGCTCCAATAAAGGAGCCTTTAATATCTAAGCTGATGATGTCCTACTCTCACATGGGGAGACCCCACACTACCATCGGCGCTGTATAGTTTCACTGCTGAGTTCGAAATGGATCAGGTGGTTCCTATACGCTATTGTCATCAAACATTAATTTGATTTGGAAAATGTACATGCTATTTAATCTAGAAAAACGAGTTTACTTAAGATTATAAGAGCAAGCCTCACGATCAATTAGTACTAGTTAGCTTCACTTGTTACCAAGCTTCCACACCTAGCCTATCAACGTCGTAGTCTACAACGGATCTTTAGGGACCTTATAGGTCCAGTGATATCTAATCTTTGGTATGGCTTCCCGCTTAGATGCTTTCAGCGGTTATCACAACCCTATATAGCTACCCAGCAATGCCTCTGGTGAGACAACTGGAACACCAGGGATAGGTTCACTCCGGTCCTCTCGTACTAGGAGCAACATCCATCAAATATCAAACGCGCACGGTAGATAGGGACCGAACTGTCTCACGACGTTCTAAACCCAGCTCGCGTACCACTTTAAATGGCGAACAGCCATACCCTTGGGAGCTGCTTCACCCCCAGGATGTGATGAGCCGACATCGAGGTGCCAAACACTGCCGTCGATATGAGCTCTTGGGCAGTATCAGCCTGTTATCCCCGGCGTACCTTTTATCCATTGAGCGATGGCCCTTCCATACAGAACCACCGGATCACTAAGACCTACTTTCGTACCTGCTCGACATGTCTGTCTCGCAGTCAAGCACCCTTATGCCTTTACACGCATCATACGATTTCCAACCGTATTGAGGGTACCATCGCGTTCCTCCGTTACTCTTTAGGAGGAGACCGCCCCAGTCAAACTACCCACCATACACTGTCTCCGAACCGGATAACGGTCCTGGGTTAGAACTCCAAAGATAATAGGCTGGTATTTCAAGGTTGCCTCCACCAATGCTAGCGCATCAGCTTCAAAGGCTCCCAGCTATCCTACACAATTAGATTCAAAGTTCAGTGTAAAGCTGTAGTAAAGGTGCACGGGGTCTTTCCGTCTAGCCGCGCGTACACTGCATCTTCACAGCAATTTCAATTTCACTGAGTCTCGGTTGGAGACAGTATGGCCATCGTTACGCCATTCGTGCAGGTCGGAACTTACCCGACAAGGAATTTCGCTACCTTAGGACCGTTATAGTTACGGCCGCCGTTCACCGGGGCTTCGATCAAGAGCTTCGCTTGCAAGCAAGCTAACCCCATCAATTAACCTTCCGGCACCGGGCAGGCGTCACACCCTATACTTCCTCTTTCAAGTTTGCAGAGTGCTGTGTTTTTAGTAAACAGTCGCAGCCATCATTTTATTGCAACCTCCTTCTGCTCAGTCAGCAAGTGACTTCACATACCAAAGGCATACCTTCTCCCGAAGTTACGGTATCATTTTGCCTAGTTCCTTCAACTGAGTTCTCTCATGCGCCTTAGAATTCTCATCCCACCCACGTGTGTCCGTTTAGGGTACGGCCACTTTTAACCTGAAGCTTAGAAGATTTTCTTGGAAGCATGGTATCGACCACTTCGCTAATTCCGAAGAAAAAGCTTCGCATTCGTATCTCGAAATAAATACTCCCGGATTTTCCTAAGAGTAATCTCTACATACTTACACCAGTATAACCGTTGACTGGCTGATCTAACCTTCTCCGTCTCTCCATCGCAGTTAAAAGCGGTACAGGAATATTAACCTGTTTTCCATCGACTACGCCTTTCGGCCTCGCCTTAGGTACCGACTAACTCTCCGCCGATTGACGTTGCGGAGAAAACCTTGGGTTTTCGGCGTGTAGGGTTCTCACCTACATTATCGTTACTTATGTCAGCATTCGCACTTCTGATATCTCCAGCATACCTCACGATACACCTTCATCAACTTACAGAACGCTCCGCTACCATCCTAGTAAACTAGGATCCAAAGCTTCGGTATATGACTTAGCCCCGGTAAATCTTCCGCGCAGGCCGACTCAACCAGTGAGCTGTTACGCTTTCTTTAAAGGGTGGCTGCTTCTAAGCCAACCTCCTGGATGTCTAGGCCTTCCCACTTCGTTTTCCACTTAGTCATAATTTTGGGACCTTAGCTGTTGGTCTGGGTTGTTTCCCTCTCCACTACGGACGTTAGCACCCGCAGTGTGTCTCCCGTGCTCTACTTGTTGGTATTCGGAGTTTGCAATGGTTTGGTAAGACGGGATGTCCCCCTAGCCATAACAGTGCTCTACCCCCAACAGTAATACACGAGGCGCTACCTAAATAGCTTTCGCGGAGAACCAGCTATCTCCGAGTTTGATTAGCCTTTCACTCCAATCCACAGCTCATCCCCTCATTTTTCAACATAAGTGGGTTCGAGCCTCCAGTAGGAATTACCCCACCTTCACTCTGGCCATGGATAGATCACTCGGTTTCGGGTCTACACCTAGAAACTAAACGCCCTATTAAGACTCGGTTTCCCTTCGCCTACCTTATAAAAGTTAAGCTTGCTACTAAATGTAAGTCGCTGACCCATTATACAAAAGGTACGCAGTCACCCACAAGGGGCTCCCACTGCTTGTACGCATACGGTTTCAGGTTCTATTTCACTCCCCTAACCGGGGTTCTTTTCGCCTTTCCTTCACAGTACTAGTTCACTATCGGTCGGCATAGAGTATTTAGTCTTGGAGGATGGTCCCCCCATGTTCAAGCAAGATACCACGTGTCCCGCTCTACTCTTCGTCACCCACCAAATTCAATTTTCGTATACAGGGCTATCACCTTCTATGGCCAACCTTCCCAGGTTGTTTTACTAATATCATTTGGATTCAGTGACTGGACTATTTCCGTTTCGCTCGCCGCTACTCAGGAAATCTCAATTGATTTCTTTTCCTCTGGTTACTAAGATGTTTCAGTTCTCCAGGTTTGCTTCTGCCATCCTATAAATTCGGATGGAGATACTCTACTTATGTAGAGTGGGTTTTCCCATTCGGAAATCTCCGGGTCAAAGCTTGTTTATCAGCTTACCGAAGCTTATCGCAGATTACTACGTCCTTCATCGCCTTATGCCGCCAAGGCATCCACCACATGCGCTTATTCACTTGACCTTATAACTTAAATAAACTCAAAATCGTTTATTAAAGTGTCTATTTGGTTCTCAAATAAAAGTAACATTCATTATATCTTTTCAGATATATGAGTTCTCGTTTTCAAAATCACTAGATTTTAAAAATGCATGTACATTAATTCCAAATTTTCATCAGAGCAAAAAAAAGCGAACATCACTTTTAATGCTCACCGAAAAGTATTATATAGCAAAGTTGCATAAATAGTAGATATATTTAAGGTTTTATGTGCTTTTTTGTGGAGCTAGTCGGGATCGAACCGACGACCTCCTGCTTGCAAAGCAGATGCTCTCCCAGCTGAGCTATAGCCCCAAAAAAACAATGTATGAAGTGTATTACTGATACAAAAAATATTCAACAGCTATATGTTTGCCAGAAGTTCAGGAAAATGCTATTCCAAAGCTGTATATTTTGGTGCGCTTTTGTATTCAAATTGATAATTATTGTTGATATCTAGGCTTTTAAATTGAAATTTAACAACAGATGGTTGGCACACATATTGCATGATAAATCAGTAGAAGCATACTCGTGACTGACGAACGTTTCCTCATTCACCCCTTAGTTAGTCACGAGCCCTGTCTGTGACTGGTATTGACTCCTAATCCCCACAATACCAGTCTAGTCTGGAAATATGATAAATGCTAAATCATAAACAAGACGTGCTATGATGCAAACTTACTAAAAGGATATATATGAGAATTGTAAGTTTTGACTACCTAAAAGAAGCATATGGATTGCTAAATGCAAACGGCACAAAAGTATCCAATAAAAGACTTAGAAGAATGGCATACCTTGATGTTCACCAAAATAATTATACCGCATACGAACTCTATAATAATTACAAAAAAATCGTTAACAGCGAAGCAGCAAACAACCAACTCATGGTATTAGTTATCGTGATAGGGTTAATTACAGCTGTAATGCTTTTCATATTTACATAAGGATTTTGATTTAAAAGCTCAGCGTTTTATTGTGATGACTGAGCTTGTACAACTAGTTCTTTACTCATATATTCTTCCCCATTGTAATTGCTTTTAACACCCTTAATCATCGGCGTATAAGAAAAATCATAGCCACAACCTACCCTTATGTATGTATCATTGATACATCTTTTATGACACGGATCAAAACCAACCCACCCTAAATTATTAATGTATATCTCGACCCAAGCATGAGTATCATTTTCTGCAATTTCAGAATCATCTAAAAGAAAACCATTTACATATCTTGCAGGAAAATTATGTAATCTTGCAAGACTGATGAGAATATGAGAGAAATCTTGGCAGACTCCTGACCCTTGTTCTATAGCATTTATGGCTGATGTGAAAATATTAGTTGATCCTGATAAGTACATTATCGAATCTGCGGCAGCATTATTAAGTCTATGACAAAACTCCACTGAATCCTTTTTATTTGTATTTTTTACTAAATTTATTATTTTCGTATTAGGTTTAGTTAGGTTTGATTGTCTTAGAAAACAGCTAGGGTGAACAGATTCATTAAGACCTTTCAATACCCCTGAATAGTCTTTAGTCTCTACTGTGCTTTTCATCGTTATTGTTTGAGGTTCAACAAGATTTTTTATATAAATATTGAATGTCTTATGGCCCAGAGCATCAACCGGGTTTTCTTCAAGCTTGCCTTGTGATGCTCTGATATCACAATCAATAAGTTTTTGATTTTTACATTCAGTTGGGTAAATATTCAAGGACTGAACTAATCTTGGAACATGCGATGTGAACTTGTAAGTTGTTTTATAATTTATCTTAATAATCATTTATCAATTCCTAAAAAATATACCTCTTCTAAATCAGAATATGTAGTCGACATGTCATCAATAAATTTTGTTAAAAATTCATGAAGACCAAACTCGATAATTTCATCTGCTGAACTATTAATAAGGCCCCTGTGTATCGCTTTAATATTTCTATGAGCTTTATTATCAGATTTATAGAACTTAGTAAGTCTTCCAAGGTGATGCTGAATCTTGTCAAGTGCATAAAAAATTGACCTGGGGCATAACTCGCTGAGGATTAGAAAATCAATTATCTTTGTATAATCAATTTGACTATTTCCATATGCCCATTTAAATCCTCGATATGCTGAGACAGATCTTAGCATTATGCTCCATTGAAAATTATCGACTTGTGTGCCCACATAAGAACTGCTTGGCAACAAGATATAATATTTAACGTCAATTATACGTGCCGTAAAATCTGCTCTTTCATAAAAAATACCTAAATATATAAAATCAAATCCATCATTGATGAGTTGAGTGTTATTTATTGTGCCTTTGATAAGATTGACTTGTTTTTTTATCCAATCTAAAGTCATGGGAAGATTTTTTGTATCGTATTTTTCAGTATCGTATTTATCAATTTCATGATACCAAGTATTGACAGTGTTCCAGACTTCGAGCGTCACTGCTGTCCTTACCATCTTTAAATTATTACGAGCACTTTCAATACAGGCCTTTACAGATGAACTATTGTTTGGATCAAAAAGCAGGAAATATTCAATTTTATTCTTACTGATTTCTTTGTAATTATTCAA
The DNA here is from genome assembly GCA_902559355.1 of uncultured Gammaproteobacteria bacterium. GTDB lineage: Bacteria > Pseudomonadota > Gammaproteobacteria > CACLCV01. Next base: position 9,937 of record CACEHM010000006.1, read on the forward strand.
GTAACTTTCTTTAATGCCAGCAGCAGATAAAATGGACTCCCACTCATTTAAATATCCTTCACTA
>CACEHM010000006.1:15000-32995 GCA_902559355.1 uncultured Gammaproteobacteria bacterium
GCTAGTTCATAATCCCAATAAATGTATATCTAAAACACTAGGTAATCTCAAAATGATTGCAGCAAAGACAAATTTAAAAGTCATAGGAGATTTTAGATTATCTGATATGAAAGCTGGTGGTCAGGGTGCCCCATTGGCACCATATTTCCATGAATATATTTCATTAAAAGAAAAACCATTTATAAATATTTTAAATCTAGGAGGTTTTGCAAATTGGACATTTAAATCAGGCAACAAGCTAATAGCTTATGATACTGGGCCGGCTAATTATCTTATTGATTTGATTTCCAATAGATACTTCAATGTTCCCTATGATAGAAATGGGTTGCTAGCTAAAAAAGGCAAAATAAATGATAAAGCTCTAGTTGCTATGTTATCGGATAGATTTTTTGACCAAGCAATCCCTAAAAGTACTGGCTTTGAAAGATTTAACTTAAAATGGCTTACAAAATTCAAAAATAAGTTTAAATTAACTAACAAAAGTACGCTAATTGCAACAGTATCTCAACTCACCATCATTAGTATCTCTGATGCTATCAATTCAAGTCATCTTGATTCACAATATATTTTTTTTGCAGGCGGAGGATCTAGAAATACTTTTATTAAAAAAGAAATACTTAAAAGAACTGGACTTACAGAGACGAAATCTATACCTGGTAATTTTAATTATAAAAATTTAGAATCTTCAGCATTTGCATGGTTTGCTATGAAGAGAGATCAAGGAAAATCAATTCCAAAAGCTTATTTGACAGGGGCTAGATCTAGTAGAAAACTTGGAACTATCTACCGCTAATATCTGTGTAGTCGCGGTCATCAGATCCAACATAATTTTGAGTGGGTCTAAAGATTTTATTGTCTTGGATTTGTTCTATCCAGTGAGAAAGCCATCCTGACACGCGTGACATCGCAAAAATAGGAGTAAAGATATCTGTTGGGATATCCATTTCTTTGTACAAAATTCCAGAATAGAAATCTACATTAGGATATACACCTTTGTGTGCTAATTTTTCTTCGCAAGCTTTTTCCAGCTCTATCGCTTTTTCGAATATATCAGTAACCCCCCCTTCTCTCTCATTAAAAAGTTCTTGAACCATGTCTGTTAAGATATTTGCCCTTGGGTCTTTTACTGAATATTCTCTATGTCCCATACCCCAGACGACATTCTTAGCTTTAAGGGTATCATCAAGCCATGGTCTGATATCATCTTTGCTATCAATCCTAGAAAGCATCGATACTACTTTTTCATTAGCACCACCATGAAGTGGACCTGACAATGAACCAATTGCTGAAGCAACCACTTGTGATGCATTTGCTAGGGTAGATGAGGTTACCATAGCCGTAAAGGTTGATGCATTGATAGTATGCTCTCCATGAAGCACTAATGTAGCATCCATAATTCTTGTCATAAGAGGTGTGATCTTCTCAGCGCCTAACATAAGTAAAAAGTTTTCTGCGTACGTTGATTCTGAGTTTGAAGTAATAGGTTCTTGATCACTCCTTATTCTGTGCCATGCAGCAACTATAGAACCTAATGCGCCAATTAAAGCTGCTGAGGTATTCATAAAATAATCTTTATTATATTTTTTTCCTTTGACCATTTCTGGACTAACTTCAAGATTGTAGAATGTACCAAGTGATGAGACTGCCATTTGAAGGACATCCATAGGTTTTGTTTCTTTGGGTAGTGATTTTAAGATTTTGATTAAGTCAGTCGGTAGTTCTCTGTATTCTGCAACTTTAGTAGTGAATTCTTCTAGCTCAGCCTTTGTAGGAAGTTCACCAAATAAAAGTAGGTATGAAGTTTCCTCAAATGTACTTTTTTTAGCAAGTTCTTCTATAGAATAACCTCTATAGCTTAGTATTCCTTTTTCACCATTGATATTTGATACGGATGATTCAGTAGCGATTATACCAACTAGCCCTGGGCTATATAAGTGCGTGCTTGAGTCTGTCATTTATATTTCTATGTTGAGAAGGAAGAGCCACAACCACATGTAGTTTTAGCGTTTGGATTTTTTATTACAAATTGAGCACCTTCAAGACCCTCTTGATAATCAATTTCAGCGCCTCTTAGATACTGAATACTCATTGGATCTACAAGAAGCTTAACGCCACACTTCGCTATCTCAGCATCGCCGTCTTGTATTTTCTCATCGAACGTGAATCCGTATTGAAAACCTGAGCAACCTCCGCCAGTAATAAATACTCTGAGATTAAGATCAGGATTTTTTTCTTCTTCGATTAATTTCTTGACCTTTTCGGCAGCACTTTCTGTAAAGATAAGCGGCTGTATATCCTGAATTGTTGTAGTAGTATTTTCCATTTCTATGCCTCTGCAGTGGCTACATTATAACAAAAAAGTTGGAAATAACAATTTATGCTAGAGTAACTTCTCGTTTGATTCGTTCTTGTCAATGCTCTCTATTGGAGTGGATGACTTGTTTTCTAATTTTTGAGGCTCTTTGCCCTTATTTCTAATAAGGTTACCATTAATTGTAGCTCCACCTTGTACATCTAAGATGTCGTAGTAAACATTTCCAGAGATAAAAGCAGAATTTTCAATCTTAATTTCTTTCTTGCCAGATACATTACCGACTACTTCGCCTTCTATCATGACGTCACTTCCATAAACATCACCTTCAACAATTCCAGTTTTTTTTATGACAAGAGAAGCGCTCGTACAGTTTTCTGCAATCTTAAGTGTACCAATAATTTTTCCATGGACTTCAATAGTTTTCTCAAATGTTACATCGCCCTCGATAACACAATTCTCTCCAATCACTGTAGAGTTTTTATTGCCAGTTGCCGTGGTAGCTGAAATTTTATCAAAAATACTCATAGGATAATTAGTCTAACGTGTATAGTCAGTATATTACAATAAGAATTTTAAGCTATTTTACTTAAGCCCCTGTGTTTCATTGAGGCTGAACATGATATTCATGTTTTGAATGGCTTGCCCGGAGGCCCCTTTAATTAAATTATCAATGGCACTCATGATTACAAGATTAGAAGCTTCATTTTTGTCAGAGGATTCAAATAATGAAATGATGCAATTATTTGTTTTGTCTACTTGGGATAACTTAGGATAAGTTTGATCTAAGATTCTTACAAATTCACTATCTTGGTAATAATCATTATATGTATTATATAACTGTTTGAGGTCTAAATTTGGCAATGTTACATAATGAGTAGAATAGATACCCCTCTCTATAGAGCTTAAGTGAGGAACAAAAAGTAAATCAATATCTTTATTTATAAGATTAATTTGAGAGAGCATCTCTGGGTAGTGTCTATGTTTAGCAATGGCATAAGCTTGGTAGTTATCCGCACCGGGAGAAAATAGTTTTTCAGGATTCAAATTTCTTCCAGCACCTGAAATACCTGATGTTGAATTAATAATAATTCTTTGTTGTTTAATTAAACTAATAATAGGCAAAAGGCTTAAAAGTGATGCAGTTGGATAGCATCCGGGATTAGCAGTGATTTTAGCTTTTGATATTTTTTCTTTTTGATTTTTTATTTCTGGAAGGCCATATACAGACTCTTTAATCAATTCTGGACAAGCATGTTTTTGTCCGTACCATTTCTCCCAAGTATCAACATCGGGTATTCTAAAATCAGCAGATATATCAATTATTCTGACATTATTTTCTATAAGTTCTTTTGCCATGTTCATTGCAACACCATTAGGTGAAGCAAAGAACACTACATCACATGATAATAAATTATCTGTAACAGGTTCTAAAAAGTCTTTTTCTAATTTCGTATCAAATGAATAAATATCATCAACGCATTTCCCAGCATAGGTTCTGGATGTTAAAACATCTAGTGATGCTTCAGGATGCACAAGTAGAAGCCTTATCAGTTCTTCACCTGTGTAACCCGATGCACCGACTATGCCTATTGAAATCATATGATTACCTAAATATTTATTAGCTATTTATTTAGGCACATTATACATTTAAAGGTAGAATAATAAACATGCTGCTATACAAAACGCTTCATATTATTTTTATGGTTACATGGTTTGCCGGTCTTTTTTATTTACCACGACTCTACGTATATCATGCGCAAGCAGAAGATCAGATTTCAAAAGATAGATTTAAGATTATGGAGAGAAAATTATTTTGGGGGATTATGACCCCGGGTGCTATTTTCACAATAATCTTTGGTGGACTACTCATTGAATATCATGGGATGTCATTTTGGTTACAAATGAAGATCTTGCTGGTATTTTTTCTCGTGCTGTATCATTTATGGTGCGGAGCACTTCTTCAACAATTCAAAGTTGATGCGAATACTCATGGTCATGTCTGGTATCGTGTTTTTAATGAGGTGCCAGTCATATTTTTAGTATTGATCATTTATTTAGTTGTCTACAAGCCCATCTAAAGTATCTTTAAATTCTCTAAAAATACTTTTATAAACATCGCGTTTGAATCTAATGACACTTTTAATAGCTGTTGTTTTATCCCCCCACTTCCAATCATCAAATTCAGCATGTCCTGACGCGTTTAAATTTACATCAGAATCGTTGCCCGTAAGTTTTAGCAGATACCACTTCTGCATAGCACCATCAAATTTTTTATTATGTCTTTGGAAAAGATGAGGTATGTGATACACAAGCCATTTTTTACTAATACTTACTATTTCAACTACTTCTTTTTCTAAACCTGTTTCTTCTTGAAGTTCTCGATACATAGCTTCTCTTACAGATTCCCCTTTATCAATACCGCCTTGAGGAAACTGCCAAGTATCGGTTCCAATTCTTTGTCCAAGCCAGAAACGGCCTTCATGATTCATGATAATCATACCAACCCCTCTTCTGTAATTTTTCTTATCCATAAATGATTTTTGATAAACTTATGACTTTTAGATACACGGCTTTTAACATCCCCCTTGAACCGATATACTACTACCAGTATATACGACTAATTATTCCTTACTAAATAAAATATGAACGAACTATTAATTTTTGATCTAGATAATACTTTGCTTGCAGGTGACAGCGATAGAAATTGGGGAATATTTTTAGCTGAGCAAAAGGTTGTTGAATCATCTTATCTTGATGAAAGCGAGAAATTCTATAATAACTATTATGACGGTAGTTTGGATATTGATGGATTCTTATCTTTCTGTCTTAAACCTCTCATTGAAAATGATATGGAGTACTTATTAAAACTAAGACAACAATTTATCGAAGATAAAATTAAACCGATTATTACACAACCAGGAAAAGAAATTATTAATCACGCAATAGAAAATGGTAAAACAGTTGTCATTGCAACAGCGACTAATGATTTTGTAACACGCCCTATAGCGGATTTATTCAATGTTCAAACGCTCATTGCAACTGAGTTTGAAATTATAAACCAACAATTCACAGGCAAAGTCATTGACGCGCCTTGTTTTCGTGAGGGAAAACTTAATAAAGTAAAAAAATGGGTTGATGATAATAACTTTGATTTATTGAAAGCATCTTTTTATTCAGATTCATTTAATGACTTACCTCTTTTAGAAAAAGTTAAAACGCCTGTTATAGTTGATGGTGATGACAAGTTAGTTGAAATCGGTAAAAATAGAGATTGGGATTGTGTGAGTTTCAGATGAATATGAGATTTTTACAAAGTATTTTTTTATTAACCTTTTTAATAGGCAATATTTCTCTAGCAGATAACATGATTATTGATGATATGAAAAATCAATCTGGTCAGCCAGATGAAGAATTTTGTGAAGGTGGAAATGCTAAATGGTGTTTTGTAACTGATAAAGTTATGGGGGGTCTTTCAGAAGGTTCTCTTGAAATAAAAAAAGAAGGTAATGATTATTTTTATCGTATGACAGGTGAGCTATCACTTGAGAATAACGGTGGCTTCATACAGTTTCGCACCAAGATTAAGAATCATCCTAAAAATAAAAGTTTTAAAGGAGTGAGATTAAGAGTTAGAGGAAATAATCATGAATATGCAGTTCATGTAAGAACTAAATATTTACTACTTCCATGGCAATATTATAATTCAACATTCCAAGCTACTAATGAGTGGACCACCATTGAGCTTCCTTTCCAATCTTTTAAAAAATCTAATTTTTATCAACCTACGAGTGTAGTATCGCAAGATATCAAAACTATTGGTATTGTCGCGATTGGGAAAAAATTTGAAGCACAAATTGATCTAGCTTCAATAGAACTTTACTAACTAAAGCGTGGTTTAAACGCAGCCGGTAGGCTTTGGAAGTCCGCCATACTTCGCAATTTTTTTCATTGGACCAGATTCAAAGACCTCATATAATTTACTTGCCTTTCTGTCCATGCCGAATTCTTTTGCAAAATTACGAACTGCTGGAACAGTTCCTGTAGCATTATACATTTCACGAGCTTTATCGATATAAGTTTTAATCTCTTCGGTAATCACAAACCCATCAGCATCAGCCATTTGATTCATGACTTCTTCTGACCAGTCATTAGTGTTAACTAAAAATCCGTCACCATCTCTGTTTAAATCCATATTTATCACTCCTAAAATCTTATTATATTATGTTTTTGGTAATGTGACACCCTTTTGTCCTTGATATTTACCTTTACGATCTTTATAAGAAGTTTCACAGACATCATCTGATTCTAAAAAGATAAATTGTGCTACACCTTCATTAGCATAAATCTTTGCAGGAAGCGGGGTTGTATTTGAAAACTCTAATGTGACATGTCCTTCCCACTCTGGCTCCAAAGGAGTGACATTTACAATAATTCCACATCGTGCATAAGTTGATTTACCTAAACAGAGAGTAAGCACTTGTCTGGGTATTCTGAAATATTCAACCGTTCTTGCGAGTGCAAATGAATTAGGTGGGATAATACAAACGTCATTTTTTACATCTACAAAGCTTTGATCATCAAAAGCTTTAGGATCTACAAAAGCAGAATTAATGTTAGTAAAGATTTTAAATTCATCTGAACAACGTACATCGTATCCATAGCTTGACGTTCCGTAAGATACTATAGAGCCTGTTTCATTTTTTTTTACTTGATCATATTGAAATGGCTCTATCATTCCATGGCTTTCTGCCATTTCTTTTATCCACTTATCTGATTTTATCGCCATAAAATGTCGATCTATCAGTCGTTTTGAATAACAATCTTTGGAAAAGCTGAGCTGTAATCTTTTTTACGCATCGATAGTGTTGCTGTCATTTTACGAGCGATCTCACGATAAGCTAAAGATGCAGGATCCATTGGATTAGATGACACTGTTGGTGTGCCTTTATCCATTTCTTCTCTGATTTGTTTTTCAAGTGGAAGCTCACCTAAAAGTTTAACTCCAGCTTCAGAAGCTAGTTGCTCTCCTCCACCTTCACCAAAAATACTTTCAATGTGGCCACACTTTTTACACACGTGTGTACTCATATTTTCAACAATACCTAGGACAGGTACTTCAACTTTTTCAAACATTTTAAGTCCCTTGCGAGCATCAATAAGTGAGATGTCTTGTGGTGTTGTTACAATAACCGCTCCACTGACAGGAATCTTTTGACAAAGTGTTAATTGAACATCACCAGTACCAGGTGGTAGATCGATAATTAAGTAATCGACATCTTTCCAGTTAGTGTCTGTAAGTAGTTGCTCTAATGCTTGAGTGACCATTGGCCCTCTCCAGATCATAGGTGTATCTTCTTCAACTAAAAGTCCGATAGACATTGATTGTAAACCATGTCCGATTTTAGGCTCTAATGTTTTACCGTCTTCAGAATCAGGTTGTCCACTGACACCTAACATTCTTGGAATACTAGGGCCATAGATATCAGCATCTAGTATAGCAGCTGTTGCACCCTCCTCTTTTAATGCTAAGGCAAGGTTTACAGCAGTTGTTGATTTTCCGACACCACCTTTACCTGAGGCTACCGCAATAATATTTTTAATGCCTTTAATTCTCTCTACTGATTGCTGCACACCGTGAGCAGATATTTCATAGCTTAAATCTAAATTGGTTTGTGCATCTGGATAAGCTTCTTTAATTTTTTTATCCATATTTTCATGAAATGCTTGCATGATGCCTTCAGCAGGCCAGCCTAATACACATTTCACATAAACGTTGTTTCCCTCAACTTTAACTTCTTTGATAGCATTTCCGCTGACTAAATCTGTACCCATGTATGGACACTGATAATCCTTTAATAATGCTTCTATGTTCTCTTTATTCATTCCCTTAGTCCTTTTTATGGTTTTAATATACAATACTCATTATGTATCGAGGCCTTATTATAACCTCATACTGATTAATTTATAGGCATATTATCAAATTTCAATGAGAAGAATAATAGTTACAAGCGCACTGCCTTATGCTAATGGTTCTATCCATTTAGGCCACCTTGTTGAATACTTACAAACAGATATCTGGGCAAGAAGTCAGAAGATGGCAGGTAATGATTGTGTCTATATCTGTGCCGATGATTCTCATGGTACACCTATAATGCTCAAAGCAAAAGAACTTGGTATTACACCTGAAGAATTGATTAAAAATACTTACGATGAACACGTAAAAGATTTTAAAGACTTTCAAATTGAATTTGATAACTTTCATACCACTCACTCCGATGAAAACAGAGAAATATCTGAAAGAATTTACCTAGCACTTAAAGATAAAGGTGATATTGCAAGCAAAGAGATTGAACAGTTCTATGATGATGAAGCAAAAATGTTTCTACCAGATAGATTCATTAAAGGTGAATGTCCTAAATGTGGCGCTAAAGATCAATATGGAGATTCTTGTGAAGAGTGTGGTGCGACATACTCATCTTCTGAAATTAAAAATCCAATCTCAACGGTCACAAATACGAAACCAATAACCAAAAATACAGAACATGTCTTTTTTAAATTAAGTTCTTATGAAAAGTTTTTAAAAAAATGGATGGATGATAATGACATTCAAAAAGAAATAAAAAATAAATTAAGCGAATGGCTATCAGGTGGCTTGGTTGATTGGGACATTACTCGTGATAAGCCTTATTTTGGATTTGAGATACCTGGATTGAAAGATAAATTCTTTTATGTTTGGTTGGATGCGCCTATTGGATATATCGCATCTCATAAAAATTATTGTGATAAAAATAATCAAAACTACTTAGATGATTGGACAGAAGGTTCTAAAACAGAACTGTATCACTTCATCGGAAAAGATATCGCCTACTTCCATGGTTTATTTTGGCCTGCAATGTTGGAGGGTGCAGGTTTTAGAAAACCAGATGGAGTTTTTTGTCATGGGTTTTTAACGATTGATGGCGAGAAGATGTCAAAATCTCGAGGAACTTTTTTTAATGCGCGTACTTATCTTAATCACTTACAACCAGATTATCTAAGATATTATTTTTCGAGTCGTCTTACTAACAAGATAGAAGATATTGATTTGAATTTTGATGACTTCATGGCACGTGTTAATTCTGATCTTGTCGGTAAGATTATTAATATAGGAAGCCGCTGCGCAAAATTTATTAATAAAGATTTTAATGATCAATTATCTGATGAAATTGGTAATGATGGTTTGCTTAAATCTGTATCTAATAAAAAAAATGAGATTATAGATAATTATGAAGCAAGAAATTATGCAGCAAATATGAGAATTATTTCGTCATTAAGTGATGAGGTAAATAAATACCTTGATGAAGAAAAGCCTTGGATTAAAGTAAAAGATGAATCAACTAAAGCCTCTGTTCAAACTATTTGTTCTGATGGAATCAATGCATTTAGAATGATTATGGGTTATTTGAAACCTGTATTGCCTGAGATTGCCGTTAAAGTAGAAAATATTCTAAATTGCGAGTCAATTTCTTGGAGCAATATAGATAATTGCTTAAAAAAACATAAAATTAATGCATTTGAGCCATTAATAACTAGAATTAATAAAGAGAGTATTGAAAAAATGAAAGATGAGAATATGAAAGAAGAAGCAGTAGCAGAAGATACAGATAAAATCACTATTGATGATTTTATCAAAGTTGATTTACGTGTAGCTAAAGTTATTAATGCGAAAGAGCTAGAGGATTCTAGAAAACTTCTAGAACTAGAGGTGGATTTGGGTGATGAAACTAGAATAATTTTTGCAGGAATTAAAAAATCATATACTCCTGAACAGTTAATAGGGAAATTAGTTGTAGTCATCGCTAACCTTAAGCCTAGAAAAATGAAATTTGGCGTATCCAATGGAATGGTTCTCGCAACACAACACGATGGTGACATTATTATTCTTCAACCAGAAAAGGATGTTGCTCCTGGCTCTAAAATCTCATAAATGAATGATAAGAGTTTAGTCAATCAAATCATTGAAGTATTGCCTCAGCTGCAATGTAAAAAATGTGAATATCCTGATTGCAGCAGCTATGCTCAATCTCTGATTGAGAAAAAAGAAAAAACAAATAAATGTGAACCTGGAGGTTTAAAAACAGAAAATCATATCCAGGAAATACTAGCCGGTAAAACTTATCGGTCAACTCAACAAATAAAAAAATATGAAGTTGCAGATATTGTCCGGGAAGAATGTATAGGTTGTACAATTTGTATCAAAGTATGTCCAGTAGATGCAATTGTCGGTGCAAGACATATGATTCATAAAGTACTCGAGCATCAATGCAATGGGTGTGAGCTTTGTATAGAAGAGTGCCCTGTTAACTGCATGTCTATGATTACACCACAAGAGCAAAATACATGGTCTTGGCCGTCGAAACAATCTGAAAACTCAAAGGAAAAGTATTATCAAAGATTAGACAGATTAGATCGCATTAAAAAAGATAAAGAGCTAAATCGACAAAGGGTTTTAGAAGATAGAGACATGGATGATTATATTCAGTATGCGTTAGATACGGAATCTAAAAAACACGCAAAAATTAAAAAGTATGAATAAAGATAAAATTGTCAAAGTTTTTAAAATACTAAGAGATGCTGATCCGGAACCTGTCACAGAGCTTACCTTTAAAAGCCATTTTCAATTATTGATAGCTGTAATACTCTCAGCACAAGCAACAGATAAAAGCGTCAATGCTGCAACCTCAAAACTTTTCAAAGATGCTCCTTCACCTGAAAAAATATTCAAACTAGGACTAAGAAAACTAAAATCTTATATTAAGACAATAGGTTTATATAACGCTAAAGCTGGAAATGTCATTGCCACATCAGAAATTATATGGAAACAATATAAAAATAAAATCCCTCAAACTAGAGAAGAACTCATGAAATTGCCTGGCGTTGGAAGAAAGACAGCAAATGTTGTTTTAAATAATGCTTTCGGTCAACACACCATCGGGGTTGATACCCATGTCTTTAGAGTCTCTAATCGATTAGGGCTTGCTCCAGGGAAGACAGTTGAGATTGTTGAGAAAAAATTAATTAAAAATATACCTGATGAATTTAAAATGCATGCTCATCATTGGTTAATTATTCTTGGAAGATATACATGTATCGCAAGAAAACCTAAGTGTTTCGAATGTAAAATAGAAGAGTTTTGTCCTTACAAACCTAAAACTGTCAGTAGCTAATAATTGAATTAAAATCCAATTGTATAATACAGATAAAAGTTTTTTTCTGTCATATTTCTATAAGGCAGTTTTTGATATTGGTAAGTTGCGCTCAGTCTCCTGGTTGGAGAGAAGAATTTATCCAATCCAATTGAGAAAACTGGTCGTGTTTTATCAAAGCTTTCATTTATATTAACAGTGGTAATGCTTACAGCTGCTGTGGGCGCAAGTCGATCAACTGTGTGATAAAAGTCATGTTCTAGCCCTACGCTACCTTTTAAAATAATATCAGAAATATCTTTTTCATATTTAAGACCAAGAATAATTGTATTTGATTTATCTAAAATATCATTATAAGTGACAGGATATTCTGCAGATTTTTCAGTATAACCATTTTGTTTTTTAACAGAATTTCTCAATGCAATATAAGGAGAATATTTAATCCCGTTAGGCTTAGTAATATTATATCTGGCTTCAACAAGATAAGACTCAGCGCTCACAACTGTATCACCCGTGGCTTCTTCAGATAATCCTGATTGTTCTCTTGTGATTCGGGATGTTTTTTTTGAGTAAGTATTACCTACTTTTATTTGTAACCCTGAGTTATCAGAATATTGGTTCCAAACTGCAAGTGCTCCAACTAATGGCACTTTATCTTTAAGACTAAAGTTAGAGGGAGTATCTAATGTGTGATTGAAATGAGTAAACACAGACCATCTAAAAGTTGGTGTTTCTTTTTTACCAAAAGTAACAACACTGCTATAGCTTCTACTCACTGGGTTTGTAACTTTTGTTCTCCTTGCTCCAATGGATACACAGTAACCGTCGTCTCCGAACACATCACAGTCGTAGGTATTCATGTGTGCAAAATAACCTTGATCTTGGGTCATTCGATTCATTGTGACCTCTAAAGTTTTACAAATATCATCAGTTTTTTGACAGCCAGGCAAAGATGAATTCAGTGAGCAATCTGTTGCAGAAGCAAGAGAATTAATAACTAAATCCCATTGTGTCCCTGTACTGTTAGTTAAACTATAACGATGTATTTCACCATCTCTTTCAATAGATCCAGTAGAAACAGAAGAAATATTTGATGCAGTAATCCCTGACATAACAGCTGAGTAAGATCCTGCTGTAAGTGATGAAGAACTATGAATAGCAAAATTTAAAGAACCTGATGGTGATGAAAAGGTTATTTTCCCATAATCCGAGGCGCTATTTATTATAACTGAGTAATTCGTTGGGAGATTTCCAGTAAAGGTTAAGTTATTTTGTGAATTATGAAGATTTGTTATAACTCCAGTATCAGAGTTCTCAATACTATATTCACTCGTACCAGTAATGGTTCCTGTATTTGTAAAGTTGGTGATTGTTCCAGTGTTTCTAACACCGACTTTATTACCTGATATTGTACCGGAGTTATTTAGAGTAGTGAGTATACCTACTTGACGAATACCAACACTACCTTTACCACTACCCTCAGTGGTACTTGCTTGAATAGTCCCGCTATTGATAACAGATCCGTAGATGTTTGTTGTGCCCCACATAGCTATACCATAACTGGTAGTGTCTGCAGACCTATTTGCACCACCTATGGCAGAGATTGTTCCTGTATTGGTCACAGTATCAAATCCATCTCCTGCGCCAAGTGAAGTGATGCCATATGCTGCTCCAGATGAAGATGCCGATATTGTTCCAGCATTTGTGATGTCAGCAACATAACTGCCCGAAGAAGACTGTATTCTAATACCGTTTGCAATATTTGAGCTACTCTTCGCTTCAATGGTACCCGTTGCTGTGTTGACAATACTTGATAAAATTGAACCATCCACTTGGATGCCTGCAGCATTTTGACCTGAATAATCTGAGAGAATTGTTCCGCTGTTATTTAGAGAACTGGTTCCAGATGCGCTTTGGTAAAAAACTGTATAGAGTATACTTTGTGTTGAACCGTTGGCATCAATTAAACCTGAGTTCGTTAAGGTTGTTTGTACTTTAATTCTAATTGTATGCCCGTCAGTAGATACAATATTCCCTGAATTATTAATTGTGTATGGTCCACCGCTGTCTAAAAGAATGGTGTCACTTGTATGTGATTGTGTTACACCGGAGTTGATTGTGACATTTTGATCATTTAGACGCTCCGCATAAGCAGGGATGCTTACAATAATCAAAAAAAGTACTGAAAAGTACTTAATTATATTGATAACTTTAGAGTAAAAGTAAGAGAGCATTATTATATTCTATGATTTATTTTTGATACTTTTCCAGATTTCAATCATTTCATCAGGTTCAGCATATTCAATGTTTCTTCTTTTCATTTCGGCGAATATTTTAGTCAGTCTTCCTTTAAATTTCAAGTTAGCAGACTCATTTAAATCACTCATATCAATTTTAAGGTGTCTAGATAGTGAAATAAGAGAGAAGAAAAGGTCCCCAAACTCCTCAATGATATGCTCTCTATCTTTATTTTCTATTGCTTCATCAAGCTCATCAGTCTCTTCTCGGATTTTATCGATAATTTTATCTAGTTCAATCCAGTCAAGCCCTATTGCTTTTGCTTCAAGTTGAAGCTTTATCGATTCTTCAATAAGATTTTTTGACTTCATCTGAGAAATTATATAGTAATATAGCCAAATGGGTAGTACACGCGAACAAGAGCTTGCCACATGGCTCAGTGATAAAGGATATAAGAGCTCATCACTTTCTGTCTTATCATCTGATGCAAGTTTCAGACAATACTACCGAGTAAATAAAAATGATATCTCTTATGCAGTAATGGATTGTCCACCTGAAGATAAAAGTTTAGATTCATTTTTAAAAATCACAGAAAAATTACAAGATGCAAAACTTAATGTCCCTGAAATATTTGATTGTGATTCAACTAAAGGTTTTTTAGTTATCACTGATTTAGGAAACGATTTGTACTCAAAGAAATTAAATGATGAAACGGTTTATTGCTTATACACAGATGCATTAGAGGCGATTGTAAAAATGCAAACTAAAGTTGATTGTGCTGGCTTACAAGATTTTGATAATTTTTATGAAGAAGAAAATAATTTATTTATAGATTGGTTTTTAAACAAACATCTTAATATAGAATTAGACAATGCTACATCCGAGCAGATAAATACTGAATTTGAAAAAATAAATAACATCTTAAAGTCAATTCCGAAAACATTTGTACATAGAGATTTTCACTCTAGAAATCTTCTTATAACCGATCTTAATAATCCTGGTATTATTGATTATCAAGATGCCGTGATAGGACCTGTAACTTATGACTTGGTATCTCTTCTTAAAGATTGTTATGTGTCTTGGAATGATGGTCTAGTTGAAGATATGCTTGAGAGCTTTTTTAATAGAATGAAGTGCAACACTATAAATAATATTTCAGACTTTAGATATTGGTTTGAGATTACAGGATTGCAACGTCATATTAAAGCTATTGGGATATTTTCTAGACTCAACTATCGTGATGGTAAATCTGGTTATCTACATGACATACCAAGGACCTATGCGTACATGGATAAAGTTTTAAATAAATACAAAGAACTTTCCACACTCAATGAAATTTTTAGTAACCTAGAAATAAGTAATAAAATATCATAATGAAAGCAATAATTTTATCATCTGGGAAAGGCACAAGAATGATGCCCTTAACAAAAGATATGCCTAAGCCAATGCTTGAAGTAAACGGAGAGCCCCTTATAGCATATAAAATTAAGCTACTAGAAGATGCATCCATAAATGAAATTTTTATAAATGTAGCTTATAAAAAAGCTGTAATTATAAATTACATAAAAAGCTTAAATAAAAATATTCATCTCATTGATGAAGGTGATGAGCCTCTGGGGACGGCAGCGGGTATAAGAAATATAGTTTCCCAACTAAAAGATGACAGTTTTATTGTCATTAATAGTGATATTTGGACAGATTATCCTTTGAATCAACTGAAGGAATTGGATCTTAATGATAATTTAGCTCATATCGTATTGATTGAAACACCTGACTATCTAGCAGGGGATTTTGATATCAATGGTGAGGCTATTACAACGGGTAAAAAATATGTCTTCTCAGGAATAGGAAAATATCACACCGAACTTTTTAAAAAATATAATAACAAGGATTTAGGAGATATTTTAAGAGCTGAAGAAAAAATAAGTTTTAGTATTTATGATAAGCAATGGATGGATATAGGAACGCCAGAACGCTTAAAGCAAATCAAAGAACTAATATAGATCCCCAACCGATTAGAAAAATACCCACTACTCTTCTGTAGGCTAACGGGTAGTTATATGAGAGTTTTTCAAATAAGACAAATATAGTTAGCACGATTACCCACAAAATATTCATCACACCTAAAGCAAATAGTGTAAGCATTAATGCCCAGCAACATCCAACACAATAAAATCCATGCTTATATCCAATTATAAATGCACCAAGCTTTCCATCTTGCCAGTTATTGGTTAAAAAACTTAAAGGCGACTGACAAACATTTAAACAAGCATCTTTATAAGGTGTAAATTGATATATACCTGCCATGATTAAAACAAATGCAGCAAGATACATACTCATAGGTTCCATCATCATATTAAGTAGTCCATTAGTATGTAAAAAATATTGAGGTAAAGTTATGAATAAACTAAAAAGCACCCAGCTTGACAGATAACCTGAAAGCAACACCATTGGAGAAATGGACTCTTGTCCTTGCATTTTTTTTCTAGAATTGAGTGTCGTATATAACATCAACATAGGGAGTATGGAAGGTGTCATCATGGCCACCATCATTACAGTCCACATCATAAATAATAAAAAGAAATCACTAAATACCCACATGTTACCCATTGGGGGCATCCAAGTTAAAACATCAGTGATCATGCTTGACTCTTTATTTACATTCATGGATTTATCCATATCCATTGAGCCTTGCATGCCATCTTTTTTCATGTTCATGGAGTCATCTGACATGTCCATGCTCATCGTTGATGGATTATCAATGAATGGAAGTGTATTCATATGCCAACCCATGCCAAGAATATAAAGCCATGAGAATAATAAAACTATACCCACGCCTATGTAGACAATCATTCTGTCTTTAAGTGGAGCTTGTAATGTAGTATTAGTCATAAGTTGTTGATAAAAACATGGCCCGTATAGACATACAGGCCATGTTTAGAATAAGTTTTAAATTAAACTTCTATTGCTTCTTGCTTATTAGCACCATCCATATAAACAAATGGAGAACTTAAACCATTGCCGCCTTCCCATGAGTGACTTATGCCATGATCATTATATGTCAGCTTTGATGCTTTGCTAACTGTAATTGGAAAAGGGGGTGCAACAGCTAATGGTGTGTCATGAACCATAACTGGTCTTCCAGCTGCTCCGCCAAGTTGTTCCATCTTGTTTTCAGCAATACCTTCAACTATGACATGTCTAGTTGGAGAATTTACCATGTAAGTAATCTTTGCTTTCTTGGTTGGTAAGTATTCACGAGGTGCACCTTCAGCTCCTTTACCGAGACTTGCTATAACACCCAAATGACCACCATATCCGCCGTGGTATGCAGTTCTTAATGCATTGTATTGAGCACTATTAGCTCTCTCATCAATGTAAACTGCCATTTCGAATTGTCCTTTCAAAAGGTTTTGAGGCGCATTCAGCCACATTGATACGTTCAATCCACTAACATCAACAGAACCAACATGTCCTTGCTCGATATTCCATGTTAAGAACGCTTTACAATATCCTTGAGTCGGATCCAACAGAAGCAGACATGGACAAATTGTCTCACATGTGCACGATTCAAAATATGTTCCTCTAAGATACATTTCATGATCAGCTTTTGCTGCGGATGCATCACTAGAAGTAAACATCGAACCAATGATCGGTGTAGCAGCTGCAACTGTTCCTAAACCTTTGAGAAAACCTCTTTTTGAATCTGAGATAGTTTTAACTTGTTTTTTCATAATTACCCTCGTTTAAAAAATTCATAGAATATAAGCATATGCTTATGATACATTAACTCCCTTTAAAGCAAGTTTAATAGATAAGAAACTCATAAACAAATCTTTTTTTGTGGTTTTAGCTGTTTCAAAAAGTATATATTTACTATAAAGTGGTAACTGTAATTACGACTTAGGGGGTCAAATGAGACATTTTAAACTTCTATCTGTACTATTACTTACAGGAATCATCACAGCATGTGGTGGGGGAACATCTGCACCATCAGAATATATGGTGAAGGTATATCCAATTGAAAATGATTTCGATCGTTTTGAAGAAGTAGGTCCTGTATCATCTCGCGATGCATGTGCAGCTAAGGCTATGGAAATGAAAGCTGCGGCTTATGAATGCCAGCCTAAATAAAAAATTTACGTAATTTAATTTTCGTAAAACTTAAAAGCCGTTAAATTCTAGATTTAACGGTTTTTTTATTTATAAGTCTCTCTAATAAATTCTTGGACATAATTATAAAGCTCCATTGAAACAG
>CACEHM010000007.1 GCA_902559355.1 uncultured Gammaproteobacteria bacterium
CAGGAAGAAATGTGACTCTATTGGATAAAAACAATTTTCCTAGACACAAACCATGTGCGGGTGGACTTACACCAAAAACTGTTGAGGAACTTCCCTTCGAGATAACTGACCTCAAACAGCATGACTCAGAGAAAATGCTATTTAAGTTTACTAATGGTAAGACAGTTGATTTAAATAATGAATCAGGTGCTTGCAAGATGGTAGTACGAGAGGAATTTGATAATTTTTTTCTTAATTATGTAAAAAATAAAGGGGTTGAATTAATGAAAGGCAAAGTTATGGATATAAATGATACTCCTGATGAGGTGAGTGTTGAGACTTCTGATTACACAATTAAATGTAAGTTCCTCATTGGAGCAGATGGGGCTAATAGCTCAGTGAGAAGATTAACAACTAATTTGAAGTTTAAAAATCCTGTATTTGCTTTTGAGGGACTTGTAGACCGTAGACTTTCATCCAGGAAGGTCCCAACTAAATTCGTTTTTAATGAACTGGGATATGGATGGATCTTTCCAAAGAAGGATCATTACAATGTAGGTATAGGGAACCTAGTCTACAACTCAGCTCAGCCAAAGCCCAAAAAAAAAGACTTATTTAGTTTTGTAAAAGATGAACTTGGTACAGAAGTAATAACGCATATTACTGGCTTTCCAATAGGGACAGAGGGAAATGAATATATTCCAACATCAGAAAGAACATATTTAATTGGTGATGCAGCAGGCCTTGCTGAAACGCTATTAGGAGAGGGAATATATAATGCGGTTATTTCTGGAAAGTATATTGCTAATTCAATTGTTGGAACAAATAATCCAAACGAAGTTTACAAAAAGTACTTAAAATTCCTAATTGGCATGAAAAAAGAACTGGCTCTTTACAATAAGGCTTCGAAGATACTTTATAAAAAACAAAGAATGAGCTATTGGATGTTAAAATTATTTTTCGGAAAGAAATTTATGAATGGCTATTCAGAAGGAAAAACTCTTACAGAGATAATTAAAGGGAAATACCCGTTCCCTTCTACTTAAATCTTTGTGAACAAAACTGAGTCAAATCTATCAGGCTTTGTTTGCTCTCACCAGATAACATGCGCAATGACTCTATAGCAGCGTCAGAATACTCTTTAATTTTATTTCGAGTATATACGTCAGAATTATTTCTTTTAAAAATATCAAGTAAGACATCAGACTTTGTAAGTATTTTTCCCTCAAAAATTTCAAGTAACATTTTTTTGTCGTCATTATTTGAATTGAGATAACTATGTATTAACGGCAAAGTTGACTTACCTTCAGACAAGTCTTCAATAATATTTTTTCCTGTCTCTGATTCATCTCCAAAATAATCAAGATAATCATTTCTTAGTTGGTATGCTATACCAAAGTTCTTACCAAATGATTTAGCATTTTCAATACACTTGCCTCCAGCAAGCTCTGACGCAACCGCTGCTGATGCTTCGAATAATTTTCCAGTTTTAAGATAAATAATATTTAAATATTTGTCAGTATCATCAATGATTTTATCTTTCACCATGAGCTGTATCACCTCACCTTGTGAAATTTGATTAGTAGTCTCAGCAAGAATTTTGTAAACTTTTTCTTTATTAATATCTACAATCAATTCGAAAGCACGTGAATATAGAAAGTCTCCAACTAGAACAGCGCTGTCATCCCCCCATAACTTATTTGCAGTTTTAATATTATGTCTAATATCTGACTGATCCACGACGTCATCATGTAGTAATGTTGCTGCATGAATTAATTCTAAAATTGCTCCAGCTTCAATTACATTTTTTTCATTTTTAAATAGTCTTGAAAATAGCATTAGGATAATTGGTCTAATCCTTTTACCTCCACTTTCTATCATGTGGCTAGACAGGTTATTAATTAATGAGACATCCGTGCTAGTTGCTTTTTTTAAAAAGTTATTCAACTTTTCTAGATCAGAATGTAAAGGTTTACTAATTTGCTTCAAATCTTGCATAGTGACAAAAATATATCATATTTAGATGGGCTAAATACCGATAAAATGGTTTATTATTTAAAAAAATCAGGGTAGAATCACACAACTTAAAGCAATATGAACGCAATTATCAAACAAGGTGGACATCAATATAACGTTACAGAAGGTGACGTAATACGTGTTGATCAAATTTCGAAACCTGAGGGTAGCAAAATTGAACTCGATAAGATAATCATGGCATTTGATGATAAAGAGTCTGTTATTGAAAAAAAAGCTCTTAAATCATTAAAAATCAAAGCAACTATTCAAAAACATGGTAGATATCCTAAAATTAGAGTAGTAAAATTTAAAAGAAGAAAACATTACATGAGAACACAAGGTCACAAACAAGGGTTTTCAGAAATAAAAATAGAGTCGATTAAATAAAATGGCACATAAGAAAGCAGGTGGTAGTACTAAAAATGGAAGAGATTCTGAGTCTAAGCGACTTGGTGTCAAAAAATATGGTAGCGAATTTGTACATGCTGGCAATATCATTTTAAGACAAAGAGGAACACCTGTAAAAGCTGGCGATAATGTCGGTTGTGGAAGAGATCATACGCTCTTTGCAACAAGTGATGGATATGTCCACTTTCACAAAAAAGGTCCTAATAAACATAAATTTGTTAGTGTCCTTCCAACTAAACACTAAAACAACCTATTAATCATGAAATTCATTGATGAGACTGTAATTACAGTTAGAGCGGGCAATGGTGGTTCAGGCTGCTTAAGCTTCAGAAGAGAAAAATATATTCCTTTTGGAGGTCCCGACGGAGGAGATGGTGGGGATGGAGGCTCTATAATCATAAAAGGAACTGACAGCTTGAATACTCTAGCTGATTTTAAAAACAAGAGTTTATTTAAAGCTGAAAATGGAAAATCTGGTGGAAGTAAAAATAAGCATGGAAGGAATGGTGAGGACCTAGTCATCAACTTACCTTTAGGTTGTGTGATTTATGATAATGAAACCGACGAGGAACTATTTGATCTTGATGACGAGAGTAAATCATTCACAATTGTTGAAGGAGGAGAACACGGCTATGGAAATGTTCGCTTTAAAACATCGACAAATAGAGCTCCTAGAAAAAAAACTAATGGCAAAGAAGGCCAATACAAGGAAATAAGAATTATTCTTAAAGTCTTGGCAGATGTTGGATTAGTAGGATTACCAAATGCAGGTAAAAGTTCTTTTCTTCAAGCCGTAAGTATGGCCAGACCAAAAGTAGCTGACTATGAATTTACAACACTCACGCCAAACTTAGGGGTGGTTCTCTATTCAGACTATGAGAAGTTCGTAGTTGCAGATATACCGGGAATTATTGAGGGCGCGTCCAAAGGTGTAGGTTTGGGCATAAGATTTTTAAAACATATCAGTCGAACAAAAATGCTTTTGAACATTATAGACTGCTCAGGTAAATCATATGAAGATATTATTGAGGAGGTAGATAAAATTAAACTTGAATTAAATAGCTATGATGAATCTCTCCTCAAAAAGGATAAATGGATTGTAATAAATAAAATCGATATGCTTGAAGAGAAAGATATTGACGATCTCAAAAAATGTTTCGACAAAACAAAACTTAATGTTTACTTTATATCGACAATTAATAAAACTGGTATAAAAGAACTTACTAATGAAATATATGAGTTTTTAAAATATGAAAATAGAATTAAAGAAGTCTAATAAAATAGTTATCAAAATAGGCAGCTCTATCATTAATAATGATGATGGAAAGGATTATTTGTCTAATATTTGTGATGAAATAAGCAAGTTCGTAAATAAAGGGAAAGAAATTATCATAGTCACATCAGGTGCAATCAGTCAGGGTATGTCTATTCTTAGTATCACTGACAGACCAAGAGATATCAAAAAGCTACAAGCTCTAGCTGCCATTGGACAACAAAAGCTAATGTTAGGCTACGAAAAAATATTTTCACAAAACAATAATCATATAGCTCAGTTACTAATCACTCATAATGACATAAATGATCGTGTTAGATATTTGAATATCAAAGGCACTATAGAAGAACTACTATCTAACAAAATAATACCAATTATTAATGAAAATGATGTCGTATCTACAGAAGAAATTAAACTTGGTGATAATGATAATTTATCATCTATGATTGCAAATCTTATAGGTGCTGACTTACTTCTTATTCTTACGGATCAGCAAGGAATGTATGATAAAAATCCTGATTGTTTCAAAGATGCAAAACTTATTAATTCAATAAATGTTTCTGACCTAAGAAAATATGATGCTGACTTTAGCACACAAAGTAATATTGGTACTGGTGGTTTTGCAACTAAGATTCAAGCTGTGAGAAGGGCCGCACTATCGGGCACATACACAATAATAGCGAGTGGTCATGATGATACTATATTAACTAATATTTTTAATAAAAGTTATGGAACACTTTTTATACCAGAATTGAAAAAAGTAAGTTCTAAAAAACAATGGCTCGATACGACAGAGAATCAAGGAGCCATAATAATCGATGAGGGCGCTTGTAAAGCTTTGAACCAAAATAATAGTCTACTTTTTGTTGGTATTAAAAATGTTATAAATAGTTTTGAAAAAGGTGATGTAATTAATTGCATGAATGAAAAAAATGCATGTATTGCAAAAGGTATTACAAATTATGGATCAGAGGATATAGTTCTCCTGAAAGGAAAATCTACTAAAAATATAATTTCAAAGCATGGAAATAAATTCACTAAGGAAGTGATTCACGCTGATAATTTAATTGTTATAGAGATTTAATCTTACTGTTCAATCTTGATTTGTGTCTTGCAGCTTTATTTTTATGAATAAGCCCTTTTGCAGCTAGCTTATCAATGCATGATACTGCAGTAATATAGTCTTTTTTAGACTGTTCTGCGTTTTTGTCAGAAATTGAGCCAAGCACTTTTTTAATACTTGTTCTGAATTCAGATTTTTTAGCAGCATTACTTACTCTTGCCTTAGCAGCTTGTCTTACTCTTTTTCTAGCTTGTGCTGTATTTGCCAATGTAATTTTCTCCAATAATAGGTAAAATAAATGAAGATTATCTCAGTCAAGTGGGCTAGTGTCAATATAATACACTCTATATGACAAAAGAATCAGATACAGAATCAAGATCAATTATTAAATCTTCAAGCCATTTTGGCATAACTACTTTAATATCAAGAATAAGTGGTTTTGTAAGGGATATTCTTTTTGCAAACTATTTTGGGGCATCGTCGAGTACTGATGCTTTTTTTGTTGCTTTCAAGATCCCTAACTTTTTTAGAAGACTATTTGCTGAGGGTGCGTTCTCTCAGGCTTTTGTGCCTGTATTACAAGAGTATCGTCTTAATAAAAGCCATTTATTATCTGAATTTATTCAAAATATTTTAGGGAATCTATTTGTTGTTTTATTAGTTATTACTTTACTTGGTATGTATTTTTCTACTGAGCTTTCCTATATATTCGCGCCAGGATTTGCTGATGACAATGCCAAACTCAGCCTAACATCAGAAATGCTATTCGTTACATTTCCATATTTATTATTTATTTCTTTAACTGCGATGTGTGCCGGTATATTCAATTCATATGACCGTTTTATTTTATCTGGGATCACGCCTGTTTTCTTAAATTTGAGCTTAATAGTTTTTACAATTTTCTCATCATCACTTTTTGTTAT
This sequence comes from uncultured Gammaproteobacteria bacterium, assembly GCA_902559355.1. Classification (GTDB taxonomy): domain Bacteria; phylum Pseudomonadota; class Gammaproteobacteria; genus CACLCV01. The sequence continues at coordinate 5,663 of CACEHM010000007.1, forward strand.
CCCAGTTATTTCATTATCATATGGTGTGCTAGTAGCTGGTGTTGTTCAGTTGCTGATACAGCTGCCATTAATGTATAAATTAGGATTTCTCAAAATACCTAAAATCAATTTCACAAATCATGGTTCAATTAAAGTGATTAAACTCATGGGGCCTGCAATCATAGGCACAGCTGCTGTTCAAATTAATCTATTGATTGATACAATTGTTGCTTCTTTGTTAGTTACCGGCAGTATTAGTTGGTTATATTTTTCAGATAGATTAATAGAATTGCCCTTAGCAGTATTTGGTATTGCCATTTCTATAGTAATGCTACCAGTTTTATCTGAACACTTTCAAAAAAAGGAGTCGGGGCTTTACTCATCAACATTATCTAAATCAATCAAGCTTTCCATGTTAATTGCTATACCTTCAATGGCTGGGTTAATCATCCTCTCAGGCTCTATTATATCTACATTGTTCATGTATGGTAATTTTGATCTATTAGATGTAAATATGACAGTACTTAGTTTAATAACTTACAGTCTTGGTCTCCCAGCATTCATATTTTTAAAAATATTAGTAACAGCGTTTTATTCAAGACAAGATACAAAAACCCCAGTCATATATTCCCTAGTAGGTATATCCATAAACATTATGTTCAATCTGGCAGTTTTATATTTTTATCTTAAATCACCTTTTGAGGGTGCCCATGCGCTGATTGCTTTAGCTACATCCTTATCAGCATGGGTACAGGTTTTATTAATGAATTATAAACTCAGATCTATAGGCATAATAAGAGAAAATTTATTTTTTAATCGGTCCTCATTTAAGATTATCTCAGCTACTTCATTCATGTTCTTGGTTTTATTCTTTTATGGCAATATTCTGCCGTTTGATTATGATACAAGCATATATGAGCGAGCAAGTTACTTAATTACAAATATATTGGTAGGAGCTATAATTTACTTTATTTTTCTAGCTCTCTTAGGTGTCAGAATTAAAAATTATAAGATATGAATATAATTGAGAAAATTGAAAACATTTCAGATAAACCCAAAGTTGTTACTATAGGTAACTTTGATGGTATCCATAAAGGCCATCAGTCCTTGATTAAAAAAACTCAAGAAATCTCCCATACAGAGAGTTTAGAGTCTGTAATTTTTACATTTGATATGTTACCCGAAGAAATTTTCAAACAAAGTCATTTTCAGCGAATATATAATAATAAACAGAAATTTGATTACATTAAGTTACATGAAATTAACACAATTCTGTCTATTAATTTTAATGATATAAAAGATTTTTCAGCAAGTTTTTTTTGTGAAGAAATACTCATCAAAAAATTATTAACAAAATACTTAATCATAGGGAAGAATTTTAAATTTGGTAAGGGAAGAGAAGGTGATATAAATAAACTTTATGAATATCATAATGCTGGAGATTTTCATCTCATTATCCCTGAACTAGAGAAGTATGACAACGAACATATTAGTAGCACAAGAGTAAGGAAATTAATAAAAGATGGTAAATTTTCAGACGTTAAAAACTGTCTAGGAAGAGAATACATGTTGCGCGGGATTGTAACGACAGGAGAGCAATTAGGCAGAAAGCTTGGTTACCCGACTGCTAATATTTCACTTGATTATGATCATCCTCTTGATGGTGTTTACTTATCAAAGATATGTGTTGATGGGATTTTTTATTATGGACTTGCATCTGTGGGAAATAAACCAACATATAATGGTAGAGAGAAAATCCTAGAGGTGTTTATTTTAGATTTTAATCAAGATATTTATAACAAAGAAGTTGAAGTTTATTTTTTAGATTTTATAAGGAAGCAAATCAAATTTGATAGTCAAGATGAACTTATTAAACAAATGAATGAAGACCATAAATATGCAATAATCAATAGCAAAAATTATGGAATATAAAGATACTCTAAACCTGCCTAAAACAGATTTTCCAATGAAAGGTAATCTGCCTAATAGGGAGCCTGAAATACTAAAAAAGTGGCACGATAATGCCATTTATAAAAAAAACCTGGAACAATCAAAAAATAATAAGAAATATATCCTTCATGATGGTCCTCCGTATGCAAACGGAGACATACATATAGGTCATGCTGTTAATAAAATCCTAAAAGATTTTATAATTAAATCAAAAATTATGTCTGGTTTTCATGTTCCGTTTATTCCAGGATGGGATTGTCATGGCTTGCCTATAGAATTACAAGTTGAAAAGAAGTATGGGAAATCAAAGTTTAGAGATAATCCAAAAGCTTTCATAAGTGCTTGCAGAACATTTGCTGAAAAACAAATCACTAAGCAGAAAGAGGACTTTATTAGACTTGGTATTTTTGGTGATTGGGATAATACCTATTCAAGCATGGATAAAGATGTAGAGTCAGAAATAGTATCTAGTTTAGCAAAGATGATTGAGAATAATCATATCTATTATGGGTCAAAACCTGTTCATTGGTGTATTGAATCATCCTCTGCACTGGCAGAAGCAGAAGTGGAGTATAAAGATATTATATCCTCAGCAGTCTGTGTTAATTTCAAAATTCTTAATACAAGAAATCTTTCATCATACAAAAGCATGAATAATGAACTTGACGTATTCATACCTATATGGACTACTACGCCATGGACCTTACCTGCTAACCGAGCAGTTGCATTAAGTAATAAAATAAATTATGTAGTTGTTAAAACTGAAAATAAGTATCTTATTATCGCTAAAAGTTTAGTTGCCCGTGTCATGGAGAAATCAGGTATATCAGATTATGAAATTTTAGATGATTTCAAAAATGATGATTTTGTAGATTTAGAACTCCAGCATCCATTTTATGACCTAACAGTTCCTGCCATAACTGCTGACCATGTAACCGATGAAAATGGTACTGGTGCGGTACACATAGCTCCTGGTCATGGTACAGATGATTATCTTGCAGGGATAAAAAATAATCTCGAAGTTTACAATCCTGTTGATGACTATGGAAGATTCATTGAAGCTTTGCCAATTTTTGGTGGGATGAAAATTAGAGACTGCAATGAAGACATTATCGCATTACTTAAGAAAAATGATTACTTATTGTTCTCAGAGGATTATGAACATTCATATCCGCATTGTTGGCGTTATAAAACTCCATTAATTTTTAGAGCAACTCCTCAGTGGTTTATGAGCATGGATAACTCTGGATTACGAGAATCTATAAAAAATAATATAAGAGATATAAACTGGTTACCTTCATGGGGAGAAGACAGAATATTTAATATGATTGATGGTAGACCAGATTGGTGTTTATCAAGGCAGAGAAACTGGGGTGTTCCTATTCCATTATTCTTACATAAAGATACCAATGAACTCCATCCTGATACAGATTCAATCTTAAAAAAAGCTGCGGATGTTATAAAACACGGCAACATAGAAGCATGGTTAGATTTTGATAAAGAATCCATAGTAAAGAATATAAATGAGTATAGAGAGATAAAAGATACTCTTGATGTCTGGTTTGATTCAGGTGTGACACATGAAACCGTTCTCAAAAGCAGAGGCATTGATCAAACAGCAGATTTATATTTAGAGGGCTCTGATCAACATAGAGGTTGGTTTCAATCGTCACTTATAACATCCCATGCGATGTATAGTAAATCACCATATAAGAATGTCCTTACGCATGGATTCGTGGTAGATAAAGATGGTCAAAAAATGTCTAAATCTATAGGTAATATCATCTCCCCACAAAAAGTTATAAAAGATAAAGGAGCAGACATCCTAAGGTTGTGGGTTGCTATGACAGATTATTCTAAAGAAATGACAATATCAGATGAAATTATAAAACGTGTTTCTGAGTCCTATAGGAGAATACGTAATACCTCTAAGTTTTTATTATCTAATATTAGTGATTATGATAATCAAGATATAAATTCTGAAGATATGGTAGAGCTTGATAAGTGGATTATACACAAAGCGAAAGAGCTCAATAATCAAATCCTAAAAGATTATGAAGAGTTCAAATTTCATAAAATAATGCAAGAGGTTGTAAATTTTTGTACTCTAGAGTTAGGGGGATATTATCTTGATATCATCAAGGATAGGCTATATACCTCTAAGAAAGATGGGGTACCTAGACTCTCCGCTCAGAAGACATGTCATATCTTGATAAGTTATTTGAATGCTTGGATTGCTCCAATATTAACCTTTACTGCTGAAGAAATTTATTCAAGAATGCCAAATAATAAAGAAAGCATATACCTAACAGAATGGTTCGATACATCAGTTTCTATGGATAATGAAAAGGTTAAGTTGTATGATAATCTTTATTCTATCAAACCCCATGTATCTCGAATGATAGAAGAAGCAAGAAATAAAAGTGAAGTCGGATCATCACTTGAATGTGAATTAAATATTACATGCAACAAACACTTATATGATGATTTAAGCAAGTTATCTGATGAGCTTAAATTTGTTTTTATCGTATCCTCGTGTGATATTACCTTGGGTGGTGAATCAGATAATTACTTAATTGATGATGATTTGAATAAATACTCTATTTCTATATCAAAATCAAAGTACAAAAAATGTGAGAGATGTTGGCACTATCATGAATCTGTAGGAACAATTGAAGGATCTTCTTCAATATGCGAGCGATGCTTCGATAATGTACATGGTGATGGAGAATGCAGGACATACGCCTAAAAGGGGCAATCTCTTTTTGCATTATTTTAACAATTATAGTGATCGACTATTTTTCTAAGCAGTATGCATTATTATTTGATCAAAATTATGTTTTAAACTCTTTCATTACTATTTATAAAATGAATAATTATGGAATTGCATTTAGTTTATTCAATGAACTAGAGGGTGTTGGTCAGCTGATATTGAATATAGTAATATTTTTTATCTTAGCTTTTATAGCTAAAGAGTTATTCACAAATTTAGTGAGTAGTAATTTATATCTAATAGGGTTGTCTCTTATCTTAGGAGGTGGCTCAGCTAATTTTATTGATAGATATGATAATTCTGCTGTTACTGACTTTATTATTTTACATTATAAGGATATATATTTCCCAGCAGTTTTTAATATAGCGGATCTATCAATAAGCATAGGAGCAGTATTAATAATAATTTATTATATGAGCGATAAAGCAAATGAAGTCCATTAAATATAATAGTACTGTATTGCTTAATTACTCACTTAAAGGGAATGATAATTTATTTGAGAGCACCTTTGACAAAGAACCTATTAGAATAACCATCGGCAAATCTAAAATGCCTCAAATAATTGAAGCATCATTATATGGATTAAAATGTGGAGATGAAAAAGAATATAGTTATGACTCAAAAGAAATATTTGGAAAGTATGATCAAGATAAAGTTATCACAACAAAGCGTGATTTATTAAAGCACTATGAAAATGTCAAACCAGGAGACATCATAGAAACTTTTCAGGATGATAAATCATGCTTTGTTACAGTTTTACAGGTATGGGATAATGAAATTGTAATAGATATGAATCACCCTTTATCTGATAAAAATGTTAAATTTAGAGTTGAAATTATTGAGATAGATGATGAAACTTAAAGATTGTGAGATATTGCTTACAGAACCAAGAGGTTTTTGTGCAGGTGTTGAAAGAGCTATTGGTATAGTAAACAGAGCTATTGAAATGTTTGATGAAGAAATCTACGTAAAACATGAAGTTGTTCATAATAAAAATGTAATAGAAGAGCTCACCAAAAAAGGGGTTGTCTTTATAGAGTCGTTAACTGAAGTTCCAGATAAGTCAATATTAATTTATAGTGCACATGGTGTATCAAAAGAAGTGACAGATATTGCTCAGAAGAAGAATTTAACAATCTTTGATGCTACTTGTCCTCTAGTTACAAAAGTTCATTTTGAAATCCATAAATATGCTCGTGAAAATATAGATGTTATTCTAATAGGCCATAATGGTCATCCTGAAGTTGAAGGAACAATGGGACAATATAAATCTAAAGAAGGAAAAATTTATTTAGTAGAAAGTAAAGCTGATGTAGAAACCTTAGAAATTAAAAATAAGAAAATTTCATATGTGACTCAGACAACACTCTCAGTCGATGATACGCAAGATATAGTTGATACTTTGAAAGAGAAATATCCTAATATTGAGGGGCCAAAGAAGAGTGATATATGTTATGCAACCCAAAACAGACAAGAGGCAGTTAAAAAAATATTAGATCTTTGTGATTCACTTATTGTTGTAGGTTCACAAAATAGCTCTAACTCACAACGTTTAAAGGAAATAGCTATTCAATATGGAAAAGATGCCTACTTAATTGATCATGAGAGTCAGCTAGATATCAATAAACTTGGTACGAGTAAAGTCATAGGTATAACTGCAGGAGCATCTGCTCCGGAACATACAGTTCAAGCGTTAATTAGATTCTTAATTAATAACGGTGCGAAAATGTCAAATGAAGAAATCGCTTTTAAAGAGGAAGCTGTTGTATTTTCTCTACCAAAATCTCTCAGACAGTAATATGTTAATGAAAATCGTGTGTAGTATTTGAATCTAATGATTCATCAGGTTTTTGGTATTCAGGATCATTAGGATTTATAAAAATAAATTGTTTATTCTTGCCATCAATTGCAACGAAATCTAGTTTGGTATTTTTCAAGTTAATCATTGAATTTGGATCAATCAATATATTTATTCCATTTATTTTTAGTTGGAGATCCTCTTCTTTAGACTGGTCAAAACCCATGAGATAGTTAAATTTACCATTATCATCAACATTCAGTGATATTCTAAGAGGCCACTCAGAACTTTCCGATGACTCAGACGCTACATTGATTTGTTTAGCAGCTTCATCACTTATTTCAAATATTTGCTTTACCATTAACTTCCTCTATATGTTTGATGAAATATTTTATCCAATCAAAAGAATTGCATGATCTTAAATGAGAAAATGATGCAATAGTATTTTTATAAATTAAACCGTCTTTTTTCCCATTTATACCATAGCCTCTCTTTATATTAAATGCGTATTTATATCTCTTTTTTCTACTGATAACAGATGAGTAGTGGAATTCATGTGCATGAATATTAATTTTCTTTATTCCCCATGGATGTACTAGACTATCTAAAATAGTATAACCTCTACCAACTGGTTTAGTATTCATAATTATATCTATATCAAAAACATTACACATTTTTTTTGTCTTACTATTAAACTTTAAGTTATTTGCAAGATACATAAGCCCACCACATTCTGCATACACAGGTAGATGATTTTCAATTGCTGATTTAACAGATTTTTTCATAGATATATTTTTTGCCAGTTCCATTGCTTGTGTTTCAGGAAACCCGCCACCAATAAAAAGACCATCAAGAGCAGGTAGTTCCTTATCTTTTATAAGATTTATTTTTTTAATTTTATGACCATATTTAACAATTTTTTCAAGATCATCTGGATAATAAAATCCAAAGGCAGAATCAACTGCTACCCCGATAGTTAAATTTTGTTTTCCTTTTATTAGATTTTTATATCCTTTTATTTGTTTTTGTTTTTGTATTTTTTTTGGAAATATTTTTTTATAGTCAACATTGTCTTGTAATGTAGATATAATCGATTTAGTAACGCTATTCTTATCTTTATGCTGAAATGATGGAATTAACCCCAGATGTCTCTCATCAATAAGATTATTAATTGGAGGTATTGCCCCCAATACTTTAAAGTCCGTATACTGTTTAATTGCCGAAAGTAATTTTCCTTCATGCCTGCTTGTTGATACATGATTAAGAAGAACATGATTTAACTTTAATTTATTATCAAATTTTTTATATCCTTGCAGCAGAGGCGCAATACCTCGAGTAATACCTTTACAATCTATTATTAATAAAACTTCGGTACTTAAGAGTTTTGCAAGCTCGGCATTACTATCCCTTCCGTCTGTTGATATTCCGTCATATAAACCCTTTGTGCCTTCTATTATTCCCATATCTGATCCATTTACTCTTGTTTGATAAGTTGATTTAATTTCATTCGCACTCATTGTATTAAAATCTAAGTTAAAACATGGTCTTTTAGATACATATGATAACCATGATGGGTCAATAAAATCTGGTCCTTTTTTAAATGTTTGAACTGAATAACCTAACTTTGTAGCTAGTCCAACTAGACCTATAGTAACTATAGTTTTTCCTGATGACTTTTTTGTCGAGGATATAAGTAGAGTTTGCATTTTGAATATATGGAGTTTATTTTTTTGTTGGTATAAATTTCAAGTTAGTTATCAGCACAAGAATAATTATCAGTGCTAATGATGTACCACCTATACCAAGGCCAAATTCAAATATCGAAGGTGAATAACTATGAATTTGATTATCAAAAAAAGATGAACTAATAATAGTATGATCCGGAAAAATATTTAAAGGAAATGCTTGCCCACCAATAATTATAACTGCTACTGCAAAGAACCCCCCTATCAAGGTCATTATAGATGTGAGAGTCAAAGGAAAGTTTCTGTTCTCTTTATTGGTTAATTCGAATAGTAAAGGTATTAGTAGACCAACTCCTACTTGGCCAAGCCAAAACATGGTAGTGTAATTTCCACCTTCTAGTAATATAAATGTCGTAACCGCAACTTGTTTAGATATATATAAATTAGTGATGTGATATAGAATAAGGAAATATATATTTGCCAATAGAAAAATTATCATTAATCGTCTTATGTTAGTAACAATTTCATCCGGTATATTTATATTTTGTAATTTAGATATAATTCGAAGAAGTAAATAAAATACTGCAGTTCCATAAAGTAGAGACATAACAATAAATAAAGGAGCTAAAACAGCTGTTGAATATGCTTCTCTTGCAACAAGGAAACCAAATATTGATCCTGTTCCAGTAGTTAAAATTATTCTCCAACCAAATGCTAGCTTACCAACATATGATGAATATTTACTTACGTTAAAATCCAGCATAGTCCATATATATATGGATAAAATAACAAAGAAACCAGAGTATAAAAAAATATTCCATGCAAAAATAGATTTGAAATTATATGTAGTCATCGCTACTATCAAACGATCAGGTCTACCTAGATCTAATACCAAGATTATTAGTCCTGCTATTAAAAAAGCAATTGCAAATAATGCAGATAAGGGGGCAAGTGGTTTATAGAGTTTCTTATTAAATGCAGAAGACATAGAAGCAATATTAAGTACGCCAGAAGCAATGACAATTAAGGTCACAGCAAAAATATGCGGGAGTCCCCAAACAATTTGATTATTCATTCCGGTGACATAATGACCTTCATGTTCCATATAAGCTGATGAAGCTATTCCTAAAAGTATAAGAAATCCTAAGAATAGAAAAATTCCCCAATATGCGTATCTACATGTTTTTAACTTTTGTAAGGTGTATTCGCTCATATATTAGAATAAAAAACTTTTTGTTGTAGATTAAGATCATTTCTTAATCTTCTTGGGCTATTTGAATCAATAGCTAGTCTTACTTTGCTTGAAGGGTTCTTTAAATCGCCAAAAGTAATTGCTGAATGCCCTGCTTTATTACATGCGTCTTCACACGCAGTTGTCTCTGAACCATGATCGATTCTATTGACACATAAATTGCAACTTTCAACACATCCCTTACCTCTAGGAGCATTAGTATTTTGTTGGGTTAGTGTCTCGTGGACAAATGACCGTGCCTTAAATGGGCAAGCCATCATACAATACCTGCAACCGATACATGTATGCTGATTTACCATTACAATTCCATCTACTCTTTTAAATGATGCTCCAGTCGGACAAACATCACAACATGGTGGATTTTCACAATGCTGACACATCATCGGCATTGTAGTGATCTTATCAGTTGTCTTATTTTTAACTGTAACCTTTCTAATCCACTGAGAATCAGTTTCAGGTCTTCCAAAACCAGTTAGACCATTTTCTTCATTACATGCATCAACACAAGCTGTACATCCTTCAACACACTTACCTGCATCAACATGAATTCCCCAGCTCTGTTTATCAGTAACTTTTTGAGCAAGAGGTTTTTTTGCATGTGCTTTGCCAGACAGCAACGAAGGCACTACAAAAGTTATTGCAAGTGCACTTGCTGATTTAACAAGAAAGTTTCGCCTATTTATCATTATTTATATGTTTCACTAATTCATTAATATCATTTGAATTCATCTTACTAGTCATTCCAGAATGTTGTGGAAATCTTGGCTCTGCAGCATGACATGAAAAACAAGTTATATTTGTAGCTGTTTTAACATGACATTCTTGACAAAATTGACCCTCGGCATTTATAGGAATTGCTTTACCTTGTTCATCATATGACACATGACAATCAATACAATTAGCAAAACTATGCTTCTTAGTTCTAACTCCATCAATTACCGTTTCATCACGTTGATGAAGAAGAAACATATAATGCTCTTTTCTCATGAGTTCTGTTGGTTCAACACATGCTTCTTGTGAATCTGCTTTTGATTTACCTGTTGTAACATGAGGACTACCATCATGTGAACTTACATTTTGAATACCTACTGAAAGAATAAATATCAGAAATGATATTTTAAGGTGTTTCAATAATTTTCCCCTGATTAAAAAGCGATTACTCTATTCGCCAAGTCCCATTTTAATATAACCAGTTGGACATACATCTGCACATATATGACAACCTATACATTTATTATAATCAGTATCTACATATCTACCCAGCGTTGCTTCATCTTTCTTAACCCTGAATACAGCATCTTGTGGACAATAAATTACACAGTTATCACATTCGAAACACATTCCACAACTCATACATCTTGATGCTTCTTTAATTGCCTCTTCTTCGGTAAGGCCTATGATTCTATCTTTATAGTTATCTATTACATCATCTCCGCTAGGAACATCTTCCCCACGCTTTAATCTGTCTTCATGTTTGAAGTGACCAAGAAATAGTTCTGTTGATGGAATAATTTCCTGAGATGAGCGATCCTCATAGTTATGTAAAACATTTTTACTTGTATCAGAACCACGTAACTCATCAGGCTCTATTGGCGCAGTGTATTTTTCTGGTTCTAGGTCAGTTTCTCTTAATTTATCGAGTAGATTAAAGTGATGGACGTCAACTTTTGGACGTCTTTTGAAATCATTATTTTCGAAGTAGCTTTTAATTGTTTGTGAAACTATTGAGCCTTGACCAATTGCTGTTGTAAGTAAATGAGGTCTAATTATATCTCCAGCTACAAAATGTCCTTCTTTTGTTTTATGTCTATAATAATCATCAACCTCAAAGAATCCTCGTTCGTTACCAAGATCATCAAGACCTTCAATATCTGGTGATTGTCCGATAGCTGCAACTATAAGGTCCGCTTCTATTCTTTTTTCTGTTCCTTCAACAGGTACTGGTATATTATTTTCATCAAATGTACATTCAGCCACTACCATAGCAATGGCTTTGTTGTTTTCATCTTTTTCAATTTTGACCGGCATAACGCCATTTAGTATCGTCACACCTTCATGCATAGCATCGTTTACTTCTTGTTCAGCAGCAGTCATTTCTTCTTTTGCAAATAATGATGTTAAAGTCACAACAGCACCCTCTTTTGCAGCTGATTCTGAAACATCTTGTGCTACATAACCATGTACTATATTTTCTGGTGTATCTTGTTCATTCATTTTTGAGATATGACCAAGACGACGTGCTACAGATACAACATCAATTGACGTATCTCCACCACCAACACAAATTACTTTTTTTGATCCAACTTTGAGCCTTCCGTCACAGAATGCTTCTAGAAAATCAACACCGGTAATACAGTTAGTGGCATCGCCACCCTCTACTGGTATTGCTTTACCATTCCAACATCCGATAGTCCAAAGAACTGCATCATGTGATTTTTCTATATCGTCTAGAGGCAAGTCTTTACCTACACGTTTGCCAGTGACCACATCTATATCACCAAGGTTTATGATTCTTTCTATTTCTTTGTCAAGTAGATCTCTAGGTGTCCTGTAGCCTGGTATGCCATATCTCATCATTCCGCCTAGCTCTTTTCTTTCTTCAAATACTGTAGAGGCATAACCCATTTTTCTTAATTGATATGCTGCGGACAATCCTGCTGGTCCACCACCAATGATTGCAACACGTTCTTTATTTAGCTTTGGAGCAGCATCAAACGAGTAACCCTCTTCAATAGCTTTATCACCAATAAATTGTTCAACTGCATTTATACCAACATAGTCATCAACCTCATTTCTGTTACAACCACTCTGACAAGGAGCTGGGCATACTCGACCCATTTGTGATGGAAATGGATTAGCTGTTGTTGATCTTCTGAATGCATATTCTGACATTGACATGTCTTGTGGGGGCTGCTCTATACCTTTAATAATTTGTAGCCAACCTCTGATATCCTCACCAGATGGGCAACTGCCCTGGCAAGGAGGTGTCTTGTGAACATATGTAGGGCATTTGTGTGAAGTATCTTGTTCAAATATTGCTTCAGAGAAATCACTATATTGGTGATCACCTTCATTATACCTTTTGTAGGTATTTTCCTCTTTCATCAAGTTTATTGTTTTTTCTAATTTAGTCATTTAATTCAACACTTTATATAAGTTTATTATACTTTACTAATACTCTAATTTTAAAAGTATAGCACAAGATATTTAGAGCTAAACCTCTTTTTTATTCATTATTATGGCATTACTCACTAACTGATGGACACTGACTATTTGATCTAATTCAAGGTCATAATACTGAAAAACCTTACTAAATTGACTCTTACAAATAGCGCAAATAGCAGCCATATGTGTGACACCTTTTTCATCAATTAGTTGTTTTAAAGCCTCCATCCTTGGCAAAGCACCTTTTACTCTCAATTCCATTAAATCATCTGTCAGCAAACCGCCTCCACCTCCGCAGCAGTAAGTTTTCTCTCTGATAGTTTCTTCATCCATATCATAGAAATTATTAACTACAGTTTTTATAATTTTACGCGGAATAGTAAATTGTCCACCCATAATTCCACCCATATTAGATGCCCTAGCCACGTTACATGAATCATGATATGTCAATGTCATGTCGTCATTTGCGCTTTTGTCAAATTGGAGAACATTCTGATCCATTAAAGAATTTGTAATTTCACATATATGTTGGGGTACCGGATATCGTGGATCAAGAAAATCAAAAGGACCGGCTAAAGTATTTAGGAAGCTGTATGCTACTCTCCATGCATGTCCACATTCTCCAAAAACAATTCTTTTTACATTTAGTTCTAGTGCTGCCTCTCTAATTCTCATGGCAAGTTTTTTCATATTGTCATAACTGCCAATAAACATACCAAAGTTGGCTGCCTCACTAGCATGAGAACTTAATGTCCAGCTTATTCCTGCCTGATGAAAAACTTTTGCATATCCTATAAGGCCATCAACATGTGGTTCTGCAAAAAAATCAGCAGATGGTGTAACTAATAAAACATCAGAATCTTTAACATCCAGAGGAAATTTTACATCCACTTCTGTGTCTTCAAGAACATCCTCTTCAAGGCCCTCTAAAGTATCAGCTAATGCTGGCTCTGGTAAACCAAGGTTGTTTCCAATTTTATGCACTTTACTAATAATTTCATTGCAGTACTTTTGACCAACACCGATAGAATCCATTACTTCTCTTGCAGCCATAGATATTTCTGCAGTATCAATTCCTATAGGACAAAATACTGCGCATCTTCGACACTGCGAGCATTGGTGATAGTAAGAGTACCAATCCTCTAAAACTTCTTTAGTTAAATCCTTTGCTCCAACAAGTTTAGGGAAATATTTCCCGGGCAGAGTGAAGTACCTTCTGTAAACACTTCTCATTAAGTTTTGTCGACCGACCGGCATATTCTTAGGATCTTTTGTTCCTTGATAATAGTGGCACTTATCTGTACATGCTCCGCACTGGATGCATGAATCTAAATACACTCTGAGTGAGCGATATTTAGTTAATAGATCGCCCATTTTATCTATTGCTTTTTCTTGCCAGTTATCTACAAGCTCTCCTGGATAACCAAGACTTGTTTGAAATTCTTCTTTTGATTTGAATGGAGATAGATGCGCTGTCGCACTGTTTTCTAATTTAGGTATTACTGGAAAAGTTCTAACATCAGGTGTTTCAAAATTATTCTTGGCCATATTATTTACTAGACTCCATTTTCTTTGCCCAATCAGCTACATGTCTTTTGCTTCTTGCGTTATCAACCTGGTTTCTTGTAGGGCTAAAAAACAGACCAGGTGCATGCAGTAATTTACTGTATGGAAAAATGATCATTAATGCAATAACTAATGATAAATGAATAAGTAGGACA
>CACEHM010000008.1 GCA_902559355.1 uncultured Gammaproteobacteria bacterium
ACTTCCCAAAGGAACACTACTTGATGAAAACAATGTAGTTCTTCTTGAACAAAATGCTATTGATGAAGTTTGGGTTAGATCAGCAATTACTTGCGACATAAGACATGGTGTGTGCGCTAAATGCTATGGAAGAGATTTGGCTAAAGGAAGGAAGGTAAGCAAAGGAGAAGCCGTTGGAGTTGTAGCAGCCCAGTCCATTGGTGAGCCTGGAACTCAACTTACCATGAGAACATTTCATATTGGAGGCGCAGCCTCTAGGGCAGTTGCTGCAAACAGCATAGAAGTCAAAAATTCTGGAACTGTTAGGTATCATAATCTTAAAACAGTAATTAATACCCAAAAAGAGATTGTAACCGTCTCTAGGTCAGGTGAGCTTGGCGTACTTGATGATAGCGGAAGAGAAAAAGAAAGATATAAAATTCCATATGGAGCTATTATTAAATTAGAAGATAGTAAGTCAGTGGAGAGAGGACAAAATATTGTTACATGGGATCCTCATTCAACACCTATTATCACTGAGACAGCGGGCATTATTGAGTTTGAAGATTTTGAAGATGGCATTAGTATTGAGAACATTGTAGATGATCTTACAGGGATCACATCAATCAAGGTGAAAGATACAAGCAGTGTATCATTTGATAAAAACCTTAAACCTATGATTAAGCTTGTAGATGCAAAAGGAAAAGATTTGCTGATTACAAATTCTAAATTACCTGCACATTTCTTGCTACCTTCAAACTCAACAGTAAATGTATCGGCTGGAACAAAGGTGGGAGTCGGCGATGTTATTGCTCGTACTCCAAGAGAAACATCTGGTACAAGAGATATCACTGGAGGCTTACCGAGGGTTGCCGATCTTTTTGAAGCTAGAGAACCTAAAGCAAAAGCTGAACTTGCTGAAAAGACAGGCGTAGTTTCATTTGGAAAAGAGACTAAAGGTAAGAGAAGGTTGATAATTACGGACGTAGATGGAAATGAGCATGTTCAAATGCTAAGTAAAATAAAATTACTGAATGTATTCGAAGGAGCAAGCGTTACTCAAGGTGAAATAATATCAGACGGTGAATTAGATCCACACGATATATTAGCTTATAGAGGTGTAACAGACTTAGCTGAGCATTTAGTTAAAGAAGTACAAGACGTTTATAGGCTACAAGGCGTGTCTATAAATGATAAACATATTGAAGTTATCCTCAGACAAATGTTGAGAAAAGTTGAAATAACATCAGCTGGAGACACCACTCTCATGCCTGGTGAGCAAATGGAAAAAACACAGCTTTTAGAATTGATAGATAATCTCAAGTCAAAAAATCCTGATGTGCTTCTTCCAACATTCAAACCAATGTTATTAGGTATAACAAAAGCATCTCTAGTGACAGAATCGTTCATATCTGCTGCTTCATTCCAAGAAACTACTCGTGTGTTAACTGACGCGGCTGTAAATGGAAGGAAAGATAGACTAAGAGGGCTCAAGGAAAATGTAGTAGTTGGAAGACTTCTCCCATGTGGGACAGGTTTAACTGCTCAACAGGATGATAATGAGTCCTTTGAAGAAATGCTTGAAAAAGAAATAGCTAGTGAAATAAACATAATTCCAGAAAAATCTTCAGAAACAACAGCTGAAGATCTTTTTAAAGACTAATAATATGTTTTTTGCTTTTATAGCTAATCATTTCTTGACACTAACTGGCTCTACTAATAGAATTTCGCCTACTTATAGAGGAAATAATGGCAACAATTAACCAGCTAGTTAGAAAACCAAGAAAGACAAAGATTGTTAAATCTGCAGTGCCTGCTTTGGAAGCTTGTCCTCAAAGACGTGGGGTATGTACGCGTGTATACACAACTACTCCTAAGAAACCTAATTCAGCTCTTAGAAAAGTTGCAAGAGTAAGGCTAACTAATGGACAAGAAGTTACGTCATATATAGGCGGAGAGGGCCATAATCTTCAAGAACATTCGGTTGTAGTTATTCGTGGCGGTCGAGTAAAAGACCTACCAGGAGTAAGATACCATGTAGTTAGAGGCAGTTTAGATACACAAGGTGTAGAAAACAGAAAGCAAGGTAGATCAAAATATGGGACTAAAAGACCCAAGAGTTAAAAATGCCTAGAAAAAGAGATATACCAAAGAAGAAAATAATACCAGACCCAATTTATAAGAGTACAAATGTTACTCGTTTAACGAACATGATAATGCAGGATGGCAAAAAAAGAACTGCTGAAAAAATTGTTTACAACGCACTATCAATTTCCTCAAAAAAAACTAAAGAAGAGCCTCTATCTGCACTTGAAAAGGCACTTCAGAATGTAGGACCAAGTGTTGAAGTTAAATCAAGAAGAGTAGGGGGATCTAATTATCAGGTTCCGATTGAAGTTAATTCAAAAAGAAAAGTTTCGTTAGCCATGAAGTGGATTATCGAAGCTGCCAGTAAAAGAAATGAGAAATCAATGAAAGAAAAGCTAGCATCCGAAATAGCTGATGCCATTTCTAATAAAGGGTCTGCAGTTAAAAAGAGAGAAGATACTCATAAAATGGCTGAAGCTAACAAAGCATTTGCACATTATAGGTGGTAATTTATGGCTAGAGAGACAGAACTTTCACGTTATAGAAACATAGGCATTATGGCACATATCGATGCAGGTAAAACCACAACTACAGAGCGAATTTTATATTACACAGGTGTATCTCATAAAATAGGAGAAGTACATGATGGTGCAGCTACAATGGACTGGATGGAGCAAGAACAAGAAAGAGGCATTACTATTACATCTGCTGCAACAACTTGTTTTTGGAGTGGTAGCTCAGATCAATATGATCAACACAGGGTAAATATTATTGATACACCAGGGCATGTTGATTTTACAATAGAAGTAGAAAGATCTTTAAGAGTTCTAGATGGAGCTGTCTCAGTGTTTTGTGCCGTAGGAGGAGTAGAACCTCAATCAGAAACAGTGTGGAGACAAGCAAATAAGTATAGTGTTCCCAGAATGGCTTTTGTTAATAAAATGGATAGAGCTGGCGCTGATTTCTTTAGGGTAGTCGATCAAATTAAAACTAGACTGGGGTCAAAACCACTTCCATTGCAAGTACCTATAGGTGCTGAGGATAATTTCAAAGGTGTAGTAAATTTAATTGATATGAAGGCGATCATATGGGATGAAGAAAGTAGAGGAATGAAATTCGATGAGGTAGATATTCCAGATGATCTTAAAGAAAAAGTTGATGAGCTTCGTGAACAAGTAGTTGAGACTGCTGCAGAAGCAAATGAAGAATTAATGGATGCCTACCTAAATAATGGTGAACTTACAAGGGAACAAATAGTCCAAGGTTTGAGATTACAAACTTTATCAAATGAAATCGTTTTAGTTACTTGTGGCACAGCATTTAAAAATAAAGGTGTTCAAGCAATGTTAGATGCTGTAATTGATTTCATGCCATCTCCATTAGATGTTCCTGCTATCAAGGGAATACTAGATGACAAAGATGAAACAGAAGGCAAAAGAGAATCGTCTGATGAAGAGCCATTTTCTGCTTTAGCATTTAAAATTGCAACTGATCCTTTTGTTGGAACTCTTGCATTTTTTAGAGTTTATTCTGGTGTATTAAAATCTGGTGACACTGTTTATAATTCCGTTACCCAGAAAAAAGAACGTATTGGTAGAATATTGCAGATGCATTCTAATTCACGCGATGAAATAAAAGAAGTAAGAGCCGGTGATATTGCAGCTGCTGTTGGACTTAAACAGGTTACCACAGGAGATACATTGTGTGATCCAGCTTCAATAATTACTCTTGAAAGAATGGAATTTCCAGAACCCGTAATATCTATTGCGGTAGAGCCCAAAACAAAAGATGACCAAGAAAAAATGGGTCTAGCTCTTAGTAAGCTGGCTCAAGAAGACCCATCATTTAGAGTGGCAACAGATCAAGAATCTAATCAAACTATCATTTCTGGTATGGGTGAACTTCACTTAGATATCATCGTCGATAGAATGAAAAGGGAATTCAATGTGGAAGCAACAATTGGAAAACCTCAGGTAGCTTACAGGGAAACGATCAGAACATCTGTTGAACAAGAAGCAAAATATATAAAGCAAAGTGGAGGTAAAGGTCAATATGGACATGTTTGGTTGAAAATTGAACCACAAGAACCTGGAAAAGGATATGAGTTTGTTAATGAAATAGTTGGCGGAGCTATTCCAAGAGAGTTCATAGGGCCTGTTGACAAAGGAGTTATTGAACAAATGGAAAATGGCGTAATTGGCGGTTATCCTGTTGTTGATGTCAAAGTAACGCTTTATGATGGTTCTTTCCATGATGTTGACTCTAGTGAAGTAGCCTTCAAAGTTGCTGGCTCGCAAGCATTTAAAGAAGGTGCAAAAAAAGCCAAGCCAGTATTACTAGAACCAGTAATGAAAGTTGAAGCTGTTACCCCAGGAGATTACTTGGGCGATGTTACAGGTGACTTGAACAGAAGAAGAGGAATTATACAGGGCATGGAAGAAACGGTTGTAGGCAATATAATTAAAGCCGAGGTTCCACTATCAGAAATGTTCGGTTATGCAACAGATTTAAGATCTATGACACAAGGAAGAGCTACATATACTATGGAATTTGAGAAATATGCTGAAATACCAAGTAACATCGCTGAAGAGCTTATTCAAAAGGCATCATAAATATGGCAACTAAGAAGAAAAAAAATACACAAAATATCAGAATACGTCTAAAGACATTTGATCATAAGCTTATTGACGCATCATCAAAGGAAATATTAGAAACAGCTAAAAGGACAGGCGCAAGAGTTATTGGCCCTATACCTCTTCCAACCAAGATAGAGAGATATACAGTTTTGGTTTCACCTCATGTAGATAAAGATGCCAGAGACCAGTATGAAATACGAACACATAAAAGGTTGATGGATATTATAGAGCCCACAGACAAGACTGTAGATGCGCTTATGAAACTGGACCTCGCTGCTGGCGTGGATGTTCAAATAGAATTAAGCTAATTTAAGTCAAAAAATCCCTAAAAAAGTGTAACAAACCTGAATTTTATGTTAAGATTCAGCACCTTATAAGCGGATAGAACTAACTAACTTTTTCATTTTGAGGACAAGAAAATGAGCATAGGCCTAATAGGTATAAAAACAGGTATGACCAGAGTATTTGACGACTCAGGACTATCAATTCCTGTTACTGTCATCAACATTGACTCAAATAGAATTTCACAAATTAAAACAAAAGAGCGCGATGGCTATTCAGCAATCCAAGTTGCATATGGGATCCAAAAAGAGAGTAGACTTAGTAAAGCTCTTATAGGACATTATAAAAAATCAAATATAAAACCTGCCAAAGGACAACATGAATTTAAAGTAAAAGATTTAGATGAGAGCATGTCCATTGGAACAGATATAAAAGTAGATAGGTTTAAGGCTGGTGAGCATGTAGATATTGTTGGAAAATCATTAGGTAAAGGTTTTCAAGGTGGTGTAAAGAGACATCACTTTACAATGCAAGATGCTACTCATGGTAACTCAATATCTCACAGAGCTATAGGCTCTACGGGTCAATGCCAAGACCCAGGACGTGTATTTAAAGGTAAAAAAATGCCTGGTCAATTAGGGAATGTTCAACGAACAATTCAGAACTTAACAATAGTAAAGATTATGCCCGAAGAAAATATAATGTTAGTAAAAGGATCCGTACCAGGGCATAAAGGTAGTGTAGTAATAATTAAACCTACACAAAAGAAATACACTCCTAAGGAAATTTATTCAGAATCTGATTCTATTAAAGCATCACCAATAACTGATGAAGGCTCTTCGGATGAAGCACAAATTGTTGATGAAGTAGCAAAGAAAGAAAGCAATGAACAAGGCGATAAAGAATAATGAGTACAGAATTAATAAAAATCTTTACTAAAGAATTTAATGAGGCACTTGTGCATCAAATTACTACTGATTACATGGCTAATCAACGAAGGGGTACAAAGGCACAAAAAAATAGATCTGCAGTAAGCGGAGGCGGAGCTAAACCTCGACCACAAAAAGGCTCGGGTAGAGCTAGAGCAGGCACAACAAGAAGCCCAATATGGAGGACTGGCGGCGTTACATTTGCTGCACAACCAAAAGATTATAATAAAAAAATTAATAAGAAAATGTACAAAGGGGCATTAAATTGTATATTTAATGAGCTTCTTAAAAGAGAACGATTACACTTATCTGACAAATTAAAATTTTCTGATAAAAAAACCAAACTTGGAAAAAGCCTTTTGGATAGCCTCAAAATAACAAATGCATTATTTATAACATCTGTTGAAAACGAAAATGTGTTCTTTGCGTTAAGAAATATTAAAAATATTACCGTGATTGATCATAAGGAAATTAATCCGCACATCTTAATGAAACATGACAATGTGGTCATAGATAGTAACGTGCTTGATCATATTAAAAAGGCAACTACATTATGAATACACAAAGATTAACAAATATCATAGTAAGTCCAAGGATTTCTGAAAAAGCTACTATGAGGGCAGACCTTGATAATCAGCACGTATTTTCAGTCCTCAAAGATGCAACAAAACCTGAGGTTAAGAAAGCAGTTGAACTTATGTTTGATGTGAAAGTTAAACATGTAAGATTAATGAATGTTCAAGGCAAACTTACCAGGGTTGGCAGAACATTTGGAAAAAGAAAAGACTGGAAAAAAGCTTACGTGAGACTCCAAGAGGGCTTTGATATTAATTATGGCGAGGAGGAGACGACAAAATGACAATAGTTAAATCGAAACCAACTTCACCTGGAAGAAGATTCAGAGTAAAAGTATCTAATAAAGACTTACATAAAGGTCAGCCTTATGAACCATTACTTGCAAAATTAAACAAAAGCGGTGGACGTAATAATCAAGGCAGGATAACCACAAGACATATTGGTGGAGGTCACAAAAAAAGATATAGAATAATAGACTTTAAGAGAAATAAAGATAATATCCCTGCAACTGTAGAAAGATTCGAGTACGATCCCAATAGGAACGCAAATATTGCTTTACTCTTATATGCTGACGGTGAAAGAAGATATATAATAGCACCTAAAAATCTTAGCACGGGCGATACGATTATGTCTGGAGATCAATCGTCTATTAATATTGGCAACACTCTTCCACTAATAAATATTCCTGTAGGAACACAAGTTCATTGTATTGAAATGAAACCCGGTAAAGGTGCTCAGATAGCGAGAAGCGCAGGCACCGTTGCACAAATTGTTGCCATAGACGGAGATTATGCAACATTAAGGCTTAAATCTGGTGAAACTAGAAAGATATATAAATCATGTAGGGCAACAATTGGAGAAGTTGGTAATAGTGAATATAATTTGCAAAAACATGGTAAAGCTGGAGCAAAAAGATGGCTTGGTGTTCGTCCTACTGTTCGTGGTGTAGCGATGAACCCCATAGATCATCCACATGGAGGTGGCGAAGGTAAAACTTCAGGTGGTCGTGATCCTGTATCCCCATGGGGAACACCAACAAAAGGTTACAAAACTAGATCAAATAAAAGAACTGATAATTTAATTGTCAGAAGAAGAGTTAATAAGAATAGGAAATAAATGTGGCTAGATCATTAAAAAAAGGACCATTCATCGATCATCACTTACAAGCAAAAGTTGATAAAGCTCTAAGTGAGAACGATAAAAAACCAATTAAAACATGGTCAAGAAGATCTATGATTTCACCAGATATGATTGGACTCACTATAGCTGTGCACAATGGGAAACAGCATGTACCTGTTTACGTGACAGAAAACATGATCGGACATAAGCTTGGTGAATTTTCACCGACTAGAGTTTTTAAAGGACATTCAGGTGACAGGAAAGCAAAAGGATAGAAGATGAATACTCAAGCTGTTTTAAAATATCAAAAAATATCTGCACAGAAGTGTAGATTAGTTGCAGATGCGGTAAGAGGTCTTCCGGTTAATAAAGCTTTTGAATTTTTGAATTATAGTAATAAGAAAGCTTCCCAACTGATCTTAAAAGTTTTAGAATCAGCTGTCGCTAATGCTGAGCACAATAACTCAAGTGATCTAGATGAGTTGGTTGTCAGAAATGTTCTCGTGGATGAGGGACCTTATGGTAAAAGACACAGACCTAGAGCGAGAGGAAGGGTAAACCAAATTTTAAAAAGAACAAGTCACATTACAATTGTAGTTAGTGATAGAGAGGAGAAATAATGGGGCAAAAGGTTCATCCAACTGGCTTTAGATTAGGGATATCAACGGAGTATTCTTCTAAATGGTATGCTAATAGCAAGGACTTCTCTAGCTATTTATTAGAGGATCATCGCATACGTGATTATCTTAAAAGAGAATTAAAAAATGCATCAGTTAGTAAGATTGTTATTGAAAGGCCTACAAAAGAAGCAATAATAACTATTTACACTTCCCGCCCTGGTATAGTTATTGGCAAAAAAGGCGAAGATATTGAGAAATTTAGAACAAAAATATCATCAATATTAAAAGTCGAAAAGTCGATGGTTAAAGTCAATGTTAAAGAGATTAAAAAACCTGAGTTAGACGCTCAGCTTGTTGCAGAAGGTATTACCCAACAGTTAGAACGCAGAATCATGTACAGAAGGGCAATGAAAAGAGCAGTCACTAATACCATGAGACTGGGTGCATTGGGCATAAAAGTAAATGTGGCTGGTAGACTTAACGGTGCAGAGATAGCAAGAAGTGAATGGTACAGAGAAGGAAGAGTCCCTCTTCATACATTAGATGCCGCCATCGACTATGGTTTCGCCGAAGCCTTAACAACATATGGGATTATAGGTGTGAAAGTGTGGATATACGCAGAAGATGAAATTCAGGAAGATACAAATAAAAAAACAAATAAAAAGAATAAATAATGCTACAACCAAAGAAAACAAAATTTAGAAAACAACAGAAAGGAAGACTTAGAGGTTTTGCTACTTCAGGCGCTAAAGTGAGTTTTGGTGAATTTGGCCTTAAAGCAACAACTCGTGGAAGAGTAACTGCTAGGCAAATAGAAGCGGCTCGAAGAGCAATGACAAGATACATTAAACGTGGTGGCAAGATTTGGATAAGAATATTCCCAGATGTTCCTATAACTAAAAAGCCGATTGAAGTAAGAATGGGTAAAGGTAAAGGAAATGTTGAATACTGGGTCTCTAAAGTTCAACCAGGTAAAGTTTTATATGAAATGGAAGGCGTATCAGAAAAGATTGCCAGAGAAGCATTTCGATTAGCAGCCGCAAAGCTGCCTGTTTTAACTACATTTGTATCTAGGACGGCACTATGATTAAGATGGATGAATTAAGAAAAAAGAATCAAGTAGAACTTCAACAAGTTCTTGATGATCTTGCAAAAGAGAGATTTTCGCTCAGAATTAAACGAGGGTCTGGGCTTAATCCGAAACCACATCTTTTCAGAGAAAACAAGATTAGCATTGCGAGAGTAAAAACAGTATTGAAAGAGATGAATAATGGAAAATAAAACTAAAAAAATGATTACTGCAAAAGTTATAAAAACTGAAATGAATAAGTCAGCTGTAGTGAGTGTTGAGAGGCTTGTTAAGCACCCTGTTAATGGCAAATACATTAAAAGATCAACCAAATATCACATTCATGATGAAAATAACAAATGTTCAGTTGGCGATGTAATTAAGATTAAACAATGTAGACCTATATCTAAAACAAAAACGTGGGTTCTAGTAGAGGATCAAGGATAAACCATGATACAAATGCAAACAATACTCAAGTCAGCAGATAATAGCGGTGCTAGAAAAGTAATGTGCATAAAAGTGCTCGGCGGCTCACATAGAAGATTTGCATCAGTCGGAGATGTCATCAAAGTTGCTGTTAAAGACGCTATCCCAAAAGCAAAAGTAAAAAAAGGTGAAGTCTATAATGCGGTAATCGTAAGAACTAAAAAAGGTGTTAGAAGGCCCGATGGCTCACTAATAAGATTTGATAGTAATGCAGTTGTTTTACTAGACAACAAACTGGAACCTTTAGGTACTAGAATATTTGGACCTGTGACCAGGGAATTGAGAGATTTAACATTTATGAAAATTATCTCGCTAGCGCCGGAGGTTTTATAATGAATAAAATAAAAAAAGGCGATTCTGTGATTGTAATTTCTGGAAAAGATAAAGGAAAAAAGGGCGAGGTTGTTCGCCTACTTGACGATAATAAATGTATTGTATCAGCCATAAATATGGCAAAAAAACATACAAAACCAAACCCAAATGCAGGCATTGAAGGAGGCATTATGGAAAAAGAGATGCCAATTGAAATATCTAATATTATGATATTTAATCCCGTATCAAAAAAACAAGATAGAGTTGGATTCAAAACACTAGAGTCTGGTAAAAAGGTAAGGATTTATAAATCAAATAGAGAGGTAATAGATATCTAATGAATACGTATAAAGAATATTACCAAGAAAACGTAGTGCCAGCTTTAATGGAAAGATTTAGCTTTAAGTCTAATATGCAAGCACCTCGTCTAGTGAAGATAACACTAAATATGGGCTTAGGATCAGCTATTGCTGACAAGAAGATTTTAGAAAAAGCACAAGAGGAGCTAACGCAAATCTCAGGACAGAAAGCTGTATTAACGTATGCAAAAAAATCAATTGCTAACTTTAAGTTAAGAGAGGGCATGCCTATAGGTTGTAAGGTCACTCTTAGAAATCAAATGATGTATGATTTTTTCGAAAAGCTCATTAAAATTTCACTACCAAGGACAAGGGACTTTAGGGGTTATAGCGATAAATCTTTTGACGGTAGAGGCAACTACACAATGGGGGTAAAAGAACATATAATTTTTCCTGAAATTGATTTTGATAAAATAGATAAAATCAAAGGATTAGATATATGCATCACTACAACCGCAAAGAACAATGAGGAGGCAATGGAGTTATTTAAACAATTTAACTTTCCATTTAAATAATATGGCTAAATTATCCATGATTGAGAGAGAGAAAAAGAGAGAAAAACTTAATAAAAAATATCTTACTAAAATTAATATGATTAAGGATAAACTGAAAGATAAAAATACAAGCGATGAAGAATCTATGGCTTTAAGAACTAAGCTTCAAAAGATTCCTTTAAATGCTCTTGCAGTAAGAAAGCGTAACAGATGCGCACTTACCGGAAGACCAAGAGGTGTGTATAGAAAATTTACATTGGGTAGGACTAAATTAAGGGAGATGGCAATGCAAGGCCTGATTCCTGGACTAACAAAGGCAAGCTGGTAAACACTATGAGTATGAATGACACAATATCTGACTTACTAACAAGAATACGTAATGGTCAAATGTCTAATAAAGAAAAAGTTACTATACCTTATTCTAAAATGAAAGAGGCTCTTTGTAAGGTTATGCTTGAAGAAGGCTACATAGAGGGAATTAACATAGAAGAAAGCGAATATAAAAATATCATAGTTGACTTAAAATATTATGACGGCAAGCCTGTAATTGATCTTATTCAAAGAGTAAGTCGACCTGGTTTAAGAATTTATAAATCTTCAAATGAGATACCTTTAGTGAAAAACGGACTCGGGATATGTATAGTCTCAACATCTCAAGGCTTAATGACCGGGAAGGTCGCAAAAGAGAAAAAATATGGAGGAGAGATTATTTGTTATATCTCTTAAAACTATGTCGAAGATAGCTAGCAAACCAATTGAACTTTTATCAGATGTAAAATTTGATTTAATAGATAATGTAATAAATATTCAAGGACCAAAAGGCTCTCTAGAATTTATCAAGCCTAGTGATGTAGTAGTGGAGCAATCAGATAACATGATTAAGGTATCAACAAAATCTGAATCTACAGCAATGAGTGGAACAACACGATCATTGATATCAGACATGGTCACTGGCGTATCCAAAGGTTGGGAAAAGAAATTATTATTAATTGGTGTTGGCTATAGAGCAAAAGCAGATAAGCTTAAAGTTGAATTAACAGTTGGATATTCTCATCCAGTTCATTTTGAAATACCCAAAGGTATAAATATAGAAACTCCTTCTCAGACTGAAATTGTAATTTCCGGTGTTGATAAACAACAAGTTGGACAAGTTGCAGCAGACATAAGGTCTGTAAGACCACCTGAGCCATACAAAGGAAAAGGTATTAAATATTCTGACGAAGAGATAGTCAAAAAAGAGGCTAAGAAAAAATGATAAAATCTAATTTGAAAAATAAAAATGATCAAAGAATTAGAAGAGCTGTAAAGACGAGAGCTAAAATTAGTGATTCAGGCAATCATAGGATTAGCGTGCATAGATCGATTCAGCATATGTATTTGCAATTAATATCTCCAACAGGTGATAAAGTTATTACAACTGTTTCTACTAATCAAAAAAGTAACAAAACTAAAGCTAATAATATTGAAAGTGCAAAAGGGATAGGCACTAAAATGGCTGCATACATCAAAAAAGCAAAAATAACTAATGTTGCTTTTGATAGGTCTGGTTATAGGTATCATGGAAGAATTAAAGCTGTTGCAGAAGCGCTTAGAGAAAACGGAGTAAAAATATAATGGCATCAGAAGAAAGAAATTCAGATTATATCGAAAAACTTGTGGCTGTGAATCGTGTAGCTAAGGTTGTAAAAGGAGGGAGACAGTTTGGTTTTACTGCCCTGACAGTTGTTGGCGATGGTCATGGAAGAGTTGGCTACGGTTATGGCAAAGCTAAAGAAGTACCTATAGCTATTCAAAAAGCAATGGAAAAAGCTAAGAAAAGCATGGTGTCTGTATCCTTAAAAAAAGGAACACTGCATCATGCCATTACTCATGAACATGGTTCAGCTAAAGTATACATGCAGCCAGCTGCAGAAGGCACAGGGGTAATTGCTGGTGGTGCTATGAGAGCAGTATTTGAAGCAACAGGCATACATAATGTATTAGCAAAAAGTATTGGTTCTACAAATCCTATCAACGTAGTTAAAGCAACAGTAAAAGGTCTAGAATCTATGTACTATCCTGCACAAGTTGCTCTGAAAAGAGGCAAAAAAACTAGCGAGTTATAAAGTTTATTATGAAGAAAATCAGAATATCGCAAAAGCTTAGTTTAATTGGCAAAACCAAAAAACAGATAGCATGCATAAAAGGACTAGGATTAAGGAGAATAAGAGATTCCAAAATAATAGAGGCAACTCCTGAAAATCTTGGAATGATAAATACAGTGAAACATATGGTCAGTGTAGACCAAATAAAAGAGTAGAAAAATGCTTAACGAAATTAAATTGAAACGAGAATCTAAACATACCAAAAAAAGAGTTGGTAGAGGAATGGCATCTGGAACAGGTAAAACTTGTGGCAGAGGCCATAAAGGTCAAAAATCTCGTACAGGTGGTAAAGTACAAGTTGGATTTGAGGGTGGTCAAATGCCCCTTCAAAGAAGACTACCCAAAGTTGGATTTACTTCCAAGAAAAATATAAATACAGTAGAACTGAAATATGACTATTTAGATAAAATCTCTGAAACAGAGATTACCATAGAGTTACTAAAGAAATATAAGCTAATTAAAAACAAAGCTACAAAGGTAAAAGTAATCGGACCAGTCACAGTATCATCGAAGAAAAAACTAATTGATGTACAAGCAACCAAGTCAGTTATGGAGTTCATTAAATAATGTCTAGAACTACTCCAAACATCTCACCAGGACTAGGCGGTTTAACAAAATCATCTGAAATCAGACAGAGAATATTATTTATAATCTTCGCATTAATAGTTTTCAGATTGGGAAGCTTCATAACACTGCCTGGTATAGACCCCGCTGTAATGAGTTTTCTTTTTGAGCAACAAAGAGGGAGCATTTTGGATATGTTCAACATGTTTTCGGGTGGCGCGCTATCGAGAATGTCTATTTTTGCATTAGGTGTTATGCCTTATATATCTGCTTCTATTATTATACAGATGATGACACATATATATGCACCTTTGATACAACTGAGGAAAGAGGGGGAAAGAGGAAGAAAGACAATTACAAAATATACTAGATACTTTACGCTTGCTTTAGCACTACTTCAGTCTATGGGTGTAATGAATGCTTTAATGAATCAAAACACATCTTCTACAACTCTAGTACTTGATCCTGGCTTAGGCTTTTTCATCACTGGGGTAGTTACATTAGTTACTGGAACAATGTTTTTAATTTGGCTTGGTGAACAAATCACAGAAAGAGGAATTGGCAACGGAATATCTATTATTATTTTCGCAGGTATTGTAGCAGGCTTACCATCTGCAATTGGAGGAACAATCGAGTTAGCAAGGAATGGAGAAATACAAAATTTTAGTGTAATTCTTATCTTTATTTTAGCTCTAGCCATAACTGCGTTTGTTGTTTATATCGAGCGTGGGCAAAGGAAGATACCAATAAATTATGCAAGAAAAATGCAGGGACGCAAAATGTATGCTGCCCAAAGCAGTTTTCTTCCTCTCAAAATTAATATGGCAGGTGTTATCCCAGCTATATTTGCATCTGCTATCATCTTATTTCCAGCAACCATAGCAAGTTGGTCTAGCGCAGGTTCACCGGATAGTATAATTAATAAAATCGCCATGACCTTATCACCAGGTCAGCCACCATATATAATACTATATGCCTTGGCAATTATATTTTTCTGTTTCTTTTATACAGCACTAGTTTTTAATCCTAGAGAAACAGCTGACAATTTGAAAAAATCTGGTGCATTCATTCCAGGTATAAGACCGGGAGAGCAAACAGCAAAATATATTGATGGGATTACAACAAAACTCACTACGGTTGGAGCAATGTACATAACGGGAGTTTGTCTGTTGCCAGAATTTCTAATTCTTTATTTCAATGTCCCTTTTTATTTTGGAGGTACATCTTTATTAATTGTTGTTGTTGTCGTTATGGATTTGATGGCCCAAGTTCAATCCCATCTCATGTCTCAACAATATGAAGGTATGATGAAAAAAGCTAATCTTAGAGGTATAGGAGGCGGAATACGATGAAAGTAAGAGCTTCGGTCAAGAAAATGTGCAGAAACTGCAGAATAATTCGGAGAAATCGTGTTGTTAGGGTCATATGTAAGGACCCTAGACATAAACAAAGGCAGGGATAATATATTAGTTGTATTAATTACCAATGAAATATAGAATTTACGCTCAGAGATAAATATGGCAAGAATAGCAGGAATAAACTTACAGAATCATAAGCATATATGGATTGCATTGACATCAGTTTATGGTATCGGTGATACTCGAGCAAAGCTGATTTGCGAGAAAGTAGGAATTCAAGCTACTAAAAAAGTAAAAGACCTAGAAGAAAAAGAGTTAGAGATAATTAGACAGTTTATCGAAGAGTTCCAATTAGAGGGGGACCTTAGAAGGGAAAATTCAATTAATATAAAACGTTTGATGGATATTGGATCGTACAGAGGAATAAGACACAGAAAAGGACTACCTCTCAGAGGGCAAAAAACAAAAAATAATAGTAGGACACGTAAAGGACCAAGAAAATTACTAAAAGCAAAATAATATGGTAAACAAAACAAAAAAGAAAAAAGTTAAAAAAATTGTTAATGAAGGTGTTGCACATATAAATGCATCTTTCAATAACACTATTGTAACTATTACAGATAAACAAGGTAATACATTAGCGTGGGCAACATCTGGCGGCTCTGGCTTTAGAGGTTCAAGAAAAAGTACTCCATTTGCTGCGCAAATTGCTGCTGAAAAAGCAGGTCAAAAGGCGATAGAATTTGGAATAAAAAGTTTAGAGGTGCTTGTCAAAGGCCCTGGACCAGGAAGAGATTCAGCAGTAAGAGCACTAAATAGTGTTGGTTATAAAATTACAAATATCAAAGATATTACTCCTTTGCCACATAACGGGTGTAGACCACCTAAAAAGAGGAGAGTCTAATGGCTAAATTTACTGGATCAAAGTGTAAGTTAATGAGACGTGAAGGTACTGACTTGTATTTGAAATCTGGATCAAGATCTCTCGATACAAAATGTAACTTAGACAGAAAACCTGGAATTGTTGGAGAACGTAGAGAAAAACTCTCTGATTACGCGCTGCAGTTAAGGGAGAAACAAAAAGTAAAAAGATTATATGGCATACTCGAAAAGCAATTCAGAAATTATTATAAAAAATCTGCAAGTAAAAAAGGCTCTACTGGTGAAAACCTTCTTACGTATTTAGAGTCTAGACTAGACAATGTTGTATATAGATCAGGTTTTGGATCAACTAGAGCAGAGTCAAGACAGCTTGTTAATCACAAGAATATAGAAGTGAATGGAAGTATAATTAACATTCCCTCATATCAAGTTCAGGCAACAGACAAGATATCTATAAGAAAAAAAAGTAAAGATCAAACACGCATACAGTTTGCATTATCAGTAGCTGAAACTAGAAATGCAAGTGACTGGATTGATGTCGACTCAAAAAGCCTTACAGCAACTTATTTAAGAGTACCAGAAAGGTCCGAACTTCCAAAAGAAATTAATGAATCACTAATCGTAGAATTATACTCAAAATAGAAGGTAACATATGAACACTATCACATTTCTAAAACCAAACTTAGTTGACATTGAGATGATCTCAAACTCAAAATCTAAAATTATAATACAACCTTTGGAAAGAGGTTTTGGCCACACTTTAGGTAATGCCTTAAGAAGGGTACTATTATCATCTATGCCTGGCAGTGCTGTTACTGAAGTATCTATTGATAACATCCTTCATGAATACAGTACAATTGACGGCGTACAAGAAGATGTTTTAGAAATTTTGTTAAACATTAAAAAACTAGCATTAGTCCTTCATGATAAAGATGTGATTGAAGTAGAGCTTAGAAAAAAAGGTAAGGGACCAGTTCTTGCATCTGATATACAAGATCACCCAAACTTAGAGATTAAAAATCCAGATTTTTGTATTGCAAATATGACGAATGAAAAGACTGAGCTTGTAATTAATCTCACAATTTCTCAAGGCAAAGGTTATCAGCCAGCAGTAAAAAGAAAATTTAATGAGTTAGAAGATTTAGGAATCGGTAAGATGCAGATTGATGCCTCATTTACACCTGTAGAGAAAGTTTCATATAGTGTTGACAACGCTAGAGTAAAACAAAAAGCTGATTTAGATAAACTAATCATCGAGCTTGAGACAAATGAAACTATTGAGCCTGAGGATGCAATAAGAACAGCAGGTAAAATTCTTAGAGAACAATTAGAAGTATTTAGTCATTTAGAAATCAAGGATGATACACAAGATGAAATTGATGAGAATCACATTGATCCAGTCTTATTAAGACCTGTCGATGATCTAGAATTAACAGTAAGATCTGCAAATTGTTTGAAAGCAGAAAATATTCACTACATTGGTGATTTGGTTCAAAGGAGTGAAAACGAACTATTAAAAACTCCTAACCTTGGTAAAAAATCACTAACAGAAATAAAAGATGTATTATCAACTCATAGTTTAACCCTTGGTCAAACGATAGAAGATTGGCCACCAAAGAATATTGAAAAAAGATAATGCGACATAAGAAATCAGGCAGACAACTAAACAGAAATTCATCTCACAGAAAAGCTATGTTCAAAAATATGGCTATATCATTATTTGATCATGAGCATATCGAGACATCCTTGGCAAAAGCTAAAGAGCTTAGGAGAACTGCTGAACCATTAATTACTCTCGCAAAAAATGATACTCTAATGAGAAGAAGGTTAGCATATTCAAGAATTGGAGATAAAAGAATTGTTAAAAAACTTTTTGAAGTTCTTGGTCCAAGATTTAAAAGTAGACCAGGCGGTTATCTAAGAGTGTTAAAGAAAGGTCATAAGCTTGGGGACGCATCACCTGTAGCATATGTGCTGTTATCCGAGTAATTCAGATCTTATTGCTTAAATATTGTCCAGTATAAGACTTTTTAGTTGCTGCTAAATCTTCAGGCGTTCCAATCCCAATAACTTTACCACCGCCATTTCCACCCTCTGGTCCTAAGTCAATAATCCAATCTGCTGTTTTTATTACATCAAGATTATGCTCAATAATGATCATAGTATTGCCTTTATCTTTTAACCTTTCTAATACTTTCAATAGATTTTTTACATCATAGCTGTGTAAGCCGGTTGTTGGCTCATCTAAAACATAAAGAGTATGACCTGTGTCAGGTCTAATTAACTCTTTAGCAAGCTTTATTCTTTGTGCTTCTCCACCAGATAGCGTAATAGCGCTCTGACCTAATTTAATATATCCCAGTCCAACATCCGACAGTATTACAAGTTTTTTATAAATTCTCGGATAATTTTTAAAAAATACTAAGGCTTCCTCAACTGTCATATCTAAAACATCACTTATATTTTTATCATTTAATTTAATTTCCAGAGTCTCATCGTTATATCTTTTACCATTGCATTTTTCACATTGTACATAAACATCTGATAGAAAGTGCATTTCAACCTTTATTTGACCTTGTCCGTCACAATGAGGACATACTCCATTGTTTTTCCCCTTAACGTTAAAGCTAAATCTACCGGGAGTATAGCCTCTTGATTTTGACTCAGGTTTTTTAGCAAACTCCTCTCTAATTAAAGAAAATATTCCAGTATATGTCACAGGGTTAGATCTTGGTGTCCTTCCAATAGGACTTTGATCTATATCTATAATTTTATCTATATAATCAATTCCATCTATGTTCTCACATTCAACGAAGCCTTCATTGTTATCTAGGAGCTTATTAACTATTGATGTGTATAAGACATTATTTACTAATGAGGATTTGCCTGATCCTGACACACCAGTAATACATGTAAGAAGACCAATAGGGATCTTCACATTTACATCATCAAGGTTATTTGCATTTGCTTTTGATATAGAAATCCATTTTTTACTTGGATTCAATCGCTTGTTAGGAATTTCTATAATATTTCTACCAGCAATAAAATCTGATGTATGAGATGATACGTTTTTTAACTTTGATGGTTTTCCTGAAAAAACGACCTCGCCACCATGTACCCCAGCATCTGGACCAATATCAACTATATAATCAGAAGCTAAAATTGTATCCTCATCATGTTCTACAATTATCACCGTGTTGCCTAAATCACGAAGGTTCTTTAGAGTGGTGAGCAACTTATCATTATCTCTTTGATGTAATCCTATTGACGGCTCATCAAGAACATACATGACTCCTGTAAGCCCTGAGCCTATTTGACTTGCTAATCTAATTCTTTGAGACTCACCTCCAGATAATGTTTCAGCACTTCTTGATAACGTAAGATATTT
>CACEHM010000009.1 GCA_902559355.1 uncultured Gammaproteobacteria bacterium
GTCTTGCTTGACCAAGGTGAATTAATCCCTGCTCTGTAAAATATTGCATCATAACTCAGATTTTTCTCAAATATATCATTGCATGGATTAGCATTAATTATTTTTGATATCTTTAGAATTGATTCATGATTTATATTCTTATGTGATGTTATTCTGTATATGATGTATTTCTTACGACGATTTTCTTTTTTTGAGCTATTTTTTTTAAAGAAATACTGCATTTATCTGTATGAATATAGTAATACAATTTGATTGTTTTTTGTAAATTATGTATAAATAAACTATCTAAAGGGGGCGACCGGCTTCGACGTGGGTTGCGACACCGGAGGTGCATGTCGAGCTGATAGTAACTCGTAAAACTGCTGTAAAATATATAAACGCTGAAAATAAACCTTTAGCCCTAGCAGCCTAACTGCCGCTAGCCTCTCTTAGAGTAGGCTTATATGCTCTAAACAGAGGTCATAATGATAAGATCGTAGTTTGTAAGCTTGTTAGCAAACTATTAAATCTAAACAAGCTAGTTTTTATGTAGGTTGTCTTTAACCAGCATAACTATGAAATTTAATTAAAGACTATGCATGTAGTACCAATGGCTGAGTTCTCTCGGACGGGGGTTCGATTCCCCCCGCCTCCACTTAATAACGTACCAAACTCATAATAATTATGCTATTTTGTTGCTAGACATGTTTATGGAAAAACTCAAAAAAACCTTCAAGGTCTCATCTACGTATCAGTTAGTGATTGTTTTTATTGTTTTTGGTATAACCGGCTCTCTTTCGTTGTACATATCAGACTATGTTCTTGAAATTCTAGAGCTTGAGAATTTAATCATTTCAATATTTATGGTTTTAATTACTTATCAAATTTTACTTATTATAATTGGTACATTATTTGGTGAGTTTAAATATTTCTGGGCAATGGAAAAAAAGATTTTATCCAGATTTAAGATAAACTAAATAGATTACAAAAAAAATAAATATCTTTGTTATACTGTAGCTATGTTTATAGCAATGAATAGGTTCAGGATTCTACTAGGAAAGGAAGAGGAGTTTGAAAGTGTTTGGAAGAACCGTGATACCCATCTAGAAAATGTCCCTGGTTTTATAAATTTCAATTTAGTTAAAGGCGACAAAGATGATGAATGTACTCTATACGCATCTCATAGCACATGGGAATCACAAGATGATTTTATTGCCTGGACTAAGTCTGAAGCATTCAAGCTTGCTCATAAAAATGCCGGTCAACATAAAGATATTTATATTGGACATCCAGTCTTTGAAGGCTTTAATGTAGTTATGTAGGCTAATTATTTAAAGTTAATACTTGTGACAGTGATTCTTTAGCGTCTCCAAATAACATTTTTGTATTTTCTTTAAAAAACAATGGGTTCTCAACACCAGCATATCCGGTTGACATACCTCTCTTCATAACGACCGTGCTTGTTCCTCTCCAACATTCAATAACCGGCATACCTGCGATTGGACTATTTGGATCTTCAAGAGCTGATGGATTAACAATATCATTTGCTCCAATAACAATTGATAAATCAATCTTTTCAAAGTCATCATTAACTTCATCCATTTCATAAACAATATCATATGGTATTTGCGCTTCTGCAAGTAATACATTCATATGCCCTGGCATTCTCCCTGCAACTGGATGAATAACAAAAATTACTTCAATATTTTTATTTTTAAGAATACTTATAATTTCATTTACAACAAATTGAGCTTGAGCAACTGCCATGCCATAACCAGGGATAATTGCTATTTTTTTTGATGAGGTAATCATCGATTTGAATTCTTCAATGTTTATTGCTTGAACTTCACCTTGATCTTGACCTTCAACAGGAGTTGATGATGTCTCTGTACCAAATCCCCCTGCTATAACAGAAATAAAACTTCTATTCATCGCACGACACATAATATAACTTAGAATAGCTCCACTACTTCCTACAAGTGCCCCCACGACTATCAACAAATCATTACTTAACATGAAACCTGTAGCAGATGCAGCCCAACCAGAATATGAATTTAGCATTGATACTACAACAGGCATGTCGGCACCTCCTATTGATGCGACGAGATGTATTCCAAAAAATAATGAAATCGTTAACATGAAACCTAGGGCTATAAGACCCTCATCAATAGATGATGAACCTACAAATATTGTTCCAAAGTAGATAATGCTAATAAGCATTAAAAGATTTAGATAATGCTTTGCAGGTAGCACTAAAGGATTTCCAGAAACTTTACCACTCAGTTTACCAAATGCAATTATTGAACCTGCGAAAGTTACCATGCCTATGAATATACCAATGTATATTTCAATTAAATGAATTGTTAATTCAACACCAAGATATTCTTGTGTAGGATTAAGAAAATTTACAATACCTACAAGTACTGCAGCAAGACCTACTAGACTATGAAGTATTGCTACAAGTTCAGGCATCTCAGTCATTTGAACTTTTTTAGATAATAGTAAACCAATAGAGCCTCCAATTAAAATTAGAAGCAACAATGCGATATAATTGCCAGTAACTTGTGGCCCTAGAACAGTAGCAACAATTGCTATGGTCATGGCCGTAATTCCGTAAGCATTTCCTTTTCGTGAGGTTTCTTGGTTACTCAACCCACCAAGTGTAAGTATAAAAAGTACTGCAGATATAACATACAACGCACGAACAACTTCTATAGTAAGTAAACCTGATATCATTTTTTGAACATCCCTAACATGCGCTTAGTTACTGCAAAACCACCAAAGATATTTATGCTTGCAATAAATATTGCCAAACCAGATAAAACTAAGGACACAGTATCGGTTGAGGATACTTGAGTTAATGCACCAATAATGATGATACTGCTTACTGCATTTGTTACAGACATTAATGGTGTATGTAGTGATGCCGTAACATTCCAAATGACCATGTACCCTATAAAACATGACAATACAAAAACAGTGAAATGATTCATAAAAGATTCAGGAGCAAATGCTCCAACTAAAAATAAAACTGATAAAGCTATAATCCCAGGCAGGATAGAAGATTTTTTTTGAATTTGCTCTTTTTTTGGTTCTACTTTTTTTTCTTCAACTTTAGGTGTAGCGGAAACTTCAATTTTAGGAGGTGGAAAAGTTATTTCGCCGTCCTTAACAACAGTCATACCTCTAATCACATCATCATCCATATTAATATCAACTACTCCATCATTATTAGGAGTAAGTTCATCAAGAATATGGTACAAATTATTTGCATATAACTCACTGGACTGTGACGGAAGTCTTGATGGTAAATCTGTATAGCCTATAACTTTAATACCGTTATATTCTACAATCTCATCGCGTTTACATAATACGCAATTTCCTCCTTGTTGTGATGCTAAGTCCACAATTACTGATCCAGGCTTCATTACATCCAACATTTCTTGTGTAATAAGTTTAGGTGCCTCTTTACCAGGAATAAGCGCAGTGGTAATTATAATATCCACATCCTTACATTGTTCTTTAAAAAGTGCCATCTCAGCATCTATAAATTCTTTACTCATTGTTTTTGCATAACCATCAGTGCTTGAGCCATCCTCATCTAAATTTACAGTCAAGAATTGCCCTCCAAGACTTTCTACTTGCTCTTTCACTTCTGGTCTTGTATCAAATGCTGTGACAATCGCGCCAAGACTTGATGCCGTACCAATAGCCGATAAACCGGCTACACCTGCACCAATAATTAAAATCTTTGCAGGCGGGATTTTACCGGCTGCAGTTATTTGCCCTCCAAAAAATCTCCCAAAATTGTGAGCAGCTTCTATCACAGCTCTTGATCCTGCAATATTAGCCATAGAAGACAAAGCATCCATCTTTTGTGCGCGAGAGATTCTTGGAACGGAATCCATTGAAAGAACATTTATCTTATCTTTAGCACAAGATTGCAATAAGTCTGAATTAACTGCAGGACTAAAAAATGATATCAGTGTCTTATTATTATCAAGTTTGCTGACGTCATTATCATTTGGTTTATTAATCTTTAAAATGATATCTGAGGTCCAAACACTATCAGCATCTAATACTTCTGCTCCAGCTTCAATATATTGAGAATCATAGAAGTTGGCATCTAGACCTAGTCCTTTTTCTACTCTTACGGTATGACCAAGTTTTTTGATTTTAGAGACAATTTTTGGAGTAATTGCTACTCTTTTTTCTTGCTGTTTACTCTCTTTTAGAACGCCTATTTCCATATAATTTTTCCATTAAAGCATATATGCATACATCTTACAAAAGAATTATATATTTCATAAAAATATTACGAGCAATGCCAACTAACAAAACCACATTTAATTCCTACGAGAATATATATACCAAAAAGTACAAAGACGATGACATTCATAATTCTGTAGTAATTATCCATTGTAATAATATGATGTAATAAAAAAATACTCTTTATTTAAAAATATCTCTTAGTGTCGCAATAATAACGAAATGATACAATCTTATTTTATCGATTAAACTTTTGTCAGCAACCTTTCTTAGATGCTTAAATTTTTCTAAACCGCACTGTGTTTTAATATACTTTTCAATCGACATACTAGTCTGTTATCATCCTTATCAACTCATGAAATCTATTAATACTCTTACCTCGATTAGTAACATAAGTAATATGATCATCTTTACCTTTATTTTTATCTAGCTGAATGCCCCATAAGCCCTCTACTTCATTTGGAATCGAGGAAAATCTAATATCATAGATTATATTTTCATTATGCTTTGCAATACCAAGGTAGTCATTTGAAAACCATCTAAACCTTTCTACATCTATAGCTTGTTGTGAACTAGGTTCAAGCCATTTAAAATCTTTTTTAATATCTAATTTTTTTATCATTTCACCAGGATAGATCTTATGAGACAATCCAAGTTTAATAGCATTAACATAATAATTATTATTATCAGAATAAATAACCTTCCAAACAACTATATTTGCAAAGCTAGGCTTTGCTTCTATTTCATTGATATCGTGACCTTTTAATTTTGCGTAATCATATATTATGTTTTCTGCTCTTTCTTTTTGTATAAAACCAGCTAGCTGATACATGAGCATCCATGTGATTGCATAAAAAGAATATTTATTATTCTTTTTTATTAGAGTTAAAAGACAAAAAATGATTACTGGAAGAGTAAACAAAGGATCGATTACAGATACAGTATTCCATGCAAATCTCTCATCAGTAAAGGGCCATAAAAGCTGAGTGCCATATGTTGTAAACGAATCAATTATTCCATGCGTAGCATATCCAATAGTTGAATATATATATGTTTCTTTGAAAGAAAAATTAAATTTTTTTGTAAAAAGATAATAAAAAACTATTGAACATATCAGTCCACCTATTGGGATAAAAAACAGAGAATGAGTAAATTGTCTATGAAATTCAAGAAACAATAATGGGTCATTAGATGATCTAATAAATATATCTATATCTGGAGCTAGCCCAGATAAAAAGCCAACTATGCTTGCTATAACAATTTTTTCTCTGGTTGAAACGCTTTGAGAAGCTGTTGTTGCTACTATTCCCTGTGTAAATGGGTCCATTTTATTAGTTCCAATTTTATTGCATAGTAAAATAAAGAATTAGTGTTACTGCTAATGGAACAGTCAACATTGCAACTATTATCGCAAATATCCAAGTTCCTGGTTTTTCACGATCTATGAATCCAAGGATAAGCTTCTTGCCATTTTTCATCATACTTATTTTAAAAAATTATACTGAACTTAATATAGTAATAGTAGATTAACCTTCAGCAAAGTCTTTGAGCATTTTTTTAACTTCAATAGCATGCATTTCCTCAGCTTTTATCATGCCTCTTGCGTATTCTTCAATATAAATGCTCTCGTCTTTAACAATATCAAGTAGAACCTTATATAGAGCAACTGCATCACTTTCATGAGCTGAACTCTCATTAAGGAGATCTACTGTCGAGTGTTTATTTGATTCTTCTATAATTTGTATTTTTAGTGAAGGGTGGCCACCAAGTCCTGTTACTATTTCACCAGCTTCTTGAGAATGTAACAAAGATTCAGTTGCTTGGTCTTTAAAAAATTGAGCTAGACTTAATCTATCACGTCCAGTGATCATAAGTGCATAGTGAGTATATCGTACAACGCCAGAAAGTTCATACTCCATTATTTTATTAAGGATTTCTATTACCTCATTAGTTTTATTATCATTCATATACTTGTCTCCATTTGCTTGAATCATACCACATGGAAAATAAGATGAAAGCCAATCAGAGTATAATTAATAGTATCCAAATGAGACTGATAATCATTAATGTTAATCATGAAATGGAATAATTTCATAATCAATATTTTTTAAATGCTTGGTAATATTTTTGCGATTAACAACAAATGCTTTGCGTGACTTTTTCCATATAGGTATATCTTTTTTACTATCACCTATGTAATCAAAAATAAAATTATTA
>CACEHM010000010.1 GCA_902559355.1 uncultured Gammaproteobacteria bacterium
ATTTGATTCAGTTGTAGGATTTGGATCTTCTCGATGTTTTTTAAAAGATTGGATAGAAAGATAAATTAAAATAAATGATGATAAAATAAAAAATAAACCAATTTCTACTGATCTTAAGTAATTAAGAAATTCTGGAAGTTTGTATAATTGTATTATATACAAATTATATACACCTATAAATAACCCAAAGTTTAGGGAAAAGAGCATGATTAAAGGTGGAAAAGATGGAATTCCCGGGGTATCCAATTTATTTTTTGGAAAAAACAATACATGTATATAGATTATAAATATCAATGCAGAGGTAAATGCATACATGCCTTTATAGTAAGCATACTCAATTTGAATTGATTGATCTCCTAAATACCAAAGAAAAAAATCATAGTAGTGGTATATAAAATTAAATAATAATATGTATGAGCTATATCTGGCTAACATACTTACTTATTAGAAGATAGTCATTAACAGTTAAATTTTCAGCTCTTAATTTAGGATTGATATTAAAATTATTATAGTCATTATCACTTAAATATTTAATGAGTGATTGCCTAATCATCTTTCTCCTTCCTTCGAACGAACTTTTGACTATATTATAAAATATTTCTTCATGTTTATTATCTATAAAAATCGATTTTCTGGGTAGTAATCTTAAAAAAGATGACTTTACTTTTGGTTTAGGTACAAATACATTTTCAGAAATATCAAATAGTTTTTTGGTGTTGAAATATGCTTGTGCCATTACACTTAGTCTTCCATACACCTTTGTATTAGGCTTAGATACTATCCTGTCTACTACTTCTTTTTGTAACATAAAATGTATATCAATTACATTATCAACTTTACACATTTTAAATATTATTTCCGTAGATATATTATATGGGAGGTTTCCTATCACTCTAAATGGACATTCTAATATATTGAAGTCAAACTTTAAAACATCTTGATTTATAACTTTACTATTCTTGTAGCTTTTTAAAATAAAATTTAGATCGTTAATCAGTCCTTTATCTTTTTCTATAAGACAAATATTTTTTACATATGGGATAATCGATTTAGTCAAAGCACCATCACCAGGTCCGATTTCGATTATTGAATCTTTTTCACAAGGAGAGATATTTTTGATCAACTTATTGATAATATTTTGATCAACTAAAAAATGCTGTCCAAGTTTTTTTTTAAGATGCACTTTTAGAAATATCTCTTGCTACTTTTAGGGCTTGAATGAAACTTGATATATCAA
Organism: uncultured Gammaproteobacteria bacterium; assembly: GCA_902559355.1. Classification (GTDB taxonomy): domain Bacteria; phylum Pseudomonadota; class Gammaproteobacteria; genus CACLCV01. Next base: position 1,238 of record CACEHM010000010.1, read on the forward strand.
CATTCCCTGTTCCAACAAGATCTGTTGCTGTTCCATGATCCACGGATACTCTGATTATTGGAAGACCTAAAGTAACATTTGTAGTCTTACTGAAATTATCATATTTGATGACAGGTAAACCTTGATCATGATACATCGTATGAATGACGTCATATTCGTTTATGTATTTAGAAATGAAAGCTGTATCGGCTGGAACAGGTCCATCTATATTGATACCTAATTTTTTTAAAGATTGAATGGCAGGTTTTATTATTTTTATCTCTTCATTTCCTAAGATACCTTCTTCGCCAGCGTGAGGATTAAGACCACAGACGAGTATTTTTGGTTTTGAAAGTCCAAATTTATTTATTAAATCATGATTAATTATTTTAATTTTTTCTAGAATATTTTTTTTTGTGATTTGTTTAGATACCTTGTTAAGAGGTGTATGAATAGTTTGAAGTGTTACCTTTAAATTATCATTCATAAGCATCATAATCGATTTTGACTTACATATTTTTGCAAGCAGTTCTGTATGACCAGATATTTTAAATCCGCCTCGATTAAGAATTGACTTAGATATGGGCCCAGTTACCATCGAATGAAAATTATGTTTAAGGCATCCTTTTGCTGCAGTTTCTATAGCATTAATTACAAAAGATGCATTACCAGGATCCATATACCCTGGCTTATTTTTCTTGTTTAGTTTTATAGGGAGAACATTGATAAGGCTCGCGCCACTTTTTAAAGTATCATCAATATTTTTTAGTATATTAATGCATATTTTCCTATTCAACTTTTTAGAGCTATCTATTAGTAACTGAGGATCAGTTATTACAACATGGCATCTTTTTATATACTTTTCTGCCATCAATACGCAAATGTCAGGCCCAATACCACCTGGGTCACCCACGGTGATTGCAATCTTGATACTCATTCAATTATTTCAATGTAAGCTTGATCTTTTAATTTAGCTAACCATTCTCTTTTAGCCACTTTAACTTTTCGTTCTTTCAAGATTGATATGACTTGATTCCTAGCTACATCTTTAGATATATTTTTAATTCTCTTATCCTCTAGGTATAAGATATGCCAACCAAACTGAGTCTTAAATGGTTCACTTATACCTCCTACATTCATATTACTCATTACTCTCCCAAATTCTTGAACCACTGATTTTTTATTTATCCATCCAAGAGACCCACCCTTAATTGCAGAAGCTTTATCTAATGAATGTTTTTGGGCATGATCAGAGAAATTATTTTTTTCTGATGCTTCTCTCTTTATTCTATAAAAGGTTTCTTTCAGAGATTTAAGATTTTCCATAGGATTAGTTTTTAGCAGTATATGACTGACCTTGTATTCTTCAGAATACATGGAACTGCTCACCATCTTGAGGAAAACATACCCCTTGCCTGTTTTGAATAGATTAGTATAACTGTCTTTATCTAATATATTTAAATTACTCTGATAGATGTCAGGGAGGTTTCTGAAGGGAGTCCCACTTAAATTAGTTATTTTTATCTTCATATTTGGGTATCTGTTTTTAGTATCTTCAAGTCCATTCGCCTTGATACCTTTGACCAAGATATTGACTTTTGAAAGATCAAGTTGATTAGTCTCATCCTCTATAAGGTATTCTCTAATATTCATAACATTATCAATATTTTCAAATTTATTACTTTTCAAATAACTTTGTATTTCTTCTTCTGATATATATGCTCGACTAGTAAATTGTATTCTAAAGAGTTCATCAATTTGTATTCGCTTCCTAAGATTTTTGAGATATTTTAAATAATCAATATTTTGTTCTTCAACAGCCTCTTTAAGTTGTAAAACTGTTAAATTTTGATTTTGAGCAATTAATTTAATTCTATTTTGAAGATCTATGTCAGAAATATAAATACCAAGTCTATTTGCAGCTTGTTCTAATAATGATTCTTCAATGATTTCGTCCAGGATATCTTTTTTTAATTTAGCAGCTTGTAAACGGCTCGTACCCTCTAAGTTGATTGTAGCTAATTTATTATTTAATTCTGAATTTAAAATTACATTATCATTAACTATTGCAATAATTTTATCTTCTAAGGCATAAGATATATTAAACAAAGCTAGTGCAAATAGTATTATTAAAAACTTTATCTTATTCATATTCAACCTTATCTTGATAACCTGGTATACCCTCTCTTAGTAGGTTCGAGGTTGCATTATTAGAAGACGTAAGACCTTTTGGAAGGAATTCAAAAAATAAAACATTATCTTTTCTAATACCAGTCCAATAGTTTCTTACAACAACTTTTAATGCATAGCAACAGCTATTAAGTTCCATACCAAACATGGTATCTATTAAGTCTTCAACATTGCTTCTATTATTAGAAAAAGAATAATTATATTTCCCTACAAATGAAAAATTCTTATTAAAAGAATAGACTCCAGATAAATCAATTTCTTCTTCTTCACCCTTGCTAAATCTATAGTCAGCGTTGAATAATTTATACCTTGAATCCGTGCTTGCATCATATCTATATCTCGCGGTGTTTCTCATTCCATGACCTGCATGTGGATTAAAAACAGCTCCTATAGATAGGGAACTATAATCACTTACTCTAGCATTCATTAATCCAATAATATTCGAAGCATCAGAGTGAGATTTTTTATTACTGACTAAATGTACGTCTCGATCATCAAAGTATATTATTTGCCCAAGTGTACCAGTAAATAATTCTTCACCCGAATCTTCATCTATTATTCTATGAGTCAATGCTAAAGCCATTTGTTTTGCGTCATTTAGTCTATCTTCTCCATAGAATCTATTTTCAGCAAATAATGAGTATTTGAATTCTGTGATACCGCTATCAAAGATCGGATTTGCATCTTGGTTACCCACTGGAATATATAGGAGATAAGCTTCCGGTTCCATTGTATACAATTTATTACCGACATTTTTTTCAAAGTATAATTTTCCTCGCAAACTTGCTATTGGTGTAGTCTTAGATTCTGAAGAAATATTATTGTCAAGATTATAATCAATATATCTCACGCCTAATTTAGGAGTTAACTCCCACCCTTCTGTTCTTACAGGTATTTCGATACTTGGATACGCTAAATATCTTGTGCCTTCCGTTTGTGAATTATCTTTATGTTCAAATTCTTGAATACTTGTTTTTAAGTTAAATCTAATTACTTTATTTTGACTAAAATTATTAATATTCAATTTTATTGAAGGGCTGGTTTTATACTGAGATGAAACTCCTGGTTGCGATGGCTGATATGAAAGTGATGAAATTTCATAATCAATAACTCCATCTTTGAAATATTTCTCGCCATAGAGTCTGATGTCCCTTTTAACACTGGACTGACTTGTTGTACTTAAGGAGTCTCCAAAATCGTCAAAATACTCTAAGTCAGATACTCTACTGTATGAAATGGAACTATACATGGTTGCTCCCTGAGAGACTGATCTAGAGGATTGAATATTATTGAATAGCTGACGCTCATCGGAAAATGAATATAAGTAACGATCGTCACCATGCTCATCATCATTTTCTAAAAATGATAAGTTTAATAATGAAGAACTACCATTACCTAAATGCCTAAATTCATTATCAAAAAGAATACCCCTATCGCTTATAGAAGTGATCTCAGCAGTTGCATCATAATTTTCTGCTAAATTAAAGTAATATGGTAATGAAAAAGACGTTGCTCCACTGCCTGTTGAAAATGATGGTGTCAAAAGCCCAGATTGTCTTTTATCAGATAAAGGAAAACTCATAAAAGGTGAATAGAAGACAGGAATATTTTTATATTTAAGTATCATGTTATATGCATGACCTCTATCTATATCATTGTAAAGCTCAGTTGTTGTAGACGTTAGTTCCCAATCAGGGTCAGTTAAGCTACAGGCTGTGTATGATCCATTTTTGAGAATTATATCTTTATTTTTTTTAATAAAAATTTCTTCAGCATTACCAGAAGCACTTTCATCTGATTTATAGTATTTTGCTTTTGAGAAATTAATTTCATCTAATTTATTTTTATATGTAGCATTATTAGAATAAATAGAAATATCTTCATTGAAGTATTTTACATTTCCTGAAGCTATTAAATTTTTTACATTTGTATTATAGGATATAGTATCTGCTTTTAGGAAATCATTGACCCTTTCAGCTTCGGCATTACCCTTTGCAATAAATTTATCTTCAGTTTGACTTTGATTATCTGCTCTTATTTCAAGCGTGGATTCATCAGCATTATTCAAGGTTTTAACATCAGCAAATGTCTTGAAATCATTAACGTTACAGACATCACTTACACTGCTGAGCAGGTTACTACTTGCAGTATTAATTATTATTGGTCCATAAGACATTTGATCTGTCCTTTCTATGTTATTTAAGGGAGCGTTGCCCAAAATACCTTGGTTATATTCCTCAAAGCCAAGTTTTTTATAAGATATGTTATTAATAAGTATTTCAAAAACTTTTTCATTTTTAAAATGAATAGATAGCGTTTTTTGCTTTTTTACATAAGTATTATTGAAGTAGATATAATTCCATTGATTTTCTAAAAATGGACTTTCTAGGGGTGGTTTTCCAATGAGATAGATTATTTGTTCTTTGGTTAATCCAACATCAATTTTTTTGAATCTTTCATTGTCTAACAAACGTCCCTGGTCTATCGGTATGATGTAGGGCTTAATCCCTTTTTCAGAGAGTTTTTCATCAACTGCTAAAGAGATCTCATCAAACAAACTTGTTATACCTGAGATGGAATCTTGTGATGCTAGTAACAAGATTATTAATATTATTTTTTTGAAGTTGCTAAACAGATTCATAGAAATAAATTATAGCATTTTCTTATGACATCAGTCATTTAATCAGTTTTTTATAATT
>CACEHM010000011.1 GCA_902559355.1 uncultured Gammaproteobacteria bacterium
AGGCATTTTTTCACCTTTTGACATCATTACTGCATAATGAATGATTTCTTGTTCACCGATTGTCTCTATACCAGGTCTTAACTGCATAGGTTGAATGCAGAATGGTGGACATGGTCTAGATGTTTTAGCAAACGCTGGATTTACAGTTGCAGCATTATCTTGATTTCTCATTATCTTATGTTCACCAACTGAAACAGATAATCCAATTTCTAAAGAATTTGGTCCATCTGCTTTAGATATAGCAACAGGTTTACCTGCAATAGCAGATAGCGACACTAAGGCTAAAGAAATAATAGCAACTGAAAAAAAGTTATTAATTTTTAACATATCTCCTCCCAATTAATTATTCGCAATCTGGTTCCTCATCAGTAGGCTTTCCTTCGCCTTCCTCGTCAGCAAAAATTATTTTAACTTCTGAAATAGTTTCACTGAAAGACGGTTGAGTTACTGAAATAGCCATTAGAGCAAGTATCAGTACTATCAAATTTATCCTCATTTTTGTCTCCTTGATTAAAAGAACTAATTGTTACAAACGACATTATAATATCTAACTCATAGATTTGACATGTTTATTTGATATATATCGCTAGATTTAGCTAATATCCTGAAAATTCCACATTTTTTTTATAGAAATTTGTTCTTTTTTATAGAATCTATATTTAATTATGTCCTGCTTTAATTTACATCTTTTGAGTGATGTGCCATGTGCATCAGTGATAAAACTAGATCCCCAAAACTTAATAGAGCTATCTTTTTGCTGCTCTGTACCTATTCGATTTACAACTACAACTGGTATATTGTTCATAAGACTATTAGCTTCAATTACATTAATCCATTTCTTTTTTTCATTAGTTATTTGTATTTTTTTACTTTTATGAACACAAGTTCCAATTGCAGTTGGGCAAATAATCAAATTTACATCCTTTTTCTTCAATTCAAGGTATGCATTCGAATGCCATTGATCCCAACAGATTAAAATTCCAATTTTAAAAACACCTACTGAAAAGAACTGATATCCATTATTTGATTTATCAAAATAATAACTTTCTTCATAACATATTTCTGATGGTATATTTATCTTATGATATTTTTTAATAATATTTCCTTTCGGATTAATAATTAGAGCAGTATTAAAGTATTTTTTTTTCAATTTTTCAAATATTGTGATGCATAAAAAAATTTTATATTTTATAACAATATTTTTAATTAAAGAAACCTCCTTAGAATCTAAAGAAATTGCATTACTAATATTTTTTTTAGATTTTGTGATGCACACATAACGTTGTAGTGATAACTCAGGACAGACTACAAGAGTATTTTCTTTGACATTATTTTTTTCAAGTAGTAATTCAATTTTACTAATATTGTCACTAACATTATCTAAAGGTTGATACTGAAGAAGTATTAGATTTATATATTCATGCTTAGACAATGCAGCCCTCCACATTCGATAAGTGATGCTTCACAATTTATATTATATTTTATTTTTCTAATTGGTAAGTCATTAAGGCTATCAAAGATAGATATATTATTATTTGTTATTGACGGAAAGATTATACAATTAGATGTGATGATAAAGTTCAATTTTGAATAAGGGTAATACTTATTATCATTATACAACGTATCTCTATCATCATGAAATATTGGATGAATATCCTTTATTATTTTACTTTTCTTTTTAATATATTCTAATTGATTTTTCAGTTCTTTTGCTAAATCATAATTTACATAAGATCTATCAGTAGATGCAAGGTAAACTAAATTTTCATCATCAATAAACCTTACCATATTATCGACATGACCATTGGTATCATCGCCTTTAATAGAGTCTAGTTCTAATACAAATAATTCATTAAATGGTATTTCCTTTTTTAAGAACATAAGTTTATCTATAATATTTTTTCCTGAGTATTTATGATTATTTTTTATAAAACTATTTTTATTTGTTATTACAACACCTTTTGATGAAAACTCTAAATTCCCTCCCTCAATAACATAACCTTTTAAATCAAAGTCACTATCATACATATCTAGTGAATGTTTATAATTGTTGTCATTTATGTACATATACTTTTCACCATAACCATTAAAGTCAAAATCGATTTTCTTTAGACCTTTTCTCGTTGAATATAATTTTGGATGATAGTCTCTAATCCAAATATCATTACAGTTGTACTGAATAAATTCTACATTTGGACTTAAATCATGAAAAAAACTATCTTCATCATCGTATACTTCTGGAATGATAACACTTTGATGAACCTTATTCTGAGAGAAAATAAATGATAATTCTAAGTATATTTTTTTAATATCTTCAAAATAAAAAAACCGATCGTGCATAGCTGGATAAACCATAACAATATGATTTGAGTCATAGTCAGCTAATAATTTATTATGTATCTTTTCCATATTATTGCTTATATTTGATATAGTGTAGCTATGAATTTCCTTGTTGCATATCGATTTTTATTTTCAAAATATAATCTATCATTTATATCTGTAATATCAAAAATATCGATTATAGGTTTAATGTTAGGTGTAGGAATTCTTATAACTGTGCTTTCTGTTATGAATGGATTTGAAAAAGAGCTTAGAGATAAAATCTTAGGCTTCACATCACACATAAACATATATCCACATAATCAGTATACTGTAGATGATCTTCAGTCGATTATTAAGACAAATAAAAATATATTAGCTTACTCAATTATAAACAGAAATGAAGAATTAGTTTCATCAGATTCTGTAAATAACTATCCGATCATTATGCATAACGTAATAAGCAAAAATGAATTATTAACTAGCAACATAGCTCAAATGATACAATTAGGAGACTTCAATTTGGAGAACCCAAACAATATTGTAATAGGTAATGTTTTAGCAAATACTTTGAATATTACTATCGGTGATCAGATTACAGTATCAAACTATAAAAAAACATATATAAGTAATAGATTTATTGTAAGTGGAATTTTTGATTCAGGTATAAATGAATATAATCAAAGATTTATTTATGGAAGCAATTTAAATCTTCATAGTACTGATCAATTTTCATATATAAAATTGAAACTAATAGATCCGCTGAAAGCTTCTTCAATTTCGAGAGAATTGTTTAATTCATATTCATTAATAACAAGTAACTGGACAGAAACACATAATGCCCTTTTTCAAGCTATAAACAATGAAAAAAGAGTAATGTTTATAATACTCAGTCTTATAATAGCTATTGCATCATTTAATATTGTTTCATCATTAACCCTTCTTGTTATGAATAAACAAAAAGACATTGCAATATTAACTTCTTTGGGAATCAACAAAAAAACAATTGAATCGATATTTTTAATTCAAGGTTTTATTATTGGTGTAGCTGGCATTACACTTGGTGTATTGCTTGGTCTAGTACTATCAATTAATATTAATGCAATAGTATTATTTATAGAATCACTGTTTAATGTTGCCTTAATTTCACCTGACATTTATCATTTAGATAAAGTTCCATATATAATAATTGTATCAGATATCTATAAAATTGTGATTATCGCTTTTTTAATGGTCTTAGTGTCATCTATATACCCAGCAAGAAAAGCATCAAAACTAATACCTGCCCAATCTTTAAATTCATGAAAATTACTTGTAATAATATTTGTAAATCTTTTCAGAACAACTCTATGACACTGAACAGAGATGTGCTACGAGGTATTTCATTTGATTTAGAATCTGGAGATTCGCTCTCTATATCTGGTCCTTCTGGAGCTGGAAAATCTACACTATTAAATATCATATCAGGCCTAGATGATCCTGATAGAGGAGATATATATTTTGATAATTTATGTTTTTCAAATTTAAAAACTAATGAAAAGACAAAATTTAGATTACAAAATATTTCTTTAGTATTTCAATCATTTAATTTATTAAAGGACTTTAATGTATTGGAGAATATTATGCTACCACTTAGTTATAAAGGATTATCAAAAAAAGATTCTGAAAAACATGCACTATCAGCTTTAGATAATGTAGATCTATCTAATTTTAAATTATCATCAGTAACTACTTTGTCAGGTGGCGAGGCACAAAGGGTAGGAATTGCTAGAGCATTAGCAATGAACACTAAAATTATTTTAGCTGATGAGCCTACTGGAAATCTTGATAAAGACACATCTAATTCCATAGTAAATAGTCTGGTTGATGTATGTAAAATGAATAAAGTTTCTCTAGTTGTAGTCTCACATGATGATTCTGTTCTTTCTAAACTGAATATAAATAAAAAAATAATTGATGGAAAATTTATTTAGTATTGTTTTTAATCTTATGAAGTTTTCTATAAGCTAGTATTTTCCAGAAAAGATGTATTCCAAAAAAACCTATTACTGCAGAAGAAATTCCAATAATCATAGTACCTACCAGCAGCGGTTCCCATATCAGAGAGAAAACACCTATAATCCAATCGATACTTGCCTCAAACTTATCAAATAGTGGATCTATACCAAGTATTACATTACCAAATTCATATCCTAGATACATCATGGGCGGCATTGTTATTGGATTACTTACCCATACTCCTGCAACTGATAAAGGAAGATTTGCTCGAAAATATACTGCGCAAAATGCTGCAGGTATCATTTGAAAAAACATTGGCATCCACCCCCAGAAAAGCCCTATAGCAATAGCTCTTGATAGTGTATGTTTATTTATAGACCAAAGTTCCTTTTCAAATATTGAGTTTCCTAAGACACCCAAAGCCTTATATTTCTTTAGATCTTCTGGTTTTGGTAAGTTGTCTTTAAAAAACTTCTTCATTATTCCGAACTATATATGAAAATAATTGTATGTATATTTCAATGGTTAAATAATATCATGTATGATAGTCAAATATCCTCATATCTTAATAAAACAATAATGAATCATTCTAACAATAGTGGATTTCTTTTATATAAAAGGCTATTAAAACGTACAAAAATCTATAAGACTGTTTTTATTCTGGCTGTTATTGGAATGATAATACATGCTATTGCTGACACCTCTTTTGCAGCTCTTATTAAACCATTATTGGATGGAAGTTTCATAGAACAGGACAAGGCAGTCATATCGTTAATGCCCATATTAATAATACTTATTTTTATACTCAGAGGCATTGGATCATTTATATCTAACTATGGCATGGCTTATGTTGGAAGAAGCATAATACGTGATATAAGAAAAGATATGTTTGAAAAAATTATATCAAAGTCATCACAATCTTATGATGAATCTATTACTGGAAGACTTGTATCAAAAATTACTTTTGATGCAGAGCAAGTAGCTGAAGCTGCGACTAAAGCAATAACAGTATTAATAAAAGATGGCTTAACTATAATCGGTTTATTATCATTAATGTTTTATTATAGTTTTGAACTTTCAATTGGACTCATTTTGTTAGCACCGTTCATTGGATATTTTCTAAAAATCATGAGTATAAAATTTAGAAGCATAAGTCGTGACATACAAAAATCAATGGGTGAAATTACTAATGTTGTAGAAGAATCAATTATTGGTCATCGACTTGTTAAGATATTTGAAGGACATAAGTATGAAAAAAATTTATTTGATAGTGTTAATAAAAACAATAGAGAGAGAAACTTAAAGCTAATTTTTATACAAAGTTTAAGTATTCCGCTAATGCAGCTTGTCATAGCAATTTTTGCTGCAAGCATAATTTATTTCGTTATGTCAGAGGATTATCTTGAGCAAATTTCAATAGGGACTTTCATGTCTTATCTCACTGCAATGATAATGTTATTTGCTCCTATAAAAAGATTATCTGAGGTTAATGTCACTTTACAAAGGGGCATAGCTGCTAGTGAATCAATTTTTACTTTACTTGATTCAAAATCAGAGCCTCAAGGAAATCAAACTTACGAGCCTATTGATAATGTTACTATTGATTTTACAGATATTAACTTTAAGTATTCATCGTCCAAGAACTTTATTGTTAAAAATATAACTCTTTCTATAGAGCCTGGAGAAACTGTTGCGTTAG
>CACEHM010000012.1 GCA_902559355.1 uncultured Gammaproteobacteria bacterium
CTTTAAGCCCAGAAATATCATATCTGTATTTATAAGAGTGTGATCAAGATCAACAGCTAGTACAGTCGATAATTGCTGAGTCATATAATAATTAAATTAATTATTCTCGTCATCTTTTTTGAATGCGCTATATTTCCCATCACTTAGATTTTGAAGAAATTTAATTGCATCCTCACCTGATAGATATTTTAGCTCATCGTAATCTTTTTTTGATTGAATGATTTGTATTTTGAAACCATCAATCGTATTTCGAATATAATTTTGATCGGCATCTGGTAAAGTTGATATTAAATCAGTGAGACTACTCTCCAAGATATATCCTGAGTCTTTACCAGTTCTAATCAAATCTTTAATCTGATCAGATAAGCTCATATAGAAGTTTAGATTGTTTTGACTTGTACAGCTCTGATGCCTTTTGGTCCATCTTCAGTCTCAAACTCAACTTTATCATCTTCTCTGATTGTACCGTCCACTAAGTCTGATTGATGTACAAATATGTCTTTATCGCCTTCATCAGGTTTGATGAAACCGAATGCTTTGGTTGTGTCAAACCATTTTACTGTTCCTGTTTTCAAGATATTCTCCTTAGTTAATTAATAATTAAGAAGGTTTACAAATCAAATAAATTTACGAACTACAGCTTAATTACAATTGCTATTATAGCTATAAAAATTTAAAAGGAAAGTCTTTAAAATAACCTATATTTATTCAAGTTAATTACTAGCTAGATATAGTTTTGGGACTATGTTTTTAAGTCTATATTTAGTCTCTTTGTCTATCTTATTTAGCGGCGTAACTATTGATTTATATACATTTAAGTTATCTTTTAGTTTAGTTTTAAAGTATTTTTTTAAAAAATTTACAAGCATAATATTTGAATTTTTTATATTACTATCAAGTATGTCTAAAACATTCTTAACTTCAACTTTAGAATATTCATCATTCCAGCAATCATAGTCTGTTACCATACCAATAGATAAATATCTTAGGTCAGCTTCTCTGCACAAGTTTACTTCAGGTAAGTTTGTCATACCAATCACATCGCATTTCCATGATCTATAAAGATTAGACTCAGCAAGTGTGGAAAATTGTGGGCCTGAAATACCAAGGTATGTTCCCCCATAATTAAACCTAATATTCAATGACTCAAGTGTGTATTTTGCTATATCCATTAGGTTTTTATCTGTTGGATATGCCATAGAAACATGTACTACAATGCCATCATCAAAAAATGTTTCTCCTTTTCTGTCAGAATGGTCAATGTACTGATCAATAATTACAAAAGTTCCGGGAGATAGTTTTTCATTGAGTGAGCCAACAGCAGAAATTGACAGAACATCAGTAACTCCAACTTGTTTAAAAGCATCTATATTAGCTTTTGAATTGATCCTTGTAGGTGTTATGAAGTGATTTTTATGATGTCGCGGTAAAAAATAAACTTTATTATTACAAAAAGAATACTCAATTATTTCATCAGAAGGGTTTCCCCAAGGGGTATTTAATTTGTGTGATGTTACATATTCAAATTCTTCTAATCGATACAATCCACTACCACCAATAATCCCAATTGTTTTCATAAATTATTCTTAATATAGTCAGATAATTCCTGTCTTGGCTTCCATCCTAGATCATATATTTTTTTAGTTATAACTTGAGATGACATTCTATTCGCTGGATTTTCTTTTACATATTCGATGTTATTAGATATCAATTTTGCAACTTCTTCTATGGAATATGTATTAGGGTTAGCAATACCATATTCATCTCCTGTGCCCTTTTCAGCAATGATTTTTAATGCATTTATTGTATCCTCTATGTATGTAAAGTTTCTAGTTTGTGTACCAGGTTTTGTTACATGAAGTTTTTTATTCATACGATACCTATTAAGAAACTTTGCAACTACAGTTGCATACTCACCATCTGAATTTTCTCTACCTCCATAAACATTATAAAAATAAGTAATGGCATATGAAATATCACAGAGTTCACAATAAAACTTCACCAATTCAGAATTCTGCCATTTAGAAAAAGAGTATGGGCTCTTAAATTTATTTTCACCATTATCCGCAAACTTGGTACTACTGCCTGCGTATATAAGTTTCGCTTTAGAGCGGTTTGCAAATTTTAATATATTAAGAATAGGTAGGCTGTTATTTTGAAGAACGAAATCAATTCTTTCAAGAGACTTTTCTACTCTTGAGTATTCGCCCAGGTGAAAGATAAGGTCATAACTATCCTTTATACTTAGTATGTCTTTTGCATCCATATGGAGATACTCTACACCATTTATATGATTCTCTTTTTTGCCAGAAATATAGTTATCAAGGGAAGTAACATCATGTTTTTGAATATATGCTTCACAAAGGTGGGAACCTATAAATCCTGCACCGCCTATAATTAAAATTTTCATTTCAGTTTAGTAGTTATTTTTTCAGTATTGTACAATATCTTCATCTATATCTCTCCATAAATACCAAGTGGCTACAGTACAGTATGGTTCCCAGATTTTTTTATAGCGAGGTATTATTTTTAAAAAATTTTTTTTATTGATTCTATAGTTATTACAAAAACTATTTATTAAGCCTATATCTCCAAGTGGTAAAATATTTTGCCGGTTATATTGAAATATTAAAAACATTTCTGCTGACCAGGGTCCGATGCCGTATAAAGTTGACAATGCTGCTATGGCATCATCATCATTCATCTTTGATAAACCAGAAAAAAAGTTTCTGTTTTTTACGATTAGATTAGCTACTCCTTTTATGTATTGAACCTTCCTAAACGATAGCCCCATCGAACGAAAATTATTATCGCTAGTGTTAAGTACATTTTTAGGTGTTATCCTTTTGATTTGTAACTTAATTCTTTTTTCTATTGAATTTGCAGCCTCTATTGAAATTTGTTGACCTAGTATTATGCTAAAAAAAGTTTTAAATATAGTGTTTGTACATTTCAGATGTGAGTCTTTTTTTTTATGTTTCTTTATTACAGAAGATAGTATTGGATCAACTCTTGACAAATGCTTTATGCCAGAAGACCAATAAGTAGGTATTGAATTTTTTATTGAAATCATAACAAGCGTACTTTAAAAGCACGCCTGCTAAAGATATTTACTATTGGCTTTTGTATGTGCTTATTCCAAATGGTATATACATAGGACACCATCCAGTTGAGCCAGTAAGTATAGGTATAATACCTATTAAAGACCACATGCCTAGTCCAAGGCCAGGTCCCATATAAAGTATAGCTATACCAGCTACCACTCTAATCATTCTCTCCATACCGCCAATGTTTGTACACATTGTTTTAGGTGTAGTTGCCATAATATTCACTCCTATTTTGCTTAGTTATATAATATTAAAATATATATACAATCGCAATGTTATTTTTTCTTACTCTTGTAGTCCTCGATAGCTGCACTTATAGCATCTTCAGCCAAAACAGAGCAGTGTATCTTTACAGGTGGCAGAGCAAGTTCTTCTGCAATGTCAGTATTCTTAATTAGTGAAGCTTCAGTTAATGATTTGCCTTTCACCCACTCTGTTAGTAATGAGCTTGATGCTATAGCAGAACCACAACCATAAGTCTTAAATTTAGCATCTTCAATAATGCCATCATCACTGACTTTTATTTGTAGTTTCATAACATCGCCACATGCCGGAGCACCAACCATGCCAGTTCCTACATTATTTTCACCATCAAAAGTACCTACATTTCTAGGATTCTCGTAATGATCTAAAACTTTATCACTGTATGCCATCTTATCTCCCTATTGTAAGATTAATTAATCAGTTAAATCTTGATCTTGCTGATAGTAGTTTGTTAACTCCTCTAAATCGATATCATTTTTAGTAGTTTTAGTCTCATTAATCAAACTGCCAAGCGTAACAGTATCAAGATAATTAGTAAGTTTCTTGCTAAACTTATCCCACACTGCATCGTCTGTTTTGTCATTATCGACCTGACTAATTCCTTCTGGATTAATAGCCTTAATGATTTTTGCTATTGTGATGTTATCTGGACTATCTTTGAGTCTATAACCTCCACCTGGTCCGCGCACGCCACTAACTAGATCGTGCTTTCTGAGTAAAGAAAACAACTGTTCCAAGTATGACAAGGAAATTCCTTGATACTTCGATATTTCTAATAGCGTTTTGGGTGACTTAGAGTCACTTGTTGCAATATTTACCAATGCTTTAATAGCATATCTTCCTTTTGCTGATAGTTTCATTTTATAATCTCCGTTAAAATG
>CACEHM010000013.1 GCA_902559355.1 uncultured Gammaproteobacteria bacterium
ATTATCAAAGCAGAAACTCATAACCACCCAACTGCTATATCACCATATGAAGGGGCAGCAACAGGATCTGGCGGCGAGATAAGAGATGAGGGTGCAACGGGAAGAGGATCGACACCTAAAGTTGGGTTTTGTGGTTACACTTTATCAAATTTAAATATTCCAGGTAATATAAAATTTTGGGAAAAAAATTCATTTGATTATCCCTCAAGAATTAAATCATCATATAAAATTATTATAGAAGCACCAATTGGCGCTGCTAGGTATAATAATGAATTTGGAAGACCTAATATCTTTGGCTATTTTAGAACATACGAACAAAAAAATCATGATGTTAGAATCAATTCTACTTATGGTTATCATAAGCCTATTATGATTGCCGGCGGCATTGGTTATATCAACAACAAATATACTAGGAAGAATAAACTCAAAGATGGAGATATTATAGCTATACTTGGTGGTCCATCATTTAGAATTGGCATAGGTGGCGGAGCTGCCTCATCTATGCAATCAGGCTCAAGTAGTGAAGAACTAGATTTTGCCTCTGTCCAACGTGACAACGCAGAGATAGAAAGAAGATGCCAAGAAGTTATAAATGCTTGCACTTACTTAGAATCTAATCCAATTGTGAGTATTCATGATATTGGAGCTGGAGGATTATGTAATGCAGTTCCAGAAATAGTTAATGATTCTAAAATGGGAGCACGAATCTCATTAGATGAAGTAGACGTAGCAGAAAACAATATGTCATCTTTAGAGATTTGGTGCAATGAGTCTCAAGAAAGATATGTCTTAATAATTAGTAAAGAAGACTATGAAAATTATAAAGATATTTGCAAGCGTGAAAATTGTCCGACATATGTTATTGGTAATGTTACATCAAAAAAACATCTAGTTGTTTCTCACTATGGCAATATGTCCATTAATTTACCGATGGAATTCTTGCTAGGTAAGCCACCAATTGTTCCAATAAAAATTAAAAGTTCACTTGATAAAAGTTATAAAGAAAATTTAAAATATCCAGTTATAAGTAAGGCAATAAAAAATGTTTTACAATTGCCATGCGTTTCTGACAAAGGTTTTTTAATAACTATTGGAGATCGCTCTGTTACAGGTTTAGTTGCAAGAGATCAGCTGATAGGCCCTGGTCAAATTCCTGTATCAAATTTCTCAATTACAAAAACAGATATCAACTCTAAGCATGGACAAGTTCTTACATTAGGAGAAAAACCTAATATTGCCTCACTGGATGCTAAATGCTCAATTGAAATGGCTTTTGGTGAAGTAATTACAAACATATCGTCTGTTTATATCAAAGATATGAAGGCTATCAAATTATCAGCTAATTGGATGGCCAATTCATCATGTGATAAAGAATTATTAAACTTATATACATCAGTTGAACGATTAAGTTACTTATGTAGAAAATTTGATATTGTCATACCTGTAGGTAAAGATTCTTTATCTATGTCCACAAAATGGAAAGATAAAAAACACAATGAAGTGAAAAGTCCAATCAGTCTAGTATTGTCTGCTTTTGCATCAATAAATGATGTTGAAAAATATGTTACTCCTAGGACAGAAAAAAATTCTTCTTTGTTTCTTATCGATTTAGGAAATAATGCAAATAGAATGGGAGGATCGGCGTTAGATCAAACATGTAATATTGTTAATAATGAACCTCCAAGAATCAGTAACATATCAACTCTGAATAATTATTTTAATTGTACACAAGAATTAATAAAAAATAATTTATTAAATGCTTATCATGATAGATCTGATGGCGGTTTAATAACAACTCTAATTGAAATGGGTTTTGCATCAAATATGTCTATTAAATTAAAAAAACAAAATCTTTCTTTTATAGACATATATAAATTTTTATTTAATGAAGAATTAGGAGGTGTTTTTTCAATTTCCTCTAATAATAAAAATAAATTCATGAATATTGTTAAAAAACATAACTTGATACCCTTATGTCGCGAGCTTGGCTCAATAAAAAAAGAAGAAAATCCATCCGTAGAAATAATCGATGCTAATTATATTGAAGCATTAAGTAACCTTAGAAAATATTGGAGCGAACTCTCATATCTTATTCAATCTAAAAGGGATAATAAAAAAACTGCTTCAGAAGAATATCAAGAGAAAATTAATTATCACAAAAATATAAATAAACAAATAGAGCCAAGAGCTACTTATAATTTTAAAGAAAAGATTAAAAAATCTTTGATACATAAAAGTAAACCGAAAATAGCAATCTTTAGAGAACAGGGCATAAATGGTCATAAAGAAATGTCAAATGCATTCAATCTAGCAGGCTTTGATAGTTACGATATAAATACTAATGATATTATTAATAATCCTGATATCCTCGATCACTACAAGGGATTAGTTGCATGTGGAGGATTTTCATATGGTGATGTATTAGGTGCAGGTAGGGGATGGGCAAACAAAATAATTTATAATGAAAATGCATTTAATGCGTTATCTGAATTTTTTAATTCAAAAGATAAATTCACTCTTGGCGTATGTAATGGTTGCCAGATGTTATCAAATTTAAAGGAAATAATACCAGGATCTTCCCATTGGCCAAAATTTATTCAAAATGATTCTAAGCAATTTGAAGCCAGACAAGTACTTATTAATATTCCTAAATCTAACTCAATACTATTTAATGATATGCATGGCTCAATTATCCCTATTATTGTCTCTCATGGCGAGGGGAAGGTATTCAGTTCTAACACAAAAGGCCTTAAGAAAATAACCATGACTTATGTTGACAATAAAGGTAAAAAAACTATGAAGTATCCATCAAATCCAAATGGATCTAGTGGTGGTGCTACAGGTTTTTGCAATAATGATGGTAGAATAAACATTATGATGCCCCATCCTGAACGACTCATACATATTAATAACTTTTCATGGACACCTTCTAATTGGAAAGTATCACCATGGTTGAAAATGTTTATTAATGCAAGAGAATGGATTAATTAATGTCTAAATATTGTCTTAAGGGAAATAATGTTACGGATGAAAAACTTTTTCATCAAAGGAGAGCTATTATAAAATCATCAATTGCTTTCTCTTTACTAACATTTTCTAATCTAGTTTTTCCAAATATAAAATCATTATCATTTTCAAAAGACTTAAAATATAGCACTAATGAGCAGACAAACACGTTAAAACAAATTACTTCATATAATAACTTTTATGAATTAGGAAGCGGTAAACGCGATCCTATGATTAATGCCGATAAACTAAATACAAATAACTGGCAAGTAACTATTGATGGAGAGGTTGAAAATAAATTTACTCTAGATACAGATGACTTTACAAAAAAATTCCCTCTTGAAGAGAGAATATATCGATTAAGGTGTGTTGAAGCATGGTCAATGGTAGTCCCATGGATTGGATTCGAGTTAAATCACTTAATCAAGCTTGCAAAACCTACGTATAAAGCTAAATATATATCATTTGAATCTGTATATGATCCTGAAAATTTGCCTGGTCAAAAAAGAGATACACTTGCTTGGCCTTATCGTGAAGGATTAAGACTTGATGAAGCAAGAAATCCCCTAACTATATTATCGGTAGGGTTGTATGGACGCGTGCTTCCGAATCAAAATGGAAGCCCCATTAGACTAATTGTTCCTTGGAAATATGGTTTTAAAAGTATTAAGTCTATCAAAAGAATTAGCTTTGTAGAAAATATGCCTGATACATCTTGGAATTTAGAGGCTCCAAAAGAATATGGATTTTATTCAAATGTTAATCCCTATGTTTCACATCCAAGATGGAGTCAAAAAAGAGAGAGAAGAATTGGAGAATTTAGAAAAAGAGAGACTCTTATGTATAACGGATATGCTGATAACGTAGCTCATTTATATGAAGGTATGGACTTAAAAAAATACTTTTGATGTTGTGTTTATAACTCTCATAACTCCACTAAT
>CACEHM010000014.1 GCA_902559355.1 uncultured Gammaproteobacteria bacterium
AGATAAATAAAGGAAAATAATATGGCAAATGGAAAAGTAAATACAAAAATAAAAGATATGAATATTGAATGTACAGATTCAAAAAGAAAAAAATTATATGATTTTCTTGACAAGAGATTAGTCTTATACTTTTATCCAAAGGACATGACTCCTGGATGCACAACTGAAAGCATTGAGTTTAATGAAAGTCTTTCAAAAATCAAAAAGCTTAAAGCAAATGTAGTGGGTGTATCAAGAGATAAAATTAATTCGCATGAAAAATTTATAGATAAGCATGGTTTCAAATTTCCTCTTATTGCAGATACAGCTGAAAAATTATGCAGATCATTAGATGTGATAAAAGAAAAAAGTCTCTATGGCAGAAAATACATGGGTGTAGATAGATCCACATTTATTATAGATAAAACTGGTAAAATTCTTCACTCGTGGAGAGGTGTTAAAGTAAAGGGTCATGTAGAAGAAGTCTTGGCTAAACTCAAGGAGTTGAAATGAAATTAATTGCTTTACTATTATTTATAATGATTGTTCTAACTATGATAAATGGATTGGTTTTTATGAAAAGACTTATTAAATTACAAAAGGAAAACAACAATCTACTTAAAGAGATTGCAAATAATAAAAATAATGAAGCAAAAGATGATAATGCACCAATGCCTCATACCGAATTGGAAAAATATAAGACCCAATTTATGCAGAACCCATATCAACCGCCAAAATGAATGACAGAACAATATTCGAACAAATAATAAATAAAGAGATACCAGCTAACATTATTTATGAAGATAGTTTATGTATTATTATTGACGATATTAGTCCTCAAGCCCCTGTTCATTACTTAGCCATACCGAAAAAATTAATCAAAGGAATATCAGATTTAAATGATACTGAAGATAAAGACATTCTAGGACATATTATGATTTCAATTAGAAATCAAATGGTGAAAATGAATATTAAAGATTACAGGCTAGTTATAAACAACGGAAGCGAAGCTGGGCAAACTGTATTTCACTTACATATACATATCCTTGCGAATAGGACTTTAGGGTGGCCTCCAGGATAGTTACTACTTTTTAAAGAAAGAGAAAAACTTGTCTAACATATCTTGAAATGGATTAACTCTAAGTTTTTCAGACTCAACACTTATCTCATCTATACATTTTACAGATCTTGCTGCATAAGGCCCGTGAGATGTTTCTTGATAAAGGGCTATTAAATCAAATCCTTCCTCCAAGGTGTGGCCTATTTCAAAGTTTTCTTCCCTTGACTGAACCTGCCCTTTCATTAAAGTGGGCATTAATGCTAAATAAATTGGTTCGCAAGTATTATCTTTTGATCGCATGACAATTTTTTCGTCATGAATAACTTTTGAGTCTAATTCAATCATTGAATAATCACATTCTCTAAAAAAGTCATCTAATCCTTCAGTACTTGTTCCAGGTTTTACTCTCACACATATTTTTATATTATCTTCTAGTTTACTTTTTATGGTTTTAAAAAAGTCTAGTCCATTAGATATATCGAATGACATTATTTCGGGTGAAATTTCATTTCCAAATGCAATGTACTTATCCATATCTGTACCGTCTGTATCCAAGTAAATTGATGTAGATAAATTTCTTTTTTTTGATTGTTCCCTAAATAATTCAATTCTGTTTTTTGCAATATCTTCTCCATCACTATGAAGAACTCTAGCAATATCAACACCGTCAGTCCACTGCCTTGCAATACCTGCCATCAACATAGTTATTAATTCTTTTTCATTATCTGTTGAAGGCCCTAGAGTTGCAATTATAAGGCTGAGTCTATGTCTCTCATTTGATGTCATACAATTAGTATAGCAGATTAAGTTGCTAAAATGATATAATGACCTATGACTATAGAAACCCTATTTACATTAAAGTTATCTTTTTTTATCTTGGGGTTTATTATTTTTCTAATCTTAGAAACAATTTACCCCAATAGAATATGGACATCAAAGCGATACAAAAGAGTAACTTTTCATGCTGCATTAGCTATTTTTAATACGATACTTATGAGAATACCTATGCTCTTTATTCTCATGCCTGTTTTACTGATAGTCACTGAAAGCCAAGGAGGTGTATTCTATGATCTAGGGATTTTAAAATTCATCCTAAGCTTTCTCATACTTGATATAGCCCTATATTGGTGGCATAGATTTAATCATACAAATCAATTCTTATGGAAATTCCATTTTGTGCATCATGTTGACACTCACATGGATGTCGGTACCTCTCTTCGATTTCATATTGGAGAGTTATTTTTGTCTACATTGTATAAAGCAATAATCATCTATTTATTCGGTATTACTCTCTCTGAATTCCTATTTTATGAATTAATATTAGTGCTATCGATTCAATTTCATCACAGTAATATAAAGTTGGCTGACCAAACAGAGTCTATATTATCAAAGGTTATTGTTACTCCTAAATATCATACAAATCATCACACGGTAACAAAAGGGTCACGAGAGGCCAACTATGCAAGCATCTTTACTATTTGGGATAAAGTATTTTTATCCTATAAAGATGCTACCGATGGAGAAAGACTCGAAATGGGATTAGAAAATAGAGAAATGGAGCTTAAATTCTTATCTAATATTCAGTACCCATTTAAAAAAAATGTTGACAGCCTCTAATACTGATGTTTATATATACGTACGCCTAATTTGAAATCAGCTTGCAGGCGTAAAATAGCTAAAGCGATCAGTAACCATCACTTGCTTTAGCGTGATGGTTTTTTTTTGGCATTTGAACTCTAGATTGTGTGCCACTACTGATCAGTAAAAACACTAAAGAGGAGAAGAAAATGAGAAATCATGACATAAGTAATGAGCTAGATGATCCATTAAGCTCAGGAAAGATCGGAGCATACTCTGGTTGTGTTAAAGCAAGGTTTTATAAAGACGGTAAGCTTTATAAAGAAATACCCCCTGTAGACATCCATAGCGAACTTAGATCCATACTATGTAACAGCAAGATTAAAATAAAGCCTTATAATGTCTCTTATGATAAAGGGTGCCTGATAATAGAACTTCCAGATAATATAAAAGGAAGTCTTGCAAATTTGATCATAGTTAAAACTTTAACTACAGTAGGTTTGAAGTATAAGTGTATTAGTTGCAAACTAGAAATTGATAAAATTTCTAAAACCATTTGTTTTCATTACTAAAAAAACACCCCCTCAATTGAGGGGGTGCTATCAAGTCCATTTGATTCTTAATATATCCTATATTAATTTTCTACTGGGAAAGAAAGCTCATCATTTTTGAATGAAGTTCCTTCGTAGCCAACTTGTTTGTTGACTCTTGCAGAAATTGCTCTTTCTTCGTCTGTTGCAAATTTAGCATCCCATGTTGCTAATCTTTTGCGCATGTACCAGTGCCATAGCGGTGGTACTAATGCTAAT
>CACEHM010000015.1 GCA_902559355.1 uncultured Gammaproteobacteria bacterium
AAAGACCCATTGTCATTCTTGAAATAATGAATGCAAAGCCTTTGCAGTGTGATAACTCATGTCCGTAAATGATACCTATACCGGCAAATATACCTGTTGATAACACAGCACCGATTAGATCTAATGAGGTAATTCCACTATATACAGGTATTAAACCAAACCATGTTGCTGTTATCTCTACTGGTACACCTGTCATGAATCCGTATACTCTCCATGCTAATGCAAGTTGTAGTAGTACGAATACAGGTAACATCATGTACATTACCAAGTTTTGGAATGTTGGGCTTGCTTTAGTAGTACCATCTTCTTTGTGCATTGAGCTTGAAGATTGCTTACGAAGAATAGTATCAACGATGACACCTACTCCTAAAAGTGCAACACCAATCCAAGAAAGCATTCCGCCTGCGATCACACCTGCTAGTGTTACTAGAATTAGTGATGGTGCAAGCAAATACTTAATGTTTGCAAATATTGTTGACATAATTGCCTCCTTTGTCCGCATTTTGTCAAATTAATTGTAAATAAGTACATTAATATATTAGATTTGTCTAATTTATTACTTACTTGTCTACGTCTTGTCCATAACAATATTACATGAATATAGAGATGTCAACCTTATTTAAATAAAGTTTATAAGTTAATTGGATTTATTATTTTATTTAGAGTACTTTTTCTTGAATTTAGCAACACGACCTTCTTTTGTCTCTATACGACCTTTGCCTGTATAGAAAGGGTGTGACTCAGATGATGTTTCTATTTTATAGACAGGATATTCATTGCCATCCTCATATTTCATAGTTTCAGTAGTCTTGACTGTTGAAGACAATAAGAAACTTTTGTTACATGTAACATCATGAAATATTACTGGTTTGTAATCTGGATGAATATCTTTTTTCATAGTACGGTGTAATATATCACAATTTTTCAAATAATTAATACTTTAGTGCTATAAAATAACTTATGGAAATGATACAGATCACAGATCTTCACATAACAAAAGACATTGAAAATATAAAGAATGATTGTAAGCCATATCAAACTTTATCTAATACATTGAAGCATATCGAACATCACCACTCCAATGTTAAAGACGTAGTCATAACGGGTGATTTATCAAATGACTTCACAAGAGAATCATATATGATTATTAGGAACCTTCTAAAAGAATATCAGTCCACTTTTTATATTCTTCCAGGTAATCATGACAAATTAGAGCATATTAATACGATTTGTGATGAGCAGATTACCACTAACTCCATAGACCTAAGTATGTCTAAGACTTTAGTTTATAACTTTGATACACATGTCCCTGGAAAAACTAACGGGCATCTCAAAAAGATACAAATTAATGAATTAAATAAAAAATTACATATTAGCAAGGAGGTGGATAAAGTTATAATTTTCACACATCATCCAATTATAGAAATAGGATCTGAATGGATTGATGAACATATATCTGAAAATAGCGAAGAATTAATTCAACTTATGCTGTCCCACACAGACAAAGAATTTAAAATATTTTCTGGACATGTTCACCAAGAATTCAATTCCATAAAAAATAATATCGAATTTTTTACAACACCCTCAACATGTTATCAATTCAAAAATAAATCAGAAAATTTTGCTTTGGAAACAAACTTATCTTATGGTTATCGTGTAATTACATTACACGATAACAGCATAAGAACTAAAGTTTTAAGAATCTAATTATAACTTGACTCTCCATGATCTGAGATATCAATCCCTGTCTCTTCATCTTCGTTAGTTACTCTTATACTTCCAGTAAAAGTTTCTGCAACTTTAATAGCTAAAATTGTAAAGATTGCGCACCATGCAATAGTGAAAATAACA
Organism: uncultured Gammaproteobacteria bacterium; assembly: GCA_902559355.1. Taxonomy (GTDB): domain Bacteria; phylum Pseudomonadota; class Gammaproteobacteria; genus CACLCV01. The sequence goes on from CACEHM010000015.1 coordinate 1,852, forward strand.
CCAAAAAGTTGGATCATGAATTGACTAGAAATTGAATTCTCTAATCCTAATCCACCAAACTGTGATGAAGCAAATACTGCAGTCAAAAGAGTACCTAAAATTCCTCCAACACCATGTACTGGAAATACATCTAGTGAATCATCAATTTTGAGTTTATTTTTAATATATTGTGTAGCTTCGTAACATATAAGTCCCGCAAGTATACCAATTACTAATGCGCCCATTGGGCCAACAAAACCGGATGCTGGAGTAATGGTTCCTAATCCTGCAACCATACCAGTAACAATACCTAGAACACTAGGTTTGCCAACTTTAGTCCATTCCCTGAACATCCATGCAAGTGAACCAGATGCTGCTCCAATATGTGTTACTAGCATTGCCATGCCTGCAGACTGGTCAGCTGCTAGTGCCGAGCCTGCATTAAAGCCAAACCATCCAACCCATAGCATTGAGGCTCCTGCAACGGTCATACTTAAATTATGAGGGGGCATTGGGACAGATTGGAAGCCATTTCTATTCCCTAAATAAACAGCGAGCACTAATGCGGCAACGCCTGCATTGATATGGACAACTGTGCCTCCTGCAAAATCCATGAGTCCCATTCCACCTAAAAATCCACCACCCCATACCATATGACATATAGGAGCGTAGACAAGGATCATCCAAATGATGCTAAATAAAAACATAGATGAAAATTTCATTCTCTCAGCAAAGCCACCGACTATTAATGCTGGAGTAATTATCGCAAAAGTTAATTGGAACATGATGAACACTGTCTCAGGAATATCACCAGACATAGAGTTTATAGTTAAGCCCGATAAAAATGCATTATCCAAACCTCCTATATAAGAGTTCATAGACCCGCCATCACCAAAAGCTAGACTATATAAGAACGCCACCCACATTACACTTACTAAGCAAGCTAGACTAAAGCATTGCATCAAGACTGATAAAACATTTTTACTTCTAACAAGTCCGCCGTAGAAAAAAGCAAGCCCAGGTAGTGTCATTAACAGAACTAATGCTGTTGAAGTTAAAATCCACGCAGTGTTTGCATTTGATATCCCATCTTCTGCAAATACAGTTTCAGGGAGTAAAGTAGCTGCAATAAATGCAGTTACTCCAAACATGATATTTTTCATTTTCATTATATATTTCCTCATTCATTACCTAAATAGGTGCAATAATTGTGCCAAAATAGTGCTTAGTGAT
>CACEHM010000016.1 GCA_902559355.1 uncultured Gammaproteobacteria bacterium
TTAACCCAATTGGCCCTACAATTTTATTTGGTTTTGGAAAAGCTTCTTTTACTAGACTGTTAACAAAATCCATAAGTGACTCTAATACATTTTGCATCCCAGTTGGCGCGCCTGCTGATACAGTCTTGCCTACCCTGTAAGCTATGAACATCACAATACTTGCTAAAAGGATACTAAAAAACATAGTGTCTATATTTATACGCCAAAAGCCCTCACCAGAAGCTAACGGTGTTAGATGGTGTTGAATATATTCAACTGGGTTGTCTGTAGCTGGCGCTTTGTTATCCATGGTTACCTAATAAATCGTTTTGTTTTTATTAAAGACATATCCAATTTGTGTGACTGCAAATGCAACTAGCATCTGTAGCGCATCTAAACCAAATGTTACAATGCCTAAATAGAAGCCTGTTAGCACAAGAGCCATTCTAGTAATTAAGCTCTTAAATAAAACTAACGTGCCGCCACTAATGTTTTGCCCAATTGCAGCATCGCCTGCTTGGTTCACACTTCTTGCAAGGAGCAGGGTATTTATCATTGATATGACTCCGCCAAATAAAGATGACTCTACTTTTTGGTAGCCCATATTCATAAATACGAGCGCTATAACCACTGCTATAATGCCTTGAAAGACAATTACTCTTCTCACTGTTGATGTTCACCATGAGCAATTAAGACCAATTTTTGGTCACGCTTAGTATAGTTTAGTATCGGTTTGTATTCAATTTATATGCTTGAAAAAAGCCGAAATGAGAGAAATATTTAGCTTATTTACTTAGCTTGTCTATAATTCCTTGAAGCTCATCTACGCTTCCGTAGCGAATATTTACCGCCCCACCTTTTTTGCCATTATGGATTGTAGTTTTTGCACCTAAAATATCTGTAAGTTTTCTTTCAAGGACCAACGTATCTGCGTCCTTTATTTGGGCTGATTTATTGTTTTGTTTTGGTTTTGTAAGATTTTCCACCACTCTAACGGATAGCTTCTTTTGAATAGCTTCTCGGATAATTTTAGACTGCTCATCATGTGGGAGTGTAATCACAGCTCTGGCATGCCCCATGGATATGTGATTATGTCTGAGCTGATCTTTGACAAATTTAGATAGATCATTGAGCCTTATTATATTGGTAACATGCGCTCTTGATTTACTAATATATTTAGCAACATCTTCATGACTCATAGAAAATTCATTAATCAGGCGTTCAAGTGATTCAGCCTCCTCCATACTATTTAAATCTTCCCTTTGAACGTTTTCTACAATTGACAATACTGCAGAAGTTTTTTCATCAGCTTCAATGATAACGGCATTGATTGTATCTTTTTTTAGTAGCTGAGAAGCTCTCCATCTTCTTTCTCCAACTATAAGCTCAAAACTATCATCCAATTTACGAACAACAATTGGTGCAATCTGACCATTTTGTCTAATTGATTCTGCAAGTTGTTGGATCTCGTCTTCATTGAAAATCTTACGAGGTTGGTGGCGATTACGTTTAATTTTATGGATTTGTATTTTTGTGGCTAGGTTACCTTCTTCATGAGACGTAGTTATTTGTGTTTGTCTTGTGCTACTTAAAAGAGAATCGAGTCCTGAGCCTAGTGCCTTGCGTTTGGTCATGATTCAAATATAACCCTACTAATCTTTTTTGTACATAACTGTCTATTCGTCTTTAATAATCTCTCCGGCGAGAGAATAGTATGAAAGCGAGCCCTTTGATAAACCATCATATTGGAGTATTGATTTTCCATGACTAGGGGCTTCAGCAACTCTAATATTTCTTGGAATCTTTGTTTTATAAAGTTCGCTTGGAAAATACTCTGCTAGCTGCTCACTGACATCATTTGATAAATTATTTCTGGAGTCAAACATTGTTCGCAAGATACCCTCTATTTTGAGACTTTCATTTGAAGAGTTTTGAATCTGATTAACTGTATTTACAAGTTCACTGAGACCTTGTAGTGCATAGAATTCACATTGCACGGGTATCAATACTCCAGTTGCAGACACCAAAGAATTAACAGTAAGAATATTCAATGAAGGAGGGCAATCCATTAAGATGTAGTCGTAGTCACTAGAGATAGCTTTGAGTATATTTTTTAGTATAAACTCTCTATCATTTTTAGATACCAAGCTCACTTCGCTTTCTGTCAACGCTGGAGTTGCAGGCAAAAGATCGTATCCATCGTGCTCTGATAGTACGATTGTTTCTTTGATGCTTGCGCGATCTAGCAAGACGTCGTTCACAGACGACTTTAATGATACAGAATCTATACCTGACCCGCGTGTGGCATTTGACTGTGGGTCGAGGTCAATAAGCAAAACCTTTCTCTTCATCTTATGCAAGCAGGCTGATAAATTTATGCTAGTAGTTGTTTTACCAACCCCGCCTTTCTGATTAACTATCGACAATATTTTCAAATCTGGCCTCTGCAACAAATCTATTGGTAACAAAAAAAGGTGTTGGAATTTTAGAAATTTTAAGTTCGAATTCTTTTATACACCCTTCACTTAACTCTAACACCGGACTGCCTGTAAGCATATATGCTTTTGAGACTCTCTTGCTTTTTTTGATTATTTTCATCAAATATATAAACTTAGTTTCAAAAGTCATTTTTGATATTTTTTTATTACTAAAGTTCTTCATGATAACCGTATCTGTGTTCAGACAAAGGTTTGGTTTTAAAATATCTTTTTTGAATATACTTACGTTTTTTAAATTTAGTTCTGCTTTTGCAATAGTAAG
>CACEHM010000017.1 GCA_902559355.1 uncultured Gammaproteobacteria bacterium
AAACTCTTATTAACATAAGAAATGGCTCTGATACAGTTGATGATATAGATCATCTTGGTAATCGCAGGGTTAAATGTGTTGGTGAGATGGTGGAGAATGTATTTAGAGTTGGACTTGTAAGAGTTGAAAAGGCAGTCAAGGAAAGAATGACTACTATGGAACTTGCCGATAAACTTCAACCGAAAGATATTGTCAACTCGAAACCAATAACAGCTACACTGAAAGAATTTTTTGGTACCAGCCAGCTATCACAGTTTATGGATCAAAATAACCCTCTTGCAGAGATAACACACAAAAGAAGAATTTCAGCGCTTGGACCTGGCGGACTTACTAGAGAGCGTGCCGGTTTTGAAGTAAGAGATGTTCACCCTACACACTATGGTCGAGTTTGCCCAATAGAAACACCAGAAGGTCCTAATATTGGTTTAATAAATTCACTTGCAACTTATTCAAGAACAAACTCATATGGGTTTTTGGAAACGCCATATAGAGTAGTGACTAAAAATAAAGTAAGAGATGAAATTAAATGGCTTTCGGCTATTGAAGAAAGTAAATATACTATTGCTCAAGCAAACACGCATTTAGATTCTAGAGGAAATATTCAAGGCGACTTGATATCATGCAGATTCAACAATGAATTTACTATCTCATCACCGGAGAAAGTTGATCTTATGGATGTTTCACCAAGACAAGTAGTCTCTGTTGCTGCTGCACTTATTCCATTTCTTGAACATGATGATGCTAATAGAGCACTCATGGGATCAAATATGCAAAGACAAGCCGTTCCTTTGCTTATACCTGATAAACCACTAGTTGGTACTGGTATGGAAAAAACAGTTGCCGTTGATTCTGGAGCTTCAGTGAAAGTCAGAAGAGATGGAACCGTAGATTATGTTGATGCATCAAGAATTATAGTAAACGTAGAAGATAAACATGTTGGTGATGATACAGATACTGGGGTTGATATTTATCCCCTTACAAAATATACGCGAACTAACCAAAATACATGTATAAATCAAAGACCACTTGTAAAACCTGGAGACCAAGTTGTTGCTGGAGATGCAATTGCTGATGGCCCATCAACTGATTTGGGGGAGCTAGCTCTTGGCCAAAACCTATTGATTGCATTTATGCCTTGGAATGGCTACAACTATGAAGATTCTATTTTGGTTTCAGAGAAAGTAGTAAGAGAAGATAGATTTACATCAATTCATATAGAAGAGCTAGAATGTGTAGCTAGAGATACAAAGCTTGGTTCAGAGGAAATCACATCTGATATTCCAAATGTTAGTGAAAATCTACTAAATAAGCTAGATACATCAGGTATTGTCTATGTTGGTGCTGAAGTAAAATCCGGCGATATACTAGTAGGTAAAGTCACACCAAAAGGAGAGACACAGCTTACACCTGAAGAAAAACTCCTAAGAGCTATCTTTGGCGAGAAAGCCTCTGACGTGAAAGATTCATCTCTAAAGGTTCCATCAGGAATGGACGGAACAGTTATAGACGTTAGAGTCTTTACAAGAGAGGGAATAGACAAAGATAAAAGAGCAAAGGAAATAGAAGAGCATCAGATTGAAGAAGTAAAAAAGAACTTGGTAGATGAACTGAGGATTAATCAAGAAACGGTTTATATTAGAGCTAGAAAACTTCTTCTGAATAAGATGGTGTCAAAACCTGTTTTAGATTTAAAAGCAGAAAGTAAATTAACAAACTCTGTTTTAGAGTCAATTTCTGATCAGGATCTTTTTAAGATACAGAGTAAAGTCGAAAAAACTAATATCAGCTTAGCTAATCTAGCTAATAGCCTGGACGATCTTCAATCGAAATATAATCAAGATTTAGAGGACATTACAAAAAAAATAAGTATGCCAGATGATTTAGGCCCTGGAGTTCAAAAGAAGATTAAAGTTTATCTAGCAGTAAAAAGAACTCTCCAGCCTGGGGATAAGATGGCAGGCCGTCACGGTAACAAAGGTGTTATTTCACAAATTGTTCCTGTTGAGGATATGCCTCATCGAGAAGACGGGACTCCGGTTGATATTGTTCTGAATCCTCTAGGTGTCCCATCAAGAATGAATGTAGGTCAAGTTTTAGAAACTCATCTAGGTTGGGCTGCGCGAGGCATTGGAGATAAAATAAATGAAATGCTTAAAGAACAACAAGAAGTTAAGAAATTAAAGCAATTTATCACCAAGATTTATAAGGAATGCCCAGGGTTTACTAAATATTCCATAGAGAAGTTTTCTGATTCAGAAATCATTACTTTAGCTAATAATCTAAGAAATGGTGTGCCTATGGCAACTCCAGTCTTCGACGGAGCTTCAGAAGAAGAAATCAAAAAAATGCTAGAGCTTGCGGATTTACCAACAAGCGGACAATCTATACTTTTTGATGGTAGAACAGGAGAACAGTTTGATCGTCCTGTAACAATTGGATATATGTATATTATTAAATTGAATCATTTAGTTGATGATAAAATGCATGCAAGGTC
>CACEHM010000018.1 GCA_902559355.1 uncultured Gammaproteobacteria bacterium
GTCTTTGTTGTCAGTGAAGAATTGTTATAATCAGGCAAGCAAACTAGGGGCCGATAGATGGGCACAGATAGTAGCTGCCTACAAAATTTTTAAGACAAATATTATGATTGTGAGCTGTGGAAGCGCAATAAGTATTGATTATGTAACCGAATCAGGAATCCATAAAGGAGGTTTAATATTAAGTGGCGTTGAGAGATATAGTAATTGCTTTTCAGATATACATAACTTGAAAAATATTAAGCTCAATATCAATCAAAATAAAAACTCAAACATTCTTCAATCAAATACTTTAAAACAAATCACTAAGGGTTATAGAGTAATGATTTCCTCATCAATCGATGAAATATACTCTAACTTATGTCAAAGCAGTAAGCCTAAACCAAAACTTTTAATTACTGGAAGTTATTCGAAAAATATATCACGAGATTTAAAGATTAAATGTTTGGTTGAGCCATACTTTGTTTTAAAAAGTCTAGCCTTAATTCAAGATCAAAAGTAATTACTCAGATAAGAGTTTATCAATCATGCCTGTAAGTTTATTACCATCAGGACTTGTAACCATAGAGTAACTTTTAACAACTTCACCTTCTTTATTTATTAAGTATTTCCAAAAATTCCATTTGGGTGAACTATTAGTTTCTGTTGCAAGGTTTTTATAAAATGGATGAGCTTTTTCTCCACGAACGTTTACTTTAGTAAACATAGGAAACTTTACATCATATGTTAAATTACAGAAATCTTTTATGTCTTGTTCTGGAGCAGGCTCTTGATAAAAATCATGAGAGGGAAATCCTAATACCATGAACCCTTGGTCTTTTTTTTCAGAATATAATTTTTCTAACCCTTCATATTGAGGTGTAAAACCGCACTTACTTGCAGTATTAACAACGAGTATGACCTTACCCTTGTATTGACAAAGATTCTCTACCTTATCTTCTCCAAGACGTTTAATCTCAAAGTCTAGAGCTTTAGGGCATTGATTAGCTGACACATCCATCACTGAAAAAGATAATAGCATAATTGCTGTAGAAAATAATTTCTTCATATGACGATTATTCTTTTTGAGAGTGATAAAGTCAAGAAATGTCGAGAGCAAATTCTTTAAGACTGTCTAAATCGATTTTCTCAAGCGCCTTAATGTTTGTTGATTTAAGTTTTACGTAAGGAGCTTTATGATTTTGATATGCCTCAAGCCATCTATCAGCACAAAGACACCATGAATCACCATGCATGAGCCCATTAAAATCTAATTCAGGTATGGGAGTAGTTAAATCATTTCCTTGAGATTTTGAAAATTCTAGAAATTCGTCTGTCACAACGGCGCAAACAGTATGAGAACCTCGATCAGAGTTGTCTGTATTACAACAGCCATCTCTTAGATATCCTGTAATTGGATTTGAACCACATAGTTCTAAATCTTCGCCAAGAACATTTTTTTGAACATCAGACATATTTAACCTCTACTATTTCATAAATAATATTACCCGATGGAGTTTTTATTGTGACTTCGTCTCCTTCACTTTTTCCTACAAGAGCTCTTGATATTGGAGAGGTAACAGATATTTTGTCTTTTTTTAAATCTGCTTCATCTTCACCGACTATTTTATAAGTAATTTCATTATTATTTTCGTCAGCAACAATTATAGTTGTTCCAAAGATAACCTTATCTGATGCGGGCATCCTAGTGATATCTATGACTTGAGCATTTGAAAGCTTGCCTTCAATATCTTTAATGCGTCCTTCAGCAAAACTTTGTTGCTCTCTGGCTGCGTGATATTCTGCATTTTCTTTTAAATCACCTTTTTCTCTTGCTTCTTTGATAGCTTCAGATATTTGAGGGCGTATGATGGTTTTTAATTCTAACAGCTCTTCTCTAAGTAATTTTTCACCTTCAACTGTCATAGGTATTTTATCCATTGCAACCACCAATCATATGAGCCACCTGTCAGATTCGAACTGACGACCTGAGGTTTACAAAACCCCTGCTCTGGCCAACTGAGCTAAGGTGGCGATTAATAAAATCTATTATAGACTCAATGATATAATATTGACGTATAATATCGAAGTTTTAGCAATGAATAAAGATTTACCTCTAAAAGTTAGACATATATTTTCTGATCTGGATCCTATAGTATGGAAAGGCGTTTGGCTTGAAACTCTTAATAGTCTTTTGTCATCCTCAGAGATGATTTTTGTATGGAATGAGATTATTTCTCAAGCAAATATTAACAAGAAACATTATCCATCTTTAGGTAGTTCACAATTTATTAAATGGGAGCTCAAAGCATTTGTAGCGCAGGCTGTAACTTTAGTAAATAAGAACTATAATAAAGAATCATTCATACGTGAATTTGAAAAATTCTTTC